>NZ_NCTH01000015.1:0-108263 GCF_002105475.1 Vibrio sp. ArtGut-C1 | reverse complement strand
TTGGCACTTACTATTCAGCTCAAAGGTTGTTTTCCTTGTGGCTGAGACCATCTGGCTGTTAGAGCGATTGCGGCGATAGATTTCAATACATTTGTCTACGATGTCTTGCTCATCGCATTCATGAAAGTGAACACTCTTATTCGACAGGGATTGAGGGATCTGACCAGACCTTACTACCCTAGAATACTCTGGAATCCCTGTGCTTTCATCTTGGCGTTGCACTTGGTCTAACTCAACAAAAGGAACCAGCCCAGACTTAATGAGATCATACAGAACTTTGCCAGCACCAATAGGAGCGAGTTGCTCATGATCGCCCACAATAAGGAATCTCACATTAGGACAGCAGTGTAAGATAATTTGGCTCATGTATGGCACATCAACCATAGAGGCTTCATCTATAACCACGAGGTGCTTAATCTCTTCACCTGCCGAATCAACGCTCTCTAGTTCTTCGTCATTTAGGAATCTAGTAATAGTTTTAGTTGGGAAACCTATCGACTGATGGAGTCTAAGCGCCGCTCTCCCTGAAAGAGCAATGCCGTGTATGTTGTACTTCAGTTCTGAAAAGGCTCTTAATATAGTTCGTAGCACCGTAGTTTTTCCTGTTCCTGCGCCTCCAGAGATAATGGAGATTTCATGCTCTAGGGCAGAATAGACGGCTTCAACTTGTTTTGGCACTAAGGGAAAAGGGAGTTGCTTAAAGGCAAGATTGATTGCTCTGGGGTAAGTGAAATCACACCAGTTCGATTTACGATTGACGAGTGTACTTATACGCTCAGCAATAATGCCTTGCATTATATACAGCGCACCGTGGTGGTAGTTACCATCATCGCCAAGCTTGAAGTTTAATAGTTGCTCCGACTGCATTAATGCCAGCGCAGCTAATTCCCTAGACTCTAGCAGGGCTTCTAGATATGGGAATATCTGGTTATGAGTGCCAAATGTATGACCTCTTGGAACAACCTGTTCATTAAGAATTTGGTTTACAGCGCACACGAGGCGATTCGGGTCATCAAGTTGTTTCTCAAATACAGTGAGGGCAAGCTGATCTACAGAGCGGAAAGACATACCCAGAGTAGTAAGGTGGTAGGGGTTATCTGAAATTACCTCTGGAGGTGTTGGTAGTCCCTTTTTTGCACCTGTTTGCTCATCCTCTATAACTGCCGACATTTTGAAGTAGTTCTGCTGTACAAATGGCGGGATACGGTGCTCGGCAAACCATTTGGCATATTTCAGATTAGTGTATTTTTTGAAGCCTTCCACTAGTGTTCGAGCGTCTTCCTCAGAGACCAATTCAACCGCAACGAGCTTCTCTATATCCCCTCGAAGAATGATATTCATGGCTTCGGTATCACCATATTTATCCCAAACATTAAAGAGTCTGACCGTTCCGATGCCTTGAAAGTCACTCGATTTGGCAACAAAGTCCTTCACTTCTTCTAAGGTGTTGGGGATTTGAAACTCAAGCGCAGTAGGCGCATTAAATTCAAAAATATGCCTACTAAATCCATCATGGTCTTCAAGGTAACGCTCTGCTTCCCCGATAACTTTCCAGTATTCGCCTTTAGCAGGAATTGAAGGCAACCCAGTGCATGTGGTGTTTATTTTGACGCTAGATAGAACACTGTATGTATTTCTGGACTTTCGTTTACTAACAGCACCTCTAATGAAACACTTATCTTTTTTATTATTGTGTTGCACGTAAGTGACTCGGAAATACATGACAATTTTTTTCGGTAGGTTCATTATGAGTAGAACCCCCGACTGTACAGGACATCTTTAAATTCGTCGTATCGCTTCATCATGATTTCCTGTTGGTATAGCTGCTCTTTTAGGCGACTGACTTCGCGATTTAATCTGGCAATCTCAGCATCTTTAGGGTCTTGGTACTCAAAAGCTTGGTGCGCGTCACCTTTAGGTTGAGTACTGACTGAGCTTGTTGGTTTTGGCAGTAAGTTTCTTTCTCTACAAGACTCTTCCCAGTCATTAAAAATCTTGGTTGCTCGTTGGTTTTGACCCGTTATGGCACGCTTGTTTACACCTGACTGAGCGGCAACGGCTCCCTTATTGATTGAACCTCGGTAGATTAGCTCCTTGATATCTTGATCCGTTTGTTTTGCTATCCACGCTTCAAGTTTTTCTACATTGACTTCAGCAGGTGTCTTTTTCATGACGTCGTTACCCTCGTTTTTTAGCCATCGCTAGCTCTCTAACTAAATATTCACCCAGAACTTCCTCTACTTTCATGGGTGTAACGGAATCGACGTAATGAACTATGTCTGCTACCGCTAGCACGTTCCGCTCATATTTTTCTTTGAACTCATCCAACTCTTGCTTGTACCGCTCTGCTTTTTGGACATAGGCTTTCGATACTCGACCTTTTGAGAAATTTTCATGCTCTTCATCAGTGAATTCACTGGTGTTGTGCTGACGTTGCTTTGCCTCCTCAATCATTTTCTTGCGGTGAGGCACACTCAAGGTACTCAGGCCGCCTTTGATAATTCCTCTCGACACAAGTCGAGCGTGTACAGTAGATGGCTGAATAGGGGACTTCTCTAAGCCTTCTCGAATCATCATCAGCAGTTCATTCTGGATGTACTGGTCAAGCTCTTTTCCAGCTAAGCGTTTCTCTCTCATTGTGTTTCGCTCCTTTTATCCTCAATTCCCTTAGCGGCATCACGCTCCATTCGTTTTTGCTCAATGTAGAAAAGGTCTGCCAAGGTTTTTGGCGTTTTACCTACGAGATCCTGATCTCTGATTGTCTTTAAAAGGTGAGCGAATGGGTTTTGTGGGTCGTCACTTAACAGGGACACGATTTCTGACTCTTGTAGTGACTTGAGAGCTTTATTTTTCAGCGCTTCATATAACAATAATGACTGCTCTTGCTCATCAAGAGCGAGTTGAAAGGCTGGATTAGTCGAGACCAACTCTCTTAGTGTTTCTACTTCTTTTTGTTTGCGTTCTAGTCGAGAGATAACTTCTTCTGTTTCTCCCATTCGACCAGAAAGCGTGAAATAACCACAAGGTAATCCTTCCTGACATCGCATTGCAAAAGGGCAACCGAATCTAGCTACGTCTCTAGTACATGCCCCAAAAACAAGCGGGTAAATCCGAGCGTGACGTTCAAGTAGGCGTTTAGCTTCCTGTTCTTGCTTGTTATTAATGAGCTTATCGTGAGCTTCTTTTAGTTCAGGCATGAAGCTTTCTGACATCGAATCACCAACATACTTCGCCATTTCTTCGCTGCTTGCGCCATATGTTTGCATTGCTCGCTTTAGGTTGGCCTCGGTGGATAAGTCTTTTGAGACAATCATACTCGCCGTACTCTTAACGGCTTCAACACCAGTTCGAGTGCGGTTGGCTTTTGCGTATGCAGCCATACGCTGAGTTACTTCTGACTTATCAGTGCCTTGTACGACTAGAGAGTGCTCAACTGGCGTGTCGAAAAGCGACATTTGATCATCTTCAGTGAATACATCTTTCTTGGCATGAAAGGTCTTCTCCAGAGCAACCATTGCTATGGCTGCTGCTCTATATTCAAGAGATTCAACCCCATGCTGATAATGTTTGTTCTGCGTGACGTCTACTCTCCCCATTAAGATCGCCTGTAAGTGGTCTGTTACGCCAGCAATCGCTAAAAACGTATTTATGTTATGGCGAGGGGTGTGTTTAGCGACTCGTATCTCTGAACCATCGTCTTCCGTCAGTCCAAATAAGGAGAAAATGGATGTAGAACCCTGCGTGTTGCCGAGCCATTTTTTGAGAGTGTTTTCCTGTAGCGGGGTGATTACCGATAAATGACGGAAGTCATTAACCAGATTTCCCATGCCATAGGGAGAAATGAACAGTAATTCTTCGTAGTTAAAGTTCAACAATGTACCATTGTCGTTATAGGTATGAACCCCTCGGTGCTCTTGTTCGAAGTTGTATAAACTTGAATAAACAGCGACGATGTAATCATTAACCTGAGTTTTTGTGTAGAAGTAGTGTTTGAGTTGCTTGTGTACCTCGTGAATTCTAGTCGGCTCGTGTCCAGCATAGGTTTTGAATGATGTCTGAATACTTCTAACGATGGCATTTCTGGCACCGCCAGTCCCATCAACAACATGACCAACCAGTTCTCTAGATTCAACTTCATCTTCTGGCAATTCACGGATAGCGTCAGGCAGAAAGTAGGTGAAATCAGACTCTCGATAGTAAATTAACAGTGCGCGTTGTTTGTTGGTTAGTTCCTTGACCCTCTCAAATATCATTTCAATAACAGGGTAGGTTGAAGGGGCTAGCCAATGTATGCGTTTGCCTGCCTTCTTTGCGCCGATGTAGTCAATGCCTAGGTAATAATCAGGGAAGCCCATATCCTTGGCATATTGCAGTTTATCGGGGTCAGTTATTTCTCGCCTAACAAGGCAATCAGTTTTCAAGTTCTGCAATTCTTGGAAACGAAGACCTGTGATTAGTAGCAAAAGCAAGCTCATTAACAGCACTTTATCTTCGTCATTCTCGGCTAGATAAATCAGCTCAATAATGGACATGAACGCCTTAATCGAAATTAAGTGTTCATCCTCAGTTTTTAAAGGATCTAGATCAGTAACATCGACTGACGTATTTCGCGTAGGGTGTTGGTTCTGCACGTTAAGCGTGGTTAACGTTAGCGATTTTGCACTCAGCACTTTTGCTAGCGCAACTGCTTTATCAGCATAATCACTAACAGCCGTTGACGCTGCTCCACATTCAGCGTGAGTGTCCATGGCGGCGTGGATAATGTCTGATGTTAGATACATAGGGTGGGATTGCCCAGTAGCTTTAACAAGTTCAGCGTACCAACGCTTCATTACTAATATTTCTTGCTGAAACACAGCCCCCGCAGGGGTACTATTGCCGCTCATGGTTAGTGTCTCAACCAACATTGCTCTCATGAAATTTTGATATATGGGGGCGACATCCATTTTTTCGACGCCCTTTATTCGTGAGATATGGGTAAAGGCTAGTTTTCCCTTATTTGCACCCTTAAGCCATGCGTAGCCTGATTTACCATACGTCCAGCTATCCAATTCCCATAGAAATACATTCTCAACGTTTGCCTCTATTGCTTTCTCACGGAATTTCTCGCGGTTCTTGCTTATAAAGGCATCAACATTCTTGCTCACATCAAGCATATTACTTTCTCGCTCCCTGATAGTTTTCTATTCGGCTGATCACATTAGCCACATTTCTTTGGCGGCGGATTAAGTCATTGCCGAGAGGGTGCTTGTGAAGGTTGGCATCTACAGTTATCTTTATCAGCTCGTCAACTTCTCGACCAAATGCGTCATACACTTCCTTATGTAATCCATCGAGGAACGGGTGGAAGTAAATACAGCCATGACAGGCTCGCCCTTGACTGAATGGGCATATTGGCTCTTCATAGCCACACCCACCAATGTGCGTATGTAGGATGCCTCCAATAGAGCCTGCTACTCGACGGCCATCCCAGTTTTCACTATGAACAAGGTTCCCTGTGAGCATCAAAGCCATCATGTTCTTGAATACGGGGTTGCGTCCTAATGCTTGCTCTCGAATATCAGCGATATCAGGCGTCACAGCTATGTAGCGAGAAGCTACCGTATCATTGCTGTGTCCTAAGATGTAGGCAATGTCAGTAGCACTCGCGCCACTCATTGCCATTGAGTGTCCGACATTATGTCTGAAAAGGGTCGATGTATAGCGTGGAAGCTCTAATAGCCCTTCATTAACTGCGTCTTTCGTTTCTTGAGGAGAAAAGCGAAATAGCATTCTTTGTATAGCATCACTTGCAGCTTTTGTTGTTGACTTCGACTTTGGAAATAACGGTTCTTCAGGACTGATTTTAGCCAACCGAATATAAAGCTTGATTAACTTACCCAATTCATCGGGGAGTGCAATCAATATTGGGTGTGGGTTCTTTTTTGATTTTTTTGCGAACGGGAGCAGGAGAGAATAGCGATTACCAGCTTCATTTTTGGTGTCCAGATGTATATCGCTGGCATAAAGTTTTGCAAGTTGTACAGGTCTACCGCCAGTGTAATAGGTCAGACCAAGAATAACGCAATCACGAAGTGAATCGAGGCTGACTTTGGCTTTGATAATGCTTAGGTGCGCTTCAATTTCTGCTTTACTTTTCAGGCTAGGCGTCAACTTGGATGCCCAACGAGTAATACCATCCTGAATCATCGCGCACACTTCTAATGGAATCACATTATCAAGATTTTGATAAATCCCGAAAGTATCAGATTGAGGGCGAGGGACAAAAAGCAGTTGGTCTTCAAGATCTTGTTTTGAATCATCTGTACTGTTAAAGAATCCATCACGATCAAGCGCCCTTAAAGCATACAGGATAGGATAAAAATCCTTATTAGTTTTACTCTTAGACTCATTAATTCGAGTAGCCAAGTGCTCAAGATGTGCTAAAAAGGTGACTTTAGTGAAATGCTCACACTCCCTAAAATAATGGGCTAGGGAGTAACACATCGTAGGTAAATTCGTTGGGCTGTGCTCCCGAAGGTAACAGACAGCGACGAACTTTATCAATCTTACTTTGATGCTACCAAGCTCAGAGAATATTGGAGAGCTTTCGAATCCAATATAACGTTCCCCACCTGAAAAATAACAACGCCAATCCTCGTCCAACGTTAAGGTATTATCATCAGTTCTGTCAGCACCTTTGAGGAATACACGCTTTGGTAATTCAAGTTCGCTGATCCACGTTAGTTGCTCCGAAGAAAAAGGGGTATCGTCGGCTGCGCGAAAATTGAGTGGCGTTACATTATTGGAACTCATCAAAATCTCCAAATCCGTTGTCGTCGTAGTCGTTATTAATAGCACTTTCCTTATTTGAACTCAGAAGTGCGTCTTTCGTTGAGGTCAATGGCATTTGGGAGCGCTTCGTTACCATATCCGTTCGCCTAGTGTTGCTTTCATTTGCTACTTTCTCAATGAATCGATTGGCATACCTTATTGGCATTTTACTCGTGAGGCTCCACCCACCAAGGACTCTCAACTTGTCAGCCGCAACGTCTAGTAGCCCCTTCATTCTTGCTCTAACGCCATAGTCTCGCTTCAACTCTAGCTCTTCAATAAACAGCTCGTTATAGATGAACTCCAGCGTTATATAAGCCCACGTATGTCTGCCTACATGGGGAGTGATCTGAGGCATAGATTCGATATTAACCTCTGATGTCGTTCTGAAGTACGGGTGCTCTTTTATAAATGCGCTATCAATTTTTCGATAGTAGGAGTTGACGGCATCATAGGTTAGGGGAGCTAAATCACCACGCGATCCAATGAAAAGAACGCCATAGTCAGTTGCCTCTGGCTTAGATTCAAAGAGGGCGGATCTCTTTTCGCAGTAGATAGTGAGCATCGTGTAGTCACTAGGGTCTAATTTAATTTTTCGTTGAGAACCCTTTGTTTTAATTGAGGGAGGATTTGCCCGAGGGTCATCAACTCCATCGGGTAGGTTCTGGACTAGAAGGATATAAGAACGTTCACCTTTTTGGTCAGGTAGCGTTGGCCCGAACGATTCCAGCGAAAGAAGCAAACACTCACCGATCCTCAGTCCGTACTGAAACAGCAGTCTGTGAATAATGTAGTTGCGGAATTGCTCAAATTGACTTGAAAAAGGGTTCTGAGGGTTTATCACTGCTGGGTAAACCTCACCAGTATCCGCATCTACAAACTCTTCAGTTGATGGCAAAAGCATATTATCTAACAGCAGTGCTTGTTGCTCTGTTAGGCTCTTGTATCGTGTTGTTGAAGAATTCGAATCCACCTCCATTGAAGAGTATTCCTTTGTGATTTGCTTGATCTTCTTCTCTATTTCACGATGCATCACCGAGGCATCGAGCGGAGAGCAATTTTGATAATCCATGCATGTGTATCTGTCATTCAGGAACTTAAAGTAGCGCGTGATCACATGAACATAAGCCACATACGCTTCCTTTGCTGAAGCTGATTTAGAAATAGGGCTAACGGAAATGTATGAAGAAGAACCATCAATGTGTTGTTTTGATAAGAGATAATCAAAGAAGAGATCAACTTCTTTCAGGAATGATTCAATATAGTAATTGGCATCTAGGAACGCACCATCAAAGGTACAACCGTACTTTCTTTCATAGAATTCGTAGAAGAAGCGCAATGCTTTAAGTGAGTTGGTTTGAGTTCCAAGCGATCTCTTTGTGAGTTTAGTAATCGTATAAATCGTCAAGAACAGAGACGGCAGCGTCGTGACATCATCAACAACCAGTTTTAGGTGCTGTCCATTACGTTTCGTGTGGGCAAGGCTATAGCTCATAGTCGTTCAAAAATCCTTTTAGTTGGTTTCTGTGAACACATTTAGATGAAACGATGCAGTGCTAAGGTTAACCATGTTTTTAATAGTTAGTTAATCATCGCGAGATGATTAACTAACTATTAAGGATTTTATGGTAAATCCGAATACTGTTAAATACACTTATGAACTTGACACTAAACCCAGAACACAAGTTCATGAACTCAGCGTAAACGCAAAACAGTTTTCTGTAAAGAGTAGAAGGCAGGGCTTAACTTATTGATTATTGGTCTCTCGTGAATCTAGGAATAAAACGGGGATATTTAACATAACACATATAATGCGCACTAAGGTATTAGGCATGGGCCGTTGTCTGCTTGAGTTCTTGAGCTTTAATCTCTGGATATAACCGCATAAAGCTTAACATCCCTTGAAGCTTTTCAATCTCATCATTCATGTGTTCATGTAAATTTGATGCAATTTCCTTTGGGCAATCGCCAGTCCCTAAGAACATCGAGATATTTGAAATTTCATTAAGCTTAGATTCTAAATCAGTTAACGTGTATTCTTTGATAGTCATAATCAACTCTCCAGTAGTTGGTTGTGGTGAAAGCCCGTAGCTGTCCAACCAGTTACGGGCTTAATTCTATTCAGTGATTAGTGGCTTAGAGTCTGTAATCTCTCGTAAAGATGAACAACAATTTGGGCACTCAATATGAGTCAAATATGCGGTAACAGTCACTTCATCTTGAAAAAATGGCTTATAGCAAGACGTACATTGATACGCTGGATCATCTTCGCGGCTAACCATAGCGACGCCGCCTTTATATGGGATAGCTCTCTTAGGAAGGTTCAAAATCATAGTTCGGCCTCCATAGGAGAAATAAGTAAACCAAATCGCTTTAATTCAAGGCCACCGAAGTTATTAACAACATAACTAGAACTATGAACTGTGTAATCTCCTGCGACATATGGCGGTTGTCCTTCATCTAAAGATAACTTCATCTCTACGGGAAATTTACCACCCAAATATGCATATGCTGTTTGTTCGTAAATAGTTCTAGGCGCTTTCCCTTCTCTACCAGGAATGGTTCGAGTAATGAGTCTTTCATCCTCTTTAAAAATTTCAATTTTCAACATGTTAATGCCCTTATTAAAGTTGATTTAAGCGACTGCTCTGAAAGGTAAAATGTTTGACTGGGTAACTTGTGGCATTTGATACCAGTCTGGGACTGGCAATGGAGCAACCTCAATGACCTCTGAACGCTTCAATGTAGGACACATCCGAGAAACATCGAAAGGACGAGAGATATCGATACCAATTTGCTTTAGGCGAGCTTTATGTTGATAAAATTGACTGTCTTTTAGGATGTCTCTTAAATCAGTACCATGCTGCCACATTGTGAAATAACTCATTGTTGTATTGGCCTGTCGTAAAGTGTCTACAGCACCAGAAGATAGTAATTGGTGTGCAATAGATTGGTGCTCATCATGTGTTGCGTGCAGTGTGTTCATAGCGTTCTCGATATCATTCAAATGTGCATAAAAGTCTTGTTCGTCTACTAAGCCGTAAAATTGTAAATTATGTCTTTTCAATAACTTCTGTCTTAAGCTGTGCTCTTCTCGTACTACGCCTTGCTCTTCACAATATGAAATTAGCTGATTGATATAATTAAGTTGCTCTGTTGTAACTCCTTTCTTTTTGCGCTTGTCTTTTTTTAAATGCTCTTTTAATTCAAATGCCTTGCAGTAAAGCTTATCCATCATCCATTCAGAAGCTTCACCCCAGTTACAAGTCATGCCATTTGGATAAAGCTTTGGTTCACGCCCGCGACCAATTTGCACCGAAGACATTCCTCGAATAAATGAAGCTTCGCGCCCTCGCCCCACCATGTGATTACGAGTCCAGTCAATAAGCGTAATCTCAGCACCATCACCAACAAGGCAAGAAGATTTTCTTTCAGCCGTTTGGCGATGATGGAGACGAGTGTTTTTAGTAAACGGAGGTAAATCATATTTTGCTAATATGTGGTTATAGATGGATACACATTCATCAAGTGTTTTTAAACCAAATAAATTATCCATACGCTGCCATCTCGAAGGGTTTCCTTCAACACGGACGCGATTGCCATTACAGCGAATAGTTAATTTTGTGCTGTAAGAGCCTTCTAGAATTTTCTGATTCACACTTGGAGGGAGCTTCTCACCACTTTCCATATCAACACGCTCAATAACATGCGTGCCAACCAAAGGAAGTCCGCCTTCTGGGTGATCTTGTTGCATGAAAAGTTGGTCAATAAAGTACAAGTGAAAACCCTGTCAATAGTCTTATGGAATAAAAATGACTAATCCCATAGAATCAATTTATCCTGAGCGATAAATATATAGGGTTAAAATTGAGTTCACAAGATAAAAAATGCGATTTTATTATGTCTATAGGCGAAAACTTAAAAAGATTACGACGTGACAAAGGCTGGACTCAAGGAGACCTGGCTAACAAGTGTGGTATAAGATTTGGTCAAATTTCAAAAATCGAAAGAAATGAAACAGACCCCAAGTTAAGTACCATATACGCGCTAACACGAGCACTAAACTGCACACCCAATGCACTACTAATGGATATGGAAGAGACAAGCATTGACGCAATAATGTCAGTTGCTCTTGAAAGGATCCAAGGTCTGCCAGATGAGGACAAAGATCATCTATTGGCAGTGATCGATAAATACTGTATTGCTAAGAGCTTACAGCATCTCATCGAGCACAATACTCTTTTAGGAATATCCATTTTTGAAGGTAAAACGGAAGAAATGAAAAAGGCAAAATAGTCCGGAATTCCGGAGTTAGTTCGGGTGTAACAGGAACCCGAACCGCTTCGCGGTAGGTTTTGGCCATGAAATAAATGAAAGCTAAGTAGAGAGAGCGCACACCGTGGCGCTCTCGCTTCCTCCCCGCTTTGCGCTCCCTCTCTCTTCTCCTCTGTTCCTTATCGTCGTCGAAATGGAAGTTTTAGAGCGTTCCAGTGGGATTAAACGCCTTTGGTGCTGAAAGGCTCTGCAAGGCTGATTCTGGCAGGATGAAGGGATGTTTTGCGGTTTCATTGAGGGGAGCTACGGGAACAAGTTCCCTACTTTTCGGGCGTTTGGACGAGTCATTCCCTAAGAACTGAAGTGGACGCCCTTATCCCTGCGGGGCTAGTACGTAAAAAAAATGACATACCGAGTAATTGGTATGTCATTTCTTTCTTAATTCGCATTATACGCTTTTTATGTTACGGGCTATCTCTTCAAAGCGATTCTCTTTCCTGTCATGTACGCAGCAAGCTGCGACAATGAGAAAGTCTTTCGCCCACCCTTTGCGCGTTCTAGGCCGTTGGCAAACCACTCAACATAAACACGAATATAATGCGCACTGTAATAGTGGTTCCTGTGGACTTGAAATCACTAAGGCCAATCCAGTGCAAGCCATTGAGATTCCTGACAATCCAAGCCCATTAAACTTTTTTGCAATTCCTTCCCATACTGATTTTATCTGCAGATTATCATTTCGAGTTGATTGGTTTATCTCACCTAGCCTGCATTCCCAGCCAATTACACGAGAGCCACTTCATTTTCATCTAGTTCATCGAGTCTGAAAGCTTTGCGCTCTTGCTGCCCGATGCTTCTAATCAACATTGAAATCACGAACCTGTGGCTATATGAAGCCGAATATACTTTTCTGGATATTTATAACGATAGCGTTTTCCTTTCCTCAAGTTGGATTTCACATACCGACAAACTTTTTTGTCACCACTACTGGTTACTCTTTTTATTACTGCTTTTTTACCTTTGTGTTCCATCTCTATCATGACATCACAATAACCTTGGTAGTCATCAAATTTATTGTCTGCTTTCCTTTGAATCTTAGTTTTAATCTTTTTAGCCAATGGATTCGTTTCCGAGTCGTCAGACAAAGCTGGAGTGCTTACGAAGAGTAAGAACATTAAAGTTACAACGTATCGCATAATTTAAGCCCGTTTATCTTATTGATTAATCAATGATAAATAATTTTTCTATAGATACGAAAATGGGACGCTATATTGCGTCCCATTTAACACGATTAAGTAACTGATATGTAATTAAGCTCGCTTCTTGCCTTTGCTCGCTTTGAAACCTTGATGCGGAAAAACGTTGCGAATCCGCTGTTGGATTTTTTTGGGAACGTCCTTGGAGAAGCTCAAGCGCATGCCGGTTCGTTGGCTATATACCTTCATTTCACCACTAAACGGATTATGTTCACTAATATCTTGTAAGTTATGTTTGAAAGAAGGTGGTAGATGCCCTTTTACGTTACTGATATGGCCGTTATCAAACTTTACTTTTAGCACTGGTCTATCAACTGCGATCAACCAAAAGATCACAATGGCAGCAATTAAGATTACATATAACATTTGGCACTCCCTATCCTAGCTAGATAGCAATTTACTCAAATCCTCTTTGATTGAGGTAACTTTTTGACTCGCTTTCTCACTTCTCGATGCTTCAGAAAGTAGATATTCAATTGCGTCAGATAATGTACAACCGAGCTCGTTTGCTCTACTAGAAAGCTTTTCCCAAACTCGGTAATCTAAATCAATGGATTTTTTCTTTGTATGGACTTGCTCTGCATTAAAGTGGCGTTTCCGTTTCGCTCGGATAGCCTGCTTGAGTTTATTGTCTAACTCTTCTGACATGTGGTTTTCTATCCAAGCCAAGACAAGTGTAGGCTCATGTTCAAGGCGTTTTAGCTCTGCAACCGCGGCATCTGCTTCACTTGTATCAATATGTCGGGTAATCGCTTCACCATCTTTCCATTTCTTGATGAGATACTTCCATTTCCACCCACACTCTAGATTCTCAAGCTGCTGATATTTCATTTATTCCGACCCATAAACATAACCTAGTGACAGCGTAACCCAGATAATTTACTTGGGCAAATAAAACTCTTAGAAGTATCGATGTTGATCACTCATTTGTCTAAGTATTGTTCATTGAGTGTTGAATGCCGTGAGCGAACCAAATTGGTGCTAGGGTGTTATAGTCCATTTCGTTATAATGTCGGCAAGATTGAATTACGATGAATTTTAATGAACCAACTTAATTGGCAAGACGTAACACCTTCACTTGAGCAGTACGAAGCACTTTTAAAGTCTGCACCTTCGTTACCAAAGAAGTCTTTTACTGATCTTCAACCGAGGATGTCGGCAACGATATCTCGCTTTTCCAAAATGTCGGGATTGACACGCGTGCTACTCATTAACTGCGTCGATAATTCTGTCTATAGAGAGTTCATCAGTAAAGCTCTTCAGAGTCATTCTAACGCTGCGATTGTTTTGTCGGAATCACTTGATGCCAAACGTTTATTTGACCGTTACAGTGTTGATGTAAGTGGTGATATTGCCTTCCAACCTGGCTTGATTTCACAAGCTGACGACGGTTATTTGATTGTACCTGCTAATCTCATTCTGGCTAACCCGGGACTTTGGCCGAATATAAAGTCTGCAATTCAACAAAACCTTATCGAGCCACTGAACCTAAGCCCTACTCGCTTACCTACTTCAGTACCGCCATCTAAAGCTTATGATGTAAAACTGATTGTAACTGGGGAAAGAAGTCAGTTAGCAGAGCTAGAATATATCGACGAGGACTTTTGTTCAGGCTTTGCCATGTATACCGAAGTTGAAGAAGATATTCATTTGTCAGAGCAGAATTTGACAGATTACTTTGGTTTGGTGAACTGGATATGTTCTCAATATCAGCTGCCTCATTTAACGGAATGTGGCTTTAGAAGACTATTGCTAGCTGGTATGAGATTTACTGAAGATCAACATTATTTGCCGTTAGGTGTAATGTGGCATTCTCAACTTCTAACACTTGCCAGCCAGTTCAGTGATGGCCAAACATTAGATTACGAGTCATTAGATAAAGCGATTGACGACAAGTATTACCGCGAATCCTATCTTCCTCAGCGTGCCGTGTACGATATTTTAGATGGACAAGTCATCATTGAGACAACTGGGGAGCAAGTTGGCCAAATCAATGGCCTAACCGTCATCGATATGGCTGGACACCCTGTCAGCTATGGTGAGCCTGCCAGAATATCGTGTGTAATTCACTTTGGTGATGGCGATGTTTCCGATGTTGAGCGCAAAGCTGAGCTTGGAGGCAATCTACATGCGAAAGGCATGATGATTATGCAAGCTTTCTTAAGCTCTGCTCTAAAACTGGATGAACCACTGCCTTACTCTGCCTCAATTGTATTTGAACAGTCTTATAGTGAAGTTGACGGTGACAGCGCATCTCTCGCAGAACTTTGTTGCTTGGTGAGTGCGTTATCTGAATCTCCAATTAATCAACAAGTTGCGGTTACAGGAGCCGTCGATCAGTTTGGTCGAGTGCAAGCAGTCGGTGGCTTGAACGAGAAAATTGAAGGTTTTTATCAGGTTTGTAAACATCAGGGTTTTACGGGAAATCAAGGCGTTGTCATGCCGAAATCAAACCTTAAACACCTTGCATTACATAAAGATGTAATAGAAAGCATTAAAAATGGTGAGTTCCATATTTGGTCCGTCTCTACGGTAGATGAAGCTATTCCGATTGTTATGAATAAACCTTTTAGAGGCGAAGACGAGAGCATTATTGGCAAAATAGCGGAACGTATTGAAAACTTTGAAAGACATGAGCATCCAGAAGGAATTGTGCAGCGCATCAAAAACTGGTTTGTCTAGTACTGATCGGAGTTGTTTAGCGTACACGTGTTCACTAAGATGCAGCTATCAAAAATTGGAGTAATTGATAATGCAAAACAAACGTGATTCTTATAACCGTGACGATCTACTTGCTTCTAGCCAAGGGGAACTGTTTGGGCCTGGTTACCCTCAGCTTCCTGCGCCAAACATGCTAATGATGGATCGTATTACTAAAATGTCTGAGACAGAGGGCGATTTTGGTAAAGGTTTGATCTTGGCGGAATTGGATATTACTCCAGATTTGTGGTTCTTTGATTGCCACTTCCCTGGTGATCCAGTAATGCCTGGCTGCCTTGGCCTTGACGCGATGTGGCAACTTGTTGGCTTCTTCCTTGGCTGGGTTGGCGGTAAAGGTAAAGGTCGCGCTCTAGGTGTTGGTGAAGTGAAGTTTACAGGCCAAATCCTACCGACGGCGAAAAAAGTAACCTACGAAATCCATATGAAACGCGTCGTAAATCGTAAACTAGTAATGGGTTTGGCTGACGGTCGTGTATGCGTAGATGGCAAAGAAATCTACGTTGCGAAAGATTTGAAAGTTGGTTTGTTCCAAGACACTTCAAACTTCTAATCACGACTTTAATCGATTTATAAAGGCTCCTATTTAGGGGCCTTTTTGTTTGCCTAGTCTATAAATGTAGAAAAGGCTCCGTAGAGCCCTTTCGAATCCTTCTTTTTGTATGTGGAGAGTTTATTTGTAGAGACCAGATTGTCTTTCATCTCTGGCATCACGCCAACCACCTAACCAATACGACCGAGCATCAACTTGTTGATATGGGCAAGCCTCTTGAGACCTTCCATTCAACCCAGCTTTATAGCCTTGAGATTGAGCTCGTTCTAGGCGATCACGCTTTTGTCTCTTCATAGTTAATTCCTCATACAGGTCCATTTACTAACGTACAGCTGTTATTGTGAAACTTTGATGGAGTTTTTATGACTCCACTTATAAGAATCGATCAAGTTGAGTGATTTCTCAAGGCATAAAAAAAGCAGAGGCTCAAATGTGTGAGCCTCTGCTTGATTTAAAAATTACTGACGATTTTTGACTATTTTCTACGGAACCCAAACAATCCAAGCATGGTCAAAGCTAACCAACCAAGGCCTGCACCTTGACGCTCTGTTGTCGTTGAGTCAACGCTTCGAGACACAATGTCCTTCTCAGTCGCACCTGCAATAGGCACCAATTTTACAGCTACGATTTGCTCATCAGAACTACATGTCGCATTGTTTGCTGTTGTACTGTAACCGCCAGCACATTTCATCGCGGTACCAGAAATCACACCTGCATCGTTGATATCGGTTGCGTCAAGAATACGGAACTGGTTGTTTTGTTCAGAGTAGTCACCGCCATTAGTCAAACTATCTAGGAACCAAGCTTTTCCATTAAATAGTGTTGAAGCGCGTTCACTAGTCTCACCACCTACACTATATGGGTAGATAAAACCGCGCTTACGACGTGGCTTACCATCGTCTTCACGCGTCGTTTCCGCATCAAGTTGTCCGACAATTTCATTGTAAGCGTTGATCCCGCCCATCTTACCGCCCGCACCGCTGAAGAAAATTCCGGTACTTGGGTAAAAAGCGTTAATAGAATCCTTACGAACATCATTTACGATAAAGAGACGATTCGGAGCAGAGCCCGTTGGCATTAAGTATCCGCCCGAACGTTTTGCTTCACCAATAGCAACAAAATTTGAGTTAACATCGGTTAATCGTGAGTTTGTATGAACCGTATCATCGCCCTCACGCTGTCTCGCTCCTACAACAACTTTGTTTTTCCAAGTTGCGTTTTCAACGCTACCTTCTGCCTCTAGGGTTCCGACAAAAACAGTAGCATTCAGATAGTTATCATCACTGTATGTGTTGTAACCCACGCCGTAAACCGTTGTTCCATCTGTGACAAGGTCACGCATGCTTCCTTGAGCCAGTCTTTCTCCGTCTTTAGATGTGCCACTTGGCCAAGCCAACTCACTGACGGTTCCACTTTGATCCCAAATGGCTGCTTTCGATGTGTGGTGAGCGCCATTGGTATTGCTTGCTGTTCGAGATACACTACCAACGGTAAAAGTGCCATCGGTTTTCCAAGCGTGGCTTTGCACAACGCTTGCGTCGTTATCACCTGTAACAAAATTTGGTTCAATAGGTGCTACGACTGTATTTCTTGTTTCCAGTGTCGACTTGTTTTCACTGTTGACTTTACTTTGATTACCGACAGCTGCACCATCTTCGGTAAGCTGATTGATAACATTGTTATATTCATTTTTATAAGCAGCAGAATCGCCTTCTACAAATGCTAACGCATTAGAAGTAAAGTCTTTACTACGCTCTTTGTTCCATGGGGTCCAGTTTACAGAAGCCCAAGAGTCACAAGTAGAATAGCGAAGCTGGTTATAACAGTAACGTTCAAAATCTTTGAGTTCTTGGATGTAATAAAAGCCCGCGTCCAATCCAAATGGAATTTCCTCACGATAGCTATTTCCATCCACGGCTTGTGTTGCTGAAATAGGTGTTGTGCGAGTTTCCATCGCAAGCTTAAATTGGTCTGGTGTACAGTTTGCTGCCGCATCAAAGCAGCCCAAAGCGAAAGGGGAACCTGTTGAAGGATCTGTACCCGCATCACCTTGCTGAATTGCAACACCGTAAGCCGTTTGGTAGTCACCGTTTGAACCATGATCCTGAGGTGAAACCTCAACCACTTGATACAATGCCGCCTGTGCGTTCATTGTGGTACCAACCATCATCGCAATGGCGGTCAATTTGAATTTATTACTACAATTCATTGAATTCTTAACTATCCTGTTGCATTGCTTCGAGTTCTTCCCATCTCTCGAATGCGTTTTCCAACTCCTGCTCTAGCGCAGCAAGCTGTTCCAATACCGGCTGAGTTTGCTCTACAGGTTTAGCAAAGAACTCTGGATCGTTCACTTGCTCCTGAAGGCTCTCGATATCCGACTCTAATTGTTCTAGTTTAGCTGGTAGAGCTTCTAATTCTCTTTGCAGCTTATACGATAACTTCTTCGAGTTGTTCTTAGGTTGAGTTGTTTTGGGAGTTTCCTCAACCACTTTTTCTTTTTTCGCTGGCTTTTCAACCGCTTGACGAACCGCCAATACCTGCTCACGCTGCTGTCTTGCATCGTGATAACCACCAACAAACTCTTCAATCACTCCGTTTCCTTCGAAGATCCAGCTTGTGGTAACGGTATTATCAACAAACTCTCGGTCGTGGCTAACTAAAAGCAATGTGCCCTGATAGTTGGCAAGCATTTCTTCTAAAAGTTCCAACGTTTCGATATCCAAATCGTTGGTTGGTTCATCAAGAATAAGTAAGTTGTTTGGTTTCAACAAGATACGAGCTAGCAGTAATCGGTTTTTCTCACCACCAGAGAGCGCCTTAACCGGGGTTCTTGCGCGCTTAGGTGCAAATAAGAAGTCTTGAAGATAACTCAACGCATGACGCTGACGTCCCCCAACCATTACTTCTTGTTTCCCATCCGCTAAGTTATCGATCACTGTCTTTTCTGGATCCAAAATCTCTCGGTACTGATCAAAGTACGCGACTTCTAATTTTGTTCCGCAGTGTAAACGACCAGACTGCGCTTCCAATTGCCCTAATAGCAATTTAAGTACCGTACTCTTACCGCAGCCATTTGGTCCGATAAGTGCAATACGGTCACCGCGCATAATGTTAAAGCTAAAGTTGTCGACGATTGTCTTGCCTTCGTAAGCAAAAGATATGTTTTCTGCTTCAAATACAATTTTCCCTGAACGTGAAGCATCATCGATATTAAGGTTAACTTTGCCTTGGACATCCCGGCGATCGCGACGCTCTTCACGAAGTTTCTTCAATGCGCGTACACGACCTTCATTTCGAGTTCGGCGTGCTTTAATGCCCTGCCGAATCCAAACTTCCTCTTGAGCAAGCTTTTTGTCGAATTCAGCATTCTGCATTTCTTCAACGCGGAGCATCTCTTCTTTTTCTTCTAGGTAGTTGTCGTAATCACCTGGGAAAGAAGCTAATTGCCCGCGATCTAAATCAACAATGCGTGTTGCCATTGATTTGATGAACGCACGGTCGTGAGAAATAAAGATGATCGAGCCTTTGAAGTCTTTTAAGAAGTTCTCTAACCATTCGATAGTTGTTACATCAAGATGGTTTGTTGGCTCATCAAGAAGTAATACATCAGGGTCACAAACCAGCGCGCGAGCTAAAGCGGCTTTACGTTGCCAACCACCGGATAAATCGGTCAGTTTAGTTTCTGGACTTAGTTTTAAAGCACCAAGTACGTTCTTAACACGGTCATCAAAACGCCAAGCATTAGAATGGTCAAGTTGCTCTTGAACCTTGGCTAAACGGTTGATGTTTTTCTCACTCGGGTCTTGAGCAACAAGATCGAGAAGATCGTGATAGATCTTCAGTTGTTCGCCGATTTCAGCCAAACCGCCAGATACGTATTCGTAAACCGTACCCTCTTGATTACGCGGTGGATCTTGTTCAAGTCGAGAAACAACGACGTCTTGAGTGATTTGAATCTTGCCGTCGTCCAACAAAATGTCGCCGGCAAGCACTTTCATTAACGTGGACTTACCTGCTCCGTTGCGACCCACTAAACAAACGCGTTCGTTTTCTTGAAGAGCGAACTCCGCTTTGTCCAGCAATGGGTGGTCACCAAATGCAAGTTGTGCGTTATGAATGGTAAGTAATGCCATTATTATCCAACCAATGTGTGAGTTGTTCTAAGTCAAACGGCCAGTTCAACTCAGAATCTTGATACTTTAATACGGGTATTGTGACGCCGTAACGAGAAAACAGTGCATCATCGAACGCAATATCAATGATATCTGTTTGCTCGGCCAAACCAATTTGGTCTACTAGAGCAAATGCCATCTCACAAAGATGGCATCCCTCCGTGCTATACAATATCAGCACGTATTAATCCTTTTGTTTATACTACGCGTGCGTTACTAGCCAACAGTTATGAATCTGTTTATTACGCGCAAAATCTAATGGTAACGTTTGAGAAGAAATATTCTGAGCCTTCAAACCAAGTTCAGCAAGCGACTCTTCATCCATCTTGAAGTGGCGCTTGTTATTCGAGAATACGATAGTGCCTTCACTTCTTAGTAAACGTTTAAGATTCTTCATCAGTTTAATGTGATCACGTTGTACATCGAATGATGTTTCCATACGCTTAGAGTTAGAGAACGTAGGTGGATCAATAAAGATCAAGTCGTACTCACCTTTCGCGTTTTCTAGCCATTGCAAGCAGTCTGCTTGTTCATAGCGATGCTGACGTCCTACACAGCCGTTAAGCTGCATATTGTCTTTCGCCCAGTTCAAGTAGGTATTTGACATATCAATAGTCGTTGTGGAACGAGCGCCACCAACCGCTGCGTGAACCGTCGCACTCCCAGTATATGCAAACAAGTTTAAGAAATCTTTACCTTGCGCCATTTCACCTAAGCGACGACGAGTGATCTTATGATCCAAGAACAAGCCAGTGTCTAGATAGTCATGAAGGTTTACGATCAGCTTCACACCGTACTCGTTTACTTCAAGCGTCTCTGATACCTGACCTAATTTTTGGTATTGGCTGCGACCCTTCTGCTTTTCACGAACTTTAAGTACTACTTTGTTCGCCTCTACACCTGTCACCTGAATCGTTGCACGAATGATATCCGTTAGGCGACGTTTTGCTTTTTCTTCTGGAATGTTTTTTGGCGCAGCATACTCTTGAATTACGATTTGATCGCCGTATACGTCTATCGCCACATTGTATTCAGGAAGATCAGCGTCATAGATTCGGTAGCAATCAAGCTTCTCTTTACGGGCCCACTTGCCAATCTTGCCAATGTTTTTCTTTAAACGATTTGAAAAGTCTGGTGCGATTTGAACATTAGTATCAGCACCCTTCACTTCATCAGCACTGCGCTCTGCAATACTGTAGTTCTTTTGGTGACAAGGTAACGCACCATTATTCAATTTAAATTGTTTATCAGCACGCATACGAAGACAGCTCAGCAGCTCGTCTGAACTCGAGAAGATAGAGGCTTTACATCCACCAAACTCAGATTTTAGCTGTCCACCAAATGCGGTGTAGAGCGCAATTAGCCCCGGCTCAGTTCCTAGACGCTCACCGTAAGGTGGGTTTGAAACGATAACACCGTGTTCGAATCCTGCAGGACGAGTTATGGTTGCAGCATCACCTTGTGCGAACTCAATCAATTCTTCAACGCCTGCTCTGCGCGCGTTTTCTTGAGCAACTTTTAATACTTTAGGGTCGTTATCGAAGCCAAAAAACTTAGCGTCAACTTTCTTGACACCCCGTCTAGCTTGAACATTAGCCTCTGATTTAATCTCTGCCCAAGTCTCTGGTTCAAAGTCTTCCAACACTTCGAAACCCCATTGCTTTCGCTTAACGCCAGGAGCCATGTTGGCAGCCATCATCGCAGCTTCAATAAGCAAAGTACCAGAACCGCACATTGGATCGAGTAATGGTTGATGCCCATCCCAGCCACAACGCATGATAATCGCAGAAGCAAGCGTTTCACGTAACGGGGCACGACCCGATTCTGGTCGGTAGCCACGTTGATGCAAACCACTGCCTACCATATCTATCCCAAGCAACGCTTTATCTTTATGCAAACGAACGTGAATACGAACATCTGGGCGTTCTTTACTGATGTTGGGACGCGGCAAACCTTTATTTTCAAAGCAATCTACGATGCCATCTTTGACTTTCATCGCACCGTACTGGCTATTTCTGATCTCACGGTTTGTGCCGTTAAAGTCCACAACAAAACGTTTAGAGCTATGAAATTGGTTAACCCAGTTAATAGCAGATGTAGATAAATACAAGTCCATGTCGTTGTTACACGTGAACTCAGATAAAACACGTACAAATCGAGACGCTAAACGGCTCCACAAACAACAGCGATAAACCTGTTCGTTTGTCGCTTTAAATTTTACGCCTGCCTGTACTGGTTTCGCATTTTCAATGCCTAGTTTAGTCAGTTCTTCAACAAGCAAATTTTCCATGCCATTTGAAGTTACCGCGAGATATTGATTCATAGTGTTCTTTCGCTGATAAAAAATGGCTTCAATTATACCTGACTTTACGATCAATGCCTCGTTTTTAAAGGAATTTCCCCACCTGTTAGTTCAAATCATCACCAACAAAATGATCTGAAACTTTCAATATCTTTAATTTGAGTGTTTTTTATTCACGAACGAAATTTTGTTCCCTTGGAAAGAAGTGAATACTTATTTACATTGATTTTGGTATACACCAGAACATAATTATTGATGTAAGTTACTTACATTTTTGCCTTATAGGGGAATAAATGGGGTCATTTTAAGCGCTAGGTTGCCTAGTTAAGGGAGTCATCAGATTGAAATAAGTAAAATAAAAGTGACCAGCTTCATGTTTGCATGCATAGAAAACATACCGTTTCATGGCTGATGGGGCTCTAGTATCAAAGGAAAGGACAAAAAAAATCGACCTAACGAGGTCGACTAATGCAAACAAAGGAACGAAATAAAGAAAAAAATTAAACAGGTTTACCCCACCATTGCCATAGGGGTTATTGCAAAGAGGTGATTTGCACAAGCCATGCGGTCATGCATTACTTTAATCGGCTGCCCAAACTGAAGCGCCTTATTGCCATCAAGCACAAACGCTTCTTGGTTAACATAAGCACATAAGCTCGACGTCTCGCCTAGTTCTAACACGATGAACATGCCATCAGAATATTGGTTTGTTAGAAAGACCATGTCCCCTTCTTCAGGCTCGTAACCTGAGGACTGTGCGTCAAAGAACCAGCTTTTAGGCTGTACAGGTTTATGAAAGCGCTTTGCTGCAACACAATACAGTGTTAACTCAGCTTGGCGGTATTCGCTGATGTCGAGGCATCGAATACGTTCATTAAACGTTTGGAATGCACTGGCGTCATCAACGGTAAATTCATTGTTTGAGAAGGCACAGTTAACCAACAATTTTCGGGATAAATTGGTTTGGAAAATCATTTCCTCCCCCAGATCCAGCATTAAGCAAGCTTTTTGCTCGTCAAAATACCAATTCCATTTGTCGCTGGGTTTAAGCATTATTCCGTTCTCTCTTGACTAGTTAAATCAGTGGTAAAGAGGTAAGACGCTTAATTACCTACTCGTGATTTTTAAATTTTACAAACGAACGGATAAAAAAAAAGAGGAAACAAAGTCCTCTTTTTTATGTAATAGCTACTGATTTTTCAGTGGTTTTTGATGTGTATGTTAAAGGTTCTTAACAATATCACGTACTAGGCCTGGGCCGTGGTAAATAAAGCCGGTGTAGACTTGAACAAGTTTAGCGCCTGCCATCAGCTTTTCTTTGGCTGCAACATAGGAATCCACACCACCAACACCGATAATTGGAAGTTTGTCTCCTAGCTCTTCATGAAGCTTACGTACGACTTCCGTAGAGCGTGATTGCACAGGGCGACCACTTAAACCACCTGCCTCATTGGCGTGTTTCATTCCTTCTACGATCGTGCGATCCAGAGTTGTGTTAGTCGCGATCACACCATCTATATTGTTTTTCAATAAAGAATCGCAGATTTGGCAGATTTCTTCGTCACTCAAATCAGGCGCAATTTTTAATGCTAGCGGGACGTATTTGTTGTATTTCTCTGAAAGTTCCGCTTGTTTCGCTTTTAATTCAGAAAGTAGTTCATCAAGCGCTTCACCATATTGAAGTGAACGAAGACCCGGAGTGTTTGGTGATGAGATATTAACCGCAATGTAGCCTGCGTACTCATACACTTTCTCCATACAAATCAGGTAGTCCTCTGCCCCTTTCTCAATTGGTGTGTCTTTGTTTTTACCAATATTAATTCCGAGAACACAGTTGAATTTTGCTTGCTTTACATTCTCGACCAAATTATCAACGCCTAGGTTGTTAAAGCCCATGCGATTGATGATACCTTCAGCTTCGACTAAGCGAAATAAGCGTGGTTTATCATTCCCTGGTTGCGGACGAGGTGTTACTGTGCCAACTTCGACAAAGCCAAAGCCCATGGCATCAAATGCTTCAATGCATTCACCGTTTTTATCTAAGCCAGCCGCAAGACCTACTGGGTTACGGAATGTTAGTCCCATACACTCAACTGGACGAGTTGGTAATTGTTGGCGGTAGAAGAGATCAAGTGGTGTGCCGTTAAAGCGTTGGAAGTTCTTGATTGCAAGATCGTGTGCCTTCTCGGCATCGAGTTGGAAAAAGCCAGTTCTGGCTAGACGGTAAAGCATTGTGCCTCCGAAAGAAAAAAGCCCCGTATAAACGGGACAATATTATTTACTGTTTTTCATCGTAATTCAATGAAAATGAATGTATTAAGTAAAAACCTATATCTTTCTAATATTTTCAAATATAAAACAAACAATTAGAGTAAGATTTCAACAATAAAATTTATAACTAACCACCCTAAAGCAATCGATTTCAGCCTATTTTAACTTCCCCACACCGTTACGCTGTAACTCAATCGGCGCTATAATAGAAACGATGAGCAACAAAAAAGCCTCGCTAAATAACGAGGCTTTTACTTACAATTTGACTAACTCATCTACTCTTTCGACGAACAGTTGAGATTCAAGAGTACTAATTCTCGAAGTGCTACAGAAAACTTAGCAAATTCGTGGACAGAGCCAACTTTGAACTCATTCAAGATGCTTTCCCAACGGTGCAGTGATTGCTCGTTAGTTTCCATCCAATCTTCTAACGCTTTCATCACGTCTAGCTCTTCCGTTGCACAGCCGCAATTTAATACCTGAGCCGTAAGTTGACGTTGTTGCCAGTCCAGATCTTCTCGGAATGCAGCTCTTGCCAGTGCCTGCCAGTTATTATCAACGGCTTGGCTGTTAATTTGCTTCAAGAACCAGTGTAACGACAAACGGTCACCTAAGTTAAAATAGAGCTTCGATGCTTGCTCAACCGTTTTACCTGTTTCACTCGCCACTGATGAGATATCCAGTGCAGATTGTAAGCTGGATAAACGAGCGACTTGATGTGCAAGTTTCTCTTCTACCCCTTTCTCAATCCACCCTTGAGCAAGTTCATTGTGTTCTTCTACTTCAGACTCAACCAGCATAGTGTCTAAGGTTTCAGTGATAACATTGACATCTTGCTTGTAGATAGCAATCAGCTCACCAACTGTGCATTTACCACTACGGTTGCGAAGCAACCAACGTGCAATTCGACGTAGTGCTCGACGAACATAAAACATGATTTCGTACTGAGCTTGAGCAGTGGCGATATTATCGAGTTCACGAGTCTGCTTAAGAATTGCTTCTAGATCGAAAATTTCACGAGCCGCACTGTATGCGTTAGCAATATCGACAACACTTGCACCGGTTTCTTCTTGCAAACGAGTGACGAAGTTACAGCCCATTTCATTAACCATCTGGTTAGCCAATGCTGTAGCGATAATTTCAGCTCGCAGTGGGTGATTAACCATTTGATCTTTATAGTTACGTCGTAACGCACTTGGGAAATATTCAACAAGCTGTTTCGCATGGAATTCATCATTCGCGATTTCATCCGTAACAAGTTGCTGTTTAAGTACCATTTTACCGTAGGCAACTAACACTGATAGCTCAGGGCGAGTCAGACCTAGTCCCTGTTTTTCACGCTCGATTAGCGTTTCATCATCAGGGATGTATTCGAGAGCACGATCCAAGTACCCTGCTTTTTCCATGGTATGGATGAATCGAATTTGTTCCTTAACAATGCCAACACCTTGCTGTTCAGTAACGGAGATCGACTCCGACTGACGGTAAGCATCATCTAAGACAATTTCACCCACTTCGTCTTCCATAGACTCTAGAATTTGGTTACGTTGCTTAACCGTAAGATCGCCATTTGAAACCAGTCCATTAAGGAAGATCTTGATGTTGACTTCATTATCCGAACAGTCAACGCCACCCACGTTATCAACGAAGTCTGTGTTCACTCGGCCGCCAGTCAGTGCGTATTCAATACGACCAAGCTGAGTCATACCCAAGTTACCGCCTTCGCCAACCACTTTTGCTCTTAAGTCACGGCCGTCAATGCGTAGCATGTCGTTAGCACGGTCACCAACATCCGTATGAGTTTCTGTCGAGGCTTTAACGTAAGTGCCGATACCACCATTCCAAAGCAGATCGACTTTCATTTTCAAGATCATCTTAATCAGATCGTTAGGCGCTAAAGATGCTTTCTTTGTCCCTAACATTTTCTGAATTTCTGGCGTTAGTTGGATCGACTTTGATCGACGAGAGAAGATACCACCACCTTGAGAGATCAAATCTTTATTGTAATCTTCCCAGCTTGATCTTGGTAGATTAAACAAGCGGTTACGTTCTTCCCAGCTGGTGGCTGAATCTGGATTTGGATCAATAAAGATGTGCATGTGGTTAAAGGCAGCTTGCAATCGAATATGCTTCGATAACAGCATACCGTTACCGAACACGTCACCAGCCATATCACCTACACCGATTGCGGTAAAGTCAGTGGTCTGGCAGTTGATGCCCATTTCACGGAAGTGACGCTTAACTGATTCCCAACCACCTTTTGCAGTGATACCCATCGCTTTGTGGTCGTAACCATTTGAACCACCTGAAGCAAATGCGTCACCTAACCAGAAGTTGTACTCTGCAGAAACAGAGTTCGCTAGATCTGAGAATGTTGCTGTGCCTTTATCTGCAGCCACTACTAGGTATGGGTCATCTTCGTCATGGCGCACAACGTTTTGTGGTGGCACGACTTCACCTTCAATGATGTTATCTGATACATCAAGTAGCGCACGAATAAATCGTTTGTAACAACGTTGGCCTTCAGCAAAGATCTCATCACGGGTTGTGAGAGATGGCTGGCGTTTACAAACAAAGCCGCCTTTTGCACCCACAGGTACGATAACGGTGTTCTTAACTTGCTGAGCTTTTACGAGACCAAGAATCTCTGTACGGAAATCTTCTTGACGATCTGACCAACGTAAACCACCACGAGCCACTTTTCCGCCACGAAGGTGAACACCCTCAATATCTGGTGCGTACACAAAGATCTCGAACGCGGGTACAGGCTGCGGAATCTCTGGAATATCGCTCGGTTTCATTTTCAAAGATAACCAAGGCTTAGGTTGCTTGCTTTCGTCTAATTGATAGTAGTTAGTACGAAGTGTCGCCATGATCATGTCGATGTAACGACGAATAATACGATCATCATCCAAGCTCTCTACACGATCCAACTGCTCTGTTAGCTTTTTAATCAGATCGTTTTGGCCTTTTTCACTGCCTTTGTGTTTCGGATCGAATCGCTTGGTGAACAGCTTGACTAGACCTGTTGCTAAGTCTGGGTAGTGGCTTAGCGTGTCTTCGATGTATTGTTGACTGAATGGGAAACCGACTTGGCGCATGTATCGAGCATAAGCACGAAGAATGGAAATCTCACGCCCAGATAGCGACGCACCTAGTACCAATCGGTTAAAACCATCACTTTCAAGGTTGCCCGCCCAAATTGCGGCAAATGCTTGTTGGAAACGATCACGAGCCTCACGAAGATCAACCGTTTTCTCGCTCTTATGCAGCATAGAGAAATCAAGGATCCAGAATGTCTGTCCGTTATTTTTCTCGATCTCATACGGTGATTCACCGATCACTCGTAAGCCAAGGTTTTCAAGCATTGGCATTACGTCAGAAAGATGGATTGGCTCATCGCGGTGGTATAACTTCAAGCGAACAGCTTTTGAATCCGCCCCCTCTTCTTGAGGTCGGTAGAACAACATGCCAAGTTTATTATCATCACTTAACGCTTCTAAGCGTTCAATATCTGCAACCGCAGAACCTGGCATCATGTCCTCTTTATATGAGCGAGGGAACGCACTCATGTATTCTTTTGAAAGAGGAAGGCCTTTGCTTTCACCAAAGTTAGCAATGATGGATTCTTTTAGTCTGTCATCCCAAGAGGTAGAAACTTCCATTAGGTTTTGCTCGATCTTTTTCACGTCTACGTCAATGTTGTTATTGTCTACACGAACAATGTAATGTGTTCTCGCTAGTGGGCTTTCTGAGAAGAACGTTGTAAATTCAACCTCTTGCTCGCAACCAAAGTACTGCTTAAGAATGCGTTGAGTTTGACGACGTAACTCTGTGTTGTAACGATCTTTAGTGACATAAACCATGCAGCTAAAGAAACGACCAAATGGGTCCTTACGAACAAATAAACGCAGTAGGTCACGATCTTGCATTTGTACAACACCCATACCCACCTCAAGCAGCTCTTCTTCATTTGCTTGAAGTAGTTCATCGCGTGGGTAGTTTTCTAAGATATTGTGCAATGCTTTGTATGAATACGATCCGTGACGATATCCGCTCGCTTCAAGGATACGGTCCACTTTTTCACGGATCAGAGGGATGCTTTGTACCGCTTGGTTATACACGGCAGAGGTATATAGACCAGTAAAGCGATGCTCACCTATTACTTTACCGTTTTCATCAAACTTCTTAATACCGATGTAATCAGTATAAGCTGGACGGTGAATACGAGATGCTTTGTTACCTTTTGTGATGATCAGAGCGTATGGCTTTTTCGCTTCTAACCGCGCTGAATCTGAAAGCTCAGATAGCTTGACGCTACGCACACGCTTGTCATCAGCAAATAGACCAAGTCCTTTTTCTTTAGCAGGAACAAGCTCGGTATCACCATTGACTTCTTCTAAGTCATAATCTTTGTAACCCATAAAGGTAAAGTTATGATCTTCTAGCCAACGAAGAAATGCGATCGTTTCGTCCATACGATCCGTTTGGATAGAAACACGATCTTTATTTTTCTCAAGTTCATCAGTCACAAGCTTAAGCTTATCAACCATTTGCTTCCAGTCATCAACGACTAAACGAGTGTCAGATAGAATTTTTAACAGCTCTTCTTTAAGCGCTTGCATCTCTTCTTTACTAGTAAGGCGGTCTACCTCGATATGGAACAGTGATTGAAGAACACCACCCTCACCGTTTACGTCGGTAACTTGGCCTTTTTTATCACGCTGTATCTGTGTTGGGTTGTTTAACATTAAGTGGCAAACAAGATCCAAACGCGCTAAAGCCATTTTGACTGAGTCCACTAAGAATGGACTATCTGGAACAACAATTTCTACGATTGTGTGTGTGGATTGCCAGCCTTGACGACTTACGGTCGGGTTAAATACTCGTACCGAAATCTCTTCTGGTTTTTTTTCATTGATATGGTGCCAAAGGCTGACGACAGCACCATAAAGATCGGATTCGTTTCGCTGAATCAGGTCATCATCAGCAATGTTACTGAATAAGTGTTGAGCAAGTTTAGTTACAAGCGTTTGGTGAGAAAGCTCGAGTTTGTCTTGAATCAGTTGGTAAACTTTTTCAAGCAGAACCGGCACTACATTTTCACGCGCGGTCATATTCACACTCCACATTAGAATTGTTGTTTTGTAGGGGGACTTAGTAGCTAGGTTGTTACCTTAGAAACTAAGCATAGGTAATGCATGTGCCCATTGTAAAAGCATAATTACAAATGTTTAACAACTAATCGTGGTGGTAAGAGGTGAAATGTCCGATTCTGTGACTAAGATTCCTATTTAACTCTCTGCAAATACAATACATCACAGAGTTTCTAACTTAAGAAACTTATTATTTTGGTCAGTTGTTAGTCTAAACTGGCCTTTAATGCCTAATTGACTAAGAAATGGTCTAAATCGTGCGGCGGGTAACTGCAAACGTAAACCATTATGTGTGACGACTTGAACAACACTTGCCGCGCCAGAATAATGGGATAAAAACGTTTGATATGAAATGTTGAGGTTGAAGTAGTAATAGTTCATGAAGTAAAAACTAAGTGACATAAACAATAAGGTGGCCTTAATGACCACCCTATTGTGTTGTTTACTATTCGTCTAGTGCTTTAGTCACTTTTTCGAATAAGTCTTTAGCAAGATTATCCATTGCTTTGAGCTTTTCAAGTTCTGCTTTGATCAAAGCTTGGCGACCTTCATCGTATTTACGGAACTTAAGCAAAGGATCAATCATTCTAGATGCGACTTGTGGGTTCGAATCATTAAGTTGGCGAAGGATTTCTCCTGCAAATTGGTAACCTGCACCGGATTTATCATGGAAACGTACAGGGTTAGCACTTAAGAACGAGCCAATCAAACTGCGCGTACGGTTCGGGTTCTTCAAACTAAATGCTTCGTGGTTCATGGTAGCTTTCACTTTTTCAAGTGCATCCTCTGCAGGATTGCTACCTTGAAGTGCAAACCACTTGTCCATAACCAAACCATCGTGCTTCCATTTATCGCTATAATCTGCCATTAGAACTTCACGACACTCAAGCTGTGCACTATTTGCCGCACTCATCGCTGCAATCGTATCTGTCATGTTATTTGCAGATGCGTATTGTGCTTTCACTAAATCATTACCTTTTTCCGTATGTGCTAGGTATTGCAGACAACGGTTACGTAATGCACGCTTGCCAATCGCAGCATGATCGATCGTGTACTCTGTTTGCTTCAGTGTATGATAAGTTGCACTTAGCTCATCTTCTAACTCTTGAGAAAGTGACACTGTAATGCTATTTAGCACTTTGTCTACGGCATCGATGTCAATTTGCTGGTACCAGCCAGTAATCTCATTAATTGAAGGCAAAGAGAAAACTTGAGCAATGAAAGCTGGCTCAAGCGTCTCATCCAATAGCACACCACGGAACGCATCTATCACGCCTTCAGAAAGCGACACGTCTTGTCCGGCTTGAACGTTTTTCACGTTCTGACGAATGTACTTAGCCAATAGCATTTGGCTTGCATCCCAACGAGCGAAGTCATTCGTCGCGTGCTTCATCAAGAAGACTAATTCATCATCACTGTAGTCGTATTCTAGTTTTACTGGTGCCGAGAATTCACGCAACAAAGATGGCACTGGCTGTTCTTCGACATTTTCAAATACGAACGTTTGCTTATCTTGTTTAATATCCAATACGTTATGAACAGATTCACCGTTAATCAGCAATGGGATAACGTGACCTTTCGAATCGTACAGCTCGATATCAAACGGAATGTGCAGCGCTTGCTTCTCAGCCTGGTCTTGCGTTGGCTCCGTAAATTGCTCTACCGTTAGTGCGTAAGTTTTTGCATTGGCATTGTATTCGCTATTTACGCGCAGCGTCGGTGTACCAGACTGGCTGTACCATAGACGGAATTGTTTTAAATCGACACCGGTGGCATCTTCCATTGCAGAAACAAAGTCTTCACATGTGGCAGCAGTACCATCGTGACGTTCAAAGTAAAGTTTCATCCCTTTTTGGAAGCCCTCTTCGCCAAGGAGCGTATGGTACATGCGAATAACTTCGCTGCCCTTTTCATACACTGTTAGCGTGTAGAAGTTATTCATCTCAATGACTTTGTCAGGACGAATCGGGTGAGACATTGGGCTTGCATCTTCTGCAAACTGAGGGCCACGGATGATACGTACGTTATCGATGCGGTTATCTGCACGAGAGCCTAAGTCAGAAGAGAATTCTTGGTCACGGAATACGGTTAAGCCTTCTTTTAGACTTAGTTGGAACCAGTCACGACAAGTGACACGGTTGCCAGTCCAGTTGTGGAAGTACTCATGACCGATCACAGCTTCGATACCTAAGTAGTCACGATCGGTCGCCGTTTGGTCATTCGCCAGAACATACTTTGAGTTAAAGATGTTTAGGCCTTTGTTTTCCATTGCGCCCATATTGAAGAAATCAACGGCAACGATCATGTAAATATCCAGATCGTATTCAAGGCCAAAGCGTTCTTCATCCCACTTCATCGAGTTGATCAGCGATGTCATCGCATGGCCTGCACGATCTAAGTTACCTTTATCAACAAAGATTTCTAAATCAACACTGCGACCTGACATCGTTGTGTATTTGTCACGCAGTACGTCAAAGTCCCCTGCGACAAGAGCAAACAAGTAAGCTGGCTTTGGATGCGGGTCCTGCCATTGAACCCAATGACGACCGTTCTCTGCCTCGCCTTCTGCAATTCGGTTACCATTGCTCAGCAAATATGGATAAGCGGCTTTATCTGCGATCACTTTTGTCGTGTATTTTGCCAGAACATCAGGACGATCTAAGTAATAAGTAATACGACGGAAGCCCTCGGCCTCACACTGAGTACAAAATGCGCCGCCTGATTTGTACAAACCTTCGAGTGCTGTATTCGCTTCAGGATCAATTTTGGTGACGATTTCAAGTTCAAACTCGGATGGAAGATCGGTCAGTACAAGCGATGATTCTTTCACTTCGTGATGAGCCCAATCCTCACCGTTTACTTTTACAGCGCGCAGCTCAAGCCCCTCGCCATCGAGTTCTAGCGTTGTTGTATCGCCTTTTTGAGCAACCTTTGATATCGCCGTAACGATGGTGTCATTGTCATAAAGATCAAACGTAAGATCGATATCGGTAATCGCGTGAGATGGCTCTTGATAATCTTTACGATATTTGGCCTGGGGAGCTTGGGACATGAGCATAAATCCTTGTATGTCGAACAACAAAAATACCAGACTGCATGATCAAAAATGCAGTTCTGGTATCACTATATAAGCTATTTGTAGGGATTGTGGTATCAGAATACAAGTCTTTCCATCAAAAAACGGAGCTTTTAGTGCTCTAGCTCCGTTTTTTGATTAACATTTAAACAACATTAGTAATTTACCGTATGCTCGCGTAATTTGTCGTAGCAAGATAAGTTATCAAGGCGTTACCCGATTAAGTACCGCGTACATATCGCCATTTGAATCTTCAATCGTTAATTCATTTTTGTTGAGCTTATAGGTGGTCCCGTGCTCGCCATTTTCATAGAGCAAGACTAAATATTCATCTTCTGTGTAGAAAACACCTTGCTTGATTGACTCATCCCCTTCTTCGTTGGATACCCGAAACATAAACACGAAGTCAGGTTGAAGTATCAGATCCATATGGTTGATGTTGTTTGCCACAAGGCCATTTCCGGATACATAAGAGCTAGACCATATGCCCGCTAGCGAGTTAGACAACCCTTTAGTAAAAGTCACACCATTAAGATCAAGCGTATTGTGATTATTGCGATAGGCATAAATTTGAGGCTCATCTGTGTTTAAGCCAAGAACGATGGTGTCTTCATTGGCGTTATACAATCCTTCCCAATGATCGACAGAATAATCTTTCTTTTGAATATCAATAGAAAAGCTGTAGTCGGAACCCAGTGACAGTTTTATCGCACGAAAATTTTCAGCCGACTCTTCGGGGTTTGGGTTCATTAAATACCAGTCTCCAATGAGAAACGGCGTGTCAAAGTGACTTAATTCATCTTCTCTGGTGTTTTCTCCGCTAAACACACTAAAGCAGCAAAAGCTAAGTAAAATAAAGAACCATTTCATATCGGCATCCTTATCGTTTTCTTTTAGCTTAGGCAGTAGTCCTCACTTTCGCGAAATTTTAGATGTAGATCACGTAAATTATTGGGAAAAAATAAGCGAATATCTTACTTGATACTCAATACAAACAAAGATGAAAAGACATAAAAAAAGAGTGAGCCTGAAAGACTCACTCTTTTTACTTTGAATTGCCAGTTATTATGACTGATTTTTCTGCTTGAGTAGATCAACCATAATCGCGACAGACTCATCTAAATAAACATCAGGCGCTTCATAATCTTTAGGTATATCATCCAATGTTTTGAATGCTTCCTTACCTAAAGCAGCTTGACGCTCATTGATGCGTTGCAAACGAAGTGCTTCCGCTTTATCCGATTCAGCCTTACGAACTTTCTCGTTCAAAGACAACATATTATCGTCTTTTTCTTTACGATACTTCTCTATGTCTTCATTGATGAAACGGAATTCCATCTCATCAGAAATACGCTTGTTATGAAGAGCGGTGAGTTTTTCAACTAGTGCTTCGTTGCTTGGGAAGGTTTGATATTTTGCTTTATCAATCTGATCCCAAGGTAGTGCATTGTCTTCTACACTTTCACCCGTTTCAGAAGCTTCAATTGGTGTTGGGTACGAAATATCGGGTGCAACACCACGATTTTGCGTACTTCCACCGTCAATACGGTAGAACTTCTGAATCGTGTACTGAACGTAGCCTAGCTCTTTATCGAAAAGATCGTAGATATGATTCAGTGAACGATGCTGTTGAACCGTACCTTTACCGAAAGAATTTTCACCTAAAATAATGGCACGATTATAATCTTGCATTGCTGCTGCAAAAATTTCAGACGCTGAAGCACTGTAGCGGTTAATCAACACCGTCAGCGGACCATCGTAGCTCACTTTTCCGTCAGTATCGGCGTTCACCTTAATACGACCATAGCTGTCACGAACTTGAACAACAGGACCTTCTTTAATGAATAACCCTGTTAATGCTGTCGCTTCCGTTAATGCACCACCACCGTTGTTACGTAGATCAACGATTACGCCGTCAACGTTTTTGGTTTTTAACTCAGCAAGCAGTTTATCGGTATCTTTCGACAAACCGACGTAGAAACTTGGCACTTCTAAAATACCAATCTTCTTACCATCTTTTTCGATGATCTCCGACTTCACTGCGCGATCTTCTAGACGAACTTTGTCACGAACAATTGTGACAATGTAACTCTTCGCATCGTTACCTTCTGGCAAGATCTGTAGATTAACCTTTGTGCCTTTTGGGCCTTTGATTAATTGAACTACATCATCCAGACGCCAACCGATCACGTCGACAATCTCTTCACCGTCTTGTCCAACACCGATGATTCGATCCCCTTCGCCAAGTTGCTTGCTCTTCGACGCAGGGCCACCAACAACAAGTGAACGAATTACTGTGTAATCGTCTGTCATTTGCAGAACGGCACCAATGCCTTCCAGAGAAAGGTTCATTTCCGATTGGAATTGCTCAGCATTACGTGGGGAAAGGTAGCTAGTATGAGGGTCGACTTGTCGGGCGAAGGCATTCATATATAACTGGAATGCATCTTCGTTATTAGTCTGTGTGATCCGCTTCATCGCGTTGTTATAACGCTTCTCTAAAACCTCTTTAATCTCTGGCCATTCTTTGCCAGTCAGCTTCAGATTTAACGCGTCATATTTCACGCGCTTACGCCATAACTCGTTGAGCTCCGCTTCGTCTTTTGGCCATGCAGCTTCAGAACGGTCTAACTCTATCTCGTCGTCAGTATCAAACTTGATCTCTTCGTCGAGTAGCGTTAACGCATAAGCAAAGCGCTCAAAACGCTTTTGCATTGAGAGGTTATAAACATCAAAAGCAATTTGGTTGTTACCAGCTTTTAGCTGATCATCAAGCTCAATTGACCAGTCTTTAAAAGAGTCGATGTCCGCTTGAGTAAAAATATTTCTATTATAATCAAGCAATTCTACATAGCGTTCAAAGATCGCTTTGGAGAAATCATCATTGAGGCTGAAATGCTTATAATGAGAGCGGGTAAATCGAGAGGTGACTCGTTTGCTAGCTGTTTCGTGCTGAACTTCAGGAGCGAGAACCGGCAAGTCATCTTTATGTAGTTTGGCTTCGAGAGCCTGAGCTGATGCTGCTAGCCATAAGCTAGCAGCAATCAGTGTCACTTTTGAACGGCAATTCATGCGTAGGAGTATCTCCTTTATGCGCGCAAGTGCTCCGCTTTCACAACCATTTGTAGGCCGTTAGCAAGTTGAACACGTACATCATCCTTATTGATCTCAACAATGGTCGCTGCCATGTTTCCTTTGCCCATGTTCACGTTAACTGCGTTACCTACTGTGATTTCGTCAGCATTTAGAGCGCGCGTTTCTACAGGCTTAGTTGTTTTTTGTACTTTTGGTTTGTTAGTACGACGAGGCTGTTGAGGCTTTTTAGCCGCTGGTTTCGCTTTCGCCTTACCCTCTTCACGAGCTTTTTGTGCTTGTTCTTTACGACGAGCTTGAACTTTTGCCTTGCTTTCTGCAAGTGTCGCTTTCGCGTGTTCAACGTGCTCTTCTTCTAGCTCACCACAAGGGTTGCCGTCTAGGTCCACACGTACTGCACCTGGTTTTACACCATGTAGGTAACGCCATGATGAAGTGTACTGTCTTAACGCTGCACGAAGCTGTGTTTTGCTTACTTTTTCGTCTTCACTTAGACGTTCCGCAAGATCTTGAAAAATACCAATTTTCAGAGGTTTTGCTTCACCTTCTAAAGTAAAGCACTTAGGGAAACATTCAGCAATATATGCAATAACTTCTTTGCTGTTTTTTAACTTTTCAGTCATGAGGGTTCCTGATTTGAGCGGATTTCCGCGAAGCATTAAGAAAAAATATTCTCGTATTATAGTGACATGCCAAGGAAAAACCACACTCGAGGGCTAATTTATGCGTCGTTCGCGTGTGAATTAAGCAGCTTTTCTACTTCAGCCATGAAATGAGTGAGACCTTCTTCGTCTGTTTCATTGAATCGACCAATACTTGGGCTGTCAATATCAAGGACACCAACCACCTCTCCATTGATAGAAAACGGAATCACAATTTCCGAATTACTCGCTGCATCGCACGCTATATGTCCCTCAAATTCATGAACGTCGTATACTCTTTGTATGGTGTTAGTTTTTGCAGCAGTACCACAGACACCGCGCCCCATAGGAATGCGGACACAAGCTGGTTTTCCTTGGAACGGACCAAGAACGAGCTCTTCACCTTTTGCTAGGTAAAAGCCAGCCCAGTTAAGATCGTCCAATTCCATGAAAAGCAGTGAGCTCAAGTTTGCTAGGTTAGCAATAAAGTCAGGCTCAGACTCAATTAGAGCAACGGCTTGTTTGGTTAGTCTATGGTATTGTTCTATGTTCATATTAACTTCCTACTTACTATAAAAGCTTCCATTCTCACTGTATGGCGCTAAAATGCAGCCCTACTTTATAATAGGACTTATTCTCAATTACAATGCTTCTGAAAAATGACACTATTAGCCGTTCTTGGTTGATAACACAAGTAAAAAAGCACAAGTCCAAGCTTATCATAGCGAACTTGATAGCGGTGCTTGCAACCTTGATTAGTGTTCCAATCCCCCTTCTCATGCCGTTGATGGTTGATGAGGTTTTATTGGACCAACCAGCAAAAGGCTTAGCTGCTATGAATGCCATTCTCCCTGAAGCGTGGCACACTCCGACGGGTTATATATTTTTCACTCTTTTCTTGGTCGTCCTGATGCGAGCTGCAAGTCAGGGGTTAAATATCCTTCAAAGCCGACAATTTACACTTGTTTCTAAAACGATCACGTTTGAGATGCGCAGTAAAATGATCGACAAGCTTGGTCGTATCAGCATCCGCCAATACGAAACCAAAGGCAGCGGAGGCATCAATGCCCACCTTATCACTGACATTGAAACGATCGATAAATTTATTGGTTCTACGTTAGCAAAATTCGTTATCAGTTTTTTAACGGTCATTGGTACTGCCATCGTTCTGCTTTGGCTCGACTGGCGACTTGGTCTATTTATTCTGCTAGTTAACCCTATTGTCATTTACTTCTCACGTAAACTAGGAAGTATGGTTAAACATCTGAAACGGAAGGAAAATCATTCTTTTGAAATTTTCCAAAATCGTTTAGTTGAAACATTAGATGGCATTTACCAGCTGCGCGCAGCCAATAAAGAGCGAGAATTTCTCCAGCAACTCAAAGACAGTGCGAACCAAGTTCGTGTGGATGCAGACAAGTATGCGTGGCAATCAGAGGCAGCAGGTCGCGTCTCTTTCCTACTCTTCTTAATCGGTTTTGAGTTATTCAGAGCCGTCGCCATGCTGATGGTCATGTTTAGTGACCTCACTATTGGTCAAATCTTTGCTGTTTTTGGTTACCTATGGTTTATGTTGTCTCCTGTTCAAGAGCTGCTCGGCATTCAGTTTTCTTGGTACAGCGCGAAAGCTGCGTTAAAACGCATCAACGACTTATTAGTATTAGAAGAAGAACAAAGACCAGTACCTAAGGTAAATCCTTTCAAAGAAGACAGAGAAGTCGATGTTAAAGTAGAAAACGTAGACTTCTCTTATAATAATGAAAACAAAGTTCTAGATAACCTTTCTTTACATATACCGGCAGGAAAGAAAGTGGCGCTAGTTGGTGCGAGCGGAGGCGGTAAGTCGACCTTAATACAACTACTTATTGGGGTTTATCGTCAAAACTCCGGTAGCATTCGCTTTAATGATGAATTAACAGAAGATATTGGTTTTGAAGTAATTCGCGACAAAATTGCCGTGGTATTACAGCAACCTATACTATTTAACGACACCTTGAGGCATAATCTAACGCTCGGTGGGAATTTTGACGAAATGTCACTTTGGCGAGCACTTGAAGTTGCTCAGCTGCAAGATGTTATTTCTCAACTGAACCACGGTTTGGATACTCAAGTCGGCCGTAACGGCATTCGTTTGTCAGGTGGTCAACGACAACGCCTTGCCATCGCAAGAATGGTGCTGAGTAATCCTCAATTTGTTATTTTAGACGAAGCCACGTCTGCGCTTGATACCGCTACTGAAGCGGCATTGCACAAAGCATTGACTGAATTCTTACGTGGCAGAACAACATTAATCGTTGCGCACCGTCTATCAGCCGTAAAACAAGCCGATTTGATCTACGTGCTTGAAGATGGAAAAGTGACGCAAACAGGTACTCATGGTGAGTTAGTTGAGCAAGAAGGCTTATATCAAACCTTATATGGGGGCATACAGTCCCACGCTTAAATCGTTCAAGTTAGAGAGGTCGTTATGACCTCTCTGTCTAAGCACGCCATGCAGCCAAATAATGTGCGCTTGTGCCAAGGTTGCGAATTGCCTGTCGATATCGTCGACTTACCCAATGGAAAAAATGCACACTGTCCTCGTTGTGGCACACAGTTGTATCGAGGCGGTAGCCCTAGCCTCTCAGGTAATTTAGCCGTCGCGATAACCTGTATCCTGCTATTTATTCCATCACACTTTTTTAACTTTATTAGTATCCGACTCTTTGGTGTGATGATTCCGGCAACCCTACCTTCAGGGATGATCACATTGATGGAAGAAGGCTTTGTTCTTCTTTCACTGCTTATTCTATTTTGTAGCTCTCTAGCGCCTCTGACGGTTTGTGTTTCAGTGGTTACGGCACATATCTCGCTGCATCAACGATGGTTTCGAGGGCTTCGTGTTTCACTGTGGCTAATTCAACATTTGAAACATTGGGTAATGCTGGATGTGTTCTTAGTTAGCATCGCCATTTCCTGCTTCAAACTCCAAGATTATTCCGACATTTTTGTAGGCCCAGGGTTAATTGGTCTGGTTCTTTTGCAGATATTTACCGTTTTGTTAGTTTCTCGAATCAGTGTGCGTCGTTACTGGGAAGCCTGGAAGCCAGAACGTCTTTATTCCTTTGAACACAAAGACGTGCATTGCCATGAGTGCCACTTGTCTCAACCTGAAGGTGACCATTGTCGGCGTTGTCACCACGAGTTATATCATCGCAAGCCCAACTCCATTCAGAAGACATGGGCTTACCTCATTGCGGCAACGATAGCGATTTTCCCAGCCAACTTGATTCCTATTTCCATCTTGCTGACCAATGGCAAACGTTTGGAAGATACTATTTTCTCAGGCGTAGCTGGGTTGGTAAAAAGCGGTATGTATGGCATCGCAGTGATCATTTTTGTGGCCAGTATTGTTGTGCCAGTTGTAAAAATACTTGGCCTTGCCTACATCATGCTTTGCATTCAATTCAAACGTTCGGTGTTTAAGAGACAACGAATGATGGTTTACTTTGTTGTTAAATGGATCGGTAAATGGTCTGTGATGGACTTGTTTGTTATTTCTATCATGATGACCTTAGTCGATCGTGGTCAGATACTTGATTTCACACCAGGATATGGCGCCGTGGCCTTTGGTGTTGTCGTGGTATTGACCATGCTTGCAGCGGAAAGTATTGATCCAAGGCTAATCTGGGACCAAACAGGCCCAACACAATCAGAAAAAGAGTCAATGAATGAGTGATCAGAACAGTTCTCAAACGTCATACGTACCAGATGTAAAGCGGAGCAAAGGCATATCTCCTCTTTGGCTTTTGCCAATTTTGACCATGGTCTTAGCTGGCTGGCTTGTGGTGAAGTCGATACACGATGCAGGACAACGGGTGCAAATCTATTTTTCTGACGCTGCTGGCTTGGTTGCCGGGCGAACCACTATCCGTTACCAAGGGCTAGAAGTCGGTATGGTGAGAGACATTAACCTCACTGAAGATCTCGGCAGTATTTATGTTGATGCCGATATCTACCCTGAAGCGGCAAAATTGCTGAACGATAAAACTCGCTTTTGGCTGGTAAAACCAACAGCAAGCCTAACAGGAGTTTCTGGGCTCGATGCGCTCGTGTCGGGTAATTACATTTCGATTCAACCTGGAGATGGTCAAGAGTTTGAAACAACGTTCCATGCGTTAGACTCTGCACCAACAGATTTGCGCGTTTCACAAGGTTTGAACATTAAACTCAAAAGCCGCGATTTAGGTGGTGTGTCGATTGGATCTCAAATTGTTTATAAGAAAATTCCAATCGGTGAAGTCTACAGCTACCAGCTGGATGAAGACGCAAAATCTATCACGATTCAAGCCAACATTCAGGATCAATACCGACATATCATTAACAACCGCAGTCGGTTCTGGAACGTAAGTGGAATCGGTGCCAGCATCGGTTTTGAAGGCGTCGATGTAAGGCTAGAAAGTATGAGTGCTCTACTCGGAGGCGCGATCGCCGTCGACTCTCCGGATGACGGTGAGCCTGTAGAAGAGAACACTGAATTCCGTCTGTATAAAGATTTGAAAACCGCAGGTCGAGGTATCGCTGTTAAAATCGTCCTCCCTGATGACAGTAAAATCAGTGGCGAAGGCGCACCCATTATGTATCGCGGAATCGAGATTGGCCAAGTTACAGACTTAAGCCTATCCGAAGGGCGAGAAGTGATATTAGCGTCAGCGGCAATTCAACCAGCTTTCAGTGACATGCTGACGACAGGTACCCGATTCGTCTTAGAAGAAGCAAAAGTGTCCCTCTCTGGTGTTGAAAACATTGCCAATCTCGTGAGAGGAAACTTCTTAACCATTGTGCCAGGTGCTGGTGATCGCTCTCGCCGCTTTACTGCCATTCGTAAAAACGTTTTTAACCAACAGCAAGAAAAGTCCATCGCTATTCGTTTAGTGTCTGACAACTCGTTTGGCCTAGATAGCGGTGCCAACGTGCTTTACAAAGGCATCGTTGTCGGTTCAATTATCAACGTAGGCTTAGTTGAAGAAGGTAAAAAATCGCAACATGAAGTATTTATGGATGTATTGATTGATCATGAATACAAACACCTGATCAAATCAAACAACCGTTTTTATGTAACCGGAAGTGCCTCTGCAGAATTAACGGAATCGGGCCTCAGCGTTACCGTTCCTCCGGCAAAACAGTTGTTAACTGGGTCCATTAGCTTTGTAAGCGAAGGCAAGCAAGATATTCAAAAAGAGTATCAACTGTTCCAAAACGAATCATTGGCAGAACTAGCACAGTACAACCAAAGTGGCTCTAGAGCACTCACACTGTTTGCTTCTGAATTGCCGCCGATTTCCAAAGGCAGCCCTCTACTCTATCGTAATCTTCCTGTTGGTAACGTCTCCGATTTCCAATTGGTTGATGGCGGTGTGTTAATTAAAACAACCATCGAAAACCGCTTTGCTTACCTCGTAACACCGCAAACCGTCTTTTGGAACCGTTCAGGGATAGAGATAGATGCATCGCTAGCCGGTGTGAGTGTAAAAGCTCACCCTTTAAAATCGTTAATCGAAGGTGGCATCGCTTTTGACTCTGTTCCTGGCGTTGAAAACAAAATTGGAGACAACTGGAAGTTATATACAGATCAAAAAACCGCTCGCAAGTTTGGACGCGTCATTGCTTTAGAAACCGACGGCTCGCAAGAGATTGCTAAAGGAATGCCGATTGAGTATCAAGGCGTCAAAGTTGGTGAAGTCACACTGGTTGTACCGAATTTTCGTCGCAATATGGTTGAAATTACCGCAAGAATTCTACCTGAATACGTAGAAAACATTGCGGTTGAAGGCTCACATTTTTGGCTAACTGAGCCAGAGATTGGCTTAGGGGGCGTGAAAAACCTTGGCGCATTGGTGTCGAAATCCATCAGTGTTGAGCCAGGTAAAGGTAAAGCTAAATTTGATTTTCAGTTGGAAAACGGTTCAGAACGTGTTCAGGGCATGATGTTTACTTTACAAAGTGAACAACGAGGCTCAGTACAAGTCGGAACGCCTATTCTTTACCGCGAGATGGAAGTCGGCCAAGTAACCGACGTGAGCCTAGGAGAATTTGCCGATCGCGTCGTCACGACCATCAAGATACAGCCTGAATATGCTTACCTCGTTCGTCAAAACAGTGTGTTTTGGAATGTTTCAGGAGTAGATGTCTCCATCGGAATTACTGGTGCGAACATCAAAGCGGGCACATTTGATAGTTTAGTTCGCGGAGGAATTGCGTTTTCAACGCCAGAGCAATCGACTATTCCACCAGCGGCAAAAAGTGGGCAATCTTTCTTTTTATATCCACAAGCTGAAGAAGGCTGGACTCAATGGCGTACTGCGATTCCTAAGCCGTAGAATAAAGCTCAATTCACATACAATTGAAGTTTGATTACCTTAAAAGAGCAGCAATCGCTGCTCTTTTTTATTGCTCGGCCCTTGTCACTATTCGTTTCTGCTTCGCTTTCGTATATTATTTGCCACAAATTCTGCAAACGAGATCCCACATTGCATCCTAATGTTTACATCCCAGACGCGTTTCTGGAAAAAATCCAAACTATCCTTCCTGCTAACCTCAACATGGAAGACTTTATCGCATCGTGCCAAAAGCCACTGCGCAAAAGTATTCGTATTAATACGTTGAAGATCAGCGTTGAAGCGTTTCTAGAACGTGCAGACGCAAAAGGCTGGAAGCTTTCCCCTGTGCCTTGGTGTGACACAGGGTTTTGGATTGAAGCGGACGAGTCAGTTGTACCATTAGGCAACACCGCAGAGCACATGTCAGGCTTATTCTACATTCAAGAAGCCAGTTCAATGATGCCAGTATCTGCGCTGTTTATGAATGACGAATCGTACGATGCCGTGTTAGATACAGCAGCTGCACCAGGATCAAAGACCACTCAAATCGCGGCTTTAATGAACAATGAAGGCGTTCTCGTGGCCAATGAATACGCCGCAAGTCGTGTAAAAGTGCTGCATGCCAACGTGGAACGTTGTGGTGTACGTAACGCCGCACTAAGTAACTTCGATGGGCGCGTTTTTGGTGGTTGGCTACCAGAACAATTTGATGCGGTTCTGCTCGACGCGCCCTGCTCCGGCGAAGGCACCGTTCGCAAAGACGAAGATGCAATGAAAAACTGGACGCAAGCTTCCGTGCTCGACATCGCTGACACACAGAAAGATCTTATTGAAAGCGCCTTCCATGCACTAAAGCCCGGTGGTGTGATGGTTTACTCAACGTGCACACTCAGTACCGAAGAAAACCAACAAGTTTGTCATCACTTGAAAGAAACCTTTGGTGATGCCGTTGAGTTTGAAAGCCTTGAAAACTTGTTTGAAGATGCAAATGCTGCTCTAACTGAAGAAGGTTTTTTGCATATTTTTCCACAGGTCTACGACTGCGAAGGATTCTTTGTCGCAAGAATTCGTAAACTGGCAGCTGTTGAACCACCAAAGGTCAAAAAGCGCATGGGCAAGTTCCCGTTTACCAAAGCATCGAAAAAAGAATCGGTTGAAATTGCCCAACAGCTGCAAAGTGCGTTAGGTATTGAACTTCCGAATGACAGTTCTGTATGGCTTCGCGATAAAGATGTCTGGTTGTTCCCTAATGCTTTAGAGCCAATGATCGGCGAATTACGCTTCTCCCGGATGGGTATAAAGATCGCGGAAGCCCATAAAAATGGCTACCGTTGGCAGCATCAGGTGGCAACGGCATTAGCGACAGGCTCTGAGGCAAACGCCATTGAACTCAGTATTGAAGAAGCGCGCGAATGGTACATGGGACGTGATGTTCGCCCACAAACGATTCCTGAGGGAATGAAAACAGGTAAAGGCGAAGTGCTTGTCACCTATCAAGGCGCAGTCATTGGCCTTGGGAAATGGGTAAGCAACAGAATAAAGAATGGTCTTCCTCGCGAATTAGTACGAGATAAGAACTTATTTTAAAGAAGTAACGAATCATAAATAAATGAAAAGCCATCGTATTTGCGATGGCTTTTTAATTCGTAAGTATGAAAGCAACTGGGCTCGCTAGCGATCCGGATACGCTGTACTAAACTAGTTGTATCAAAGTAATGCTTTGATATGGCATTTCTCTCTATGTTCACCAACAAAATTATTGTTGGAAAAAGTTTAGCGCAGGCTCTGCGGAGCCGTTTCCCCTAGGCCCAAAAAAGGAAAAGTTTGGGCCGTTTTTTTGGCTGCAGATCCGCTATACGTGAGTTTGGGCTACGCCAGACGAATACCGTCTTTCTCGATAACAATCTTGCCCTGCTTGTACAATCCACCAATGGTCTTTTTGTAAGTACCTTTACTTGTACGGAAAGCATCAAAAATCGCTTCAGGAGAAGACTTATCGTTCAAAGGTAAAAAGCCGCCTTTCTTCTCTAACAGATCAAGAATCTTGCTAGAAAGATCGTCCATTTTTGCCACGCCGACTTTTTGTAGCGCGAGATCGATTTTGCCATCTTCACGAATTTGCTTAATAAAGCCTTTCAGTTTCTTACCGATGTAAAGCTTACCAAACACATCTGATGGGAAAATCATGCCCCAATGCTTTCCGTTAACAATCGCTTTGTAGCCAAGTTGACTGCGCTCTGCGATGATCAAATCAACTTGTTCGTTAACTTCATAATTCGCCGGAGTTTTGTCTAACCATTTGTTGAACTTAGTCGTACCAACAATGCGGCCTGACGCTTTGTCAGTATATACATAGACAAGAATAGTTTGTCCCGCAGAGAAGCGAGTGCGTTGCTCACTAAAAGGAATAAGTAGATCCTTTTCTTTGATGCCCCAATTTACAAAAGCACCTGTCGCGTTGACGCCCTCAATCTTCATTAAGCCCCATTCACCCACTTGGGCAATAGGTCTTTCAATGGTCGCAGCAAGCTGGCTTTCTGAATCGAAGTACAAAAATACGTCTACATGATCACCAATTTCAGTACCCTCTGGTACATACTTATTAGGCAGTAGAACAGAACCGTAATCATCACCATCCAGAAATACGCCAAAATCAGCCTTTTTAATGACTTCTAAGCTGTTAATTTGACCAATTTTAATCATTGATTTTGTCTCTTTTTAAATTTACGTGGAATTATACCTAAACTAACAAGAAAATCAGAGAGAAAAGCATAGTGCTCTGTTATGCTGTTGTCGTTCAGCTATATGCCCCAGTCACTCTTTTAGCACTTTTATGCTTACCTGCTCAACAGTACGCATAAGTTAAGAATGCTTTAACAAAGTCAGGAGCTTTCTTTGGTCACCGTCGATAAACAAGACTCAATAACATTAAAAATCAGTCATGCACTCGCAAAGAGCAAAAGTGTCGACCTAGATATTTACTTTTTTATACCTGGTGAGCTTGGTTTAAACGCCGATATCATCAGTGAATCCGAATTTTATTACACTTCAATCACACAGCAACGCTCTTATTACAGTACTGAAATCCTTCTACCGCTAGTACACAGTCGACTTGCCAAGCGTGGACGCCTGTCGAATCAACAATACCGAGTAAGTTTGAGTTTGTTCGCGTACCAATACGTTATTGCGCTAGACAAAGCGGTGGCAAGTTTAAACAAGCATCAGAACAACTCCGTAACGGAAGATGAAGTAGACGAAGTTATCGAGCTCACGCTTGAGATCTTAAAGCGCTTGCGACGTTCTATTCCTTATGAAGAGAACTTAAAACGGTACTACGTTAACATCGATAACTACCTGTCTTGGTATACCGAGCAGAAGTTTTTATCTCTAGTGGCTCATCTCCCGCGTGAAGGCGATTATGGCACGATTAAGAAACGCTTGATCACGCTCTGTGAAAAAGAGCAAGCCCATCGAAAACTCAACAAGTACAACTCTCCAAGAGTCGTTGAAGACGTTACTCGCCTATCTAACAAAATGCGCTTGCTAAGACGCTTGATTGAACACCCTATCGTGCTTCGTGAAGAAACCATATCAATGGGTAACAACATCAAGCGTGCTATCAAAGGTATTGCTACTGGCTTGGTGATGGTTGTCGTGACCTCAACCGTGATTCTCGCTCGCGATTACCTTGGGGAAATTTCCGCGTCCTTCATTATCGCGATGTCATTTATTTATGCTCTACGAGAAATCTTTAAAGATGATTTGCGCGATGCGATGTGGCGATGGATCCGTAAAGGCAAGCCAAAGTGGCGTAAGAAGTATGTTGATCCAACAACGAAAAAAGTGGTCGGCAGAAAATTAGAGTGGCTCGATTATCGTACGTTAAGTAGCTTGCCAGATAAGATTCAAAGAATACGTAAGAAGCGCGTCGTGCAGCGCGAAGAGCAGATACTTCATTATCACGAGAAAACCGAAATGGCAACCTCTCTATTCTTGAGTGGTTATGAGCAAACAAGAGAAACACTGAACATCAGTTTGCGCCCTATCATCCGCTTGATGGATAAAAGCTCAAACCGAGTTTATCGTTTAAATGAAGGGCAAGTGACCAAAGAGTCGGTAGAGAAACGTCATTTGCTCAATGTGATTGTCAAAGAGGACAACCACACCGATGAGCCTGTTTATTACCGTTGGAAAGTGGTCTTAAACCGCTCCAAAATCGTCTCGATTGAGCAGATTGAACTCAATTAAAGCGATATTCTTTAAAACAGCAAACCACTAAGCAGCCTCTTTTCCTTGTTGGGCTGCTTTTTTTATCGAAAGAGTCAACGAGAATTCAGCCATAGGTTCGTCACCATGTAAGCTAGGACACAACGCGACGATTTTTACATCGCGATTCACTCGTTCACCCGTTGCCAACGTATGATCGAGCATCTCATCAATAACATCACCATCGTTACACACAAAGTGTACATCCGCTTCCGGACGTTTTAAAAACTCGGCTTTGACGCCTTTAAATGCTAAAGAGATCGCTTCTCCTTTTTCTTGCGCCTTGCTCATAGCAAGAAAACCACCAGCTACATCCGCCCCAACCGCTAAAGCGCCGAAATACATGCTATTCAAATGGTTCTTTGTTCTTCTTCGCAAAGGGATTCGAACCTCAACGTGCTCGCTATCTATCGCAATGATCTTAGGATGACAAAGCCAAATCAGAGGCACTTTAGAAAAGCCAAATAGATTTAGGTACAAATTTGCACGACGTACAGCTGATAACATTTTGGTCTCCTTACCAATCTAGTCAGACCAGTTAATCAACGAAAGAAATAGATGTCAAAGAAATGTTAACAAAAGCTCGATCTCACGAGTTATTTAGCCACCAATTTAGTGACATTGTCACACAGATAAACATGAGGTTTGCCGCAGTTATCTTGATTGCCTAACGATGAGATAGATGAAATGGTTATAAATTCAAATGTATATATATTGATTTAATGATCAAGTTTTGTCATTTATACATAAGTCATTTAAATGAATACCTACACCTTTGTATACAATTCGGTATTTCCTGGCGAAGATTCCCGTGAAACGGTTTATTCCTGCCTGTAATTCCGTTATCTTTACCCCTTCGCAATAGAGAATAAAGCTATAACATGCCTATAAAAACAGATGAATTGAGAACCCAACCTTTGGGTCCAATGCCTACCCCAGCAGAGCTAGGTAGTGTACATCCTATTACGGATGACGTTGCAGACCGTATCGCTCAATCTCGTCGTCAGATTGAAAACATTTTATCGGGTGAAGACGATCGCCTTCTTGCGATTGTAGGTCCGTGTTCTGTTCACGACACTGAAGCTGCCATTGATTACGCCACTCGCCTGAGTGAAATCCAAGACAAGTACAAAGACGAACTGTTTATCGTGATGCGTACTTACTTTGAAAAGCCTCGTACAGTAGTTGGTTGGAAAGGTTTAATTACCGACCCTAACCTAGATGGCTCTTACGCGCTTGAAGCTGGTCTCCATAAAGCACGTAAACTACTACTGGATATCAACAAGCTTGGTCTTGCGACTGCTACTGAGTTTCTTGATATGATTACTGGTCAATACATAGCGGATTTGATCACGTGGGGCGCGATCGGTGCTCGTACAACAGAATCGCAAATTCACCGTGAAATGGCATCGGCGCTGTCTTGCCCAGTTGGTTTCAAAAATGGCACAAATGGCAACGTAAAAATTGCAATTGATGCAATTCGCGCATCGAAAGCCTCGCATTACTTCTACTCTCCAGATAAGAATGGCCGCATGACGGTTTACCGTACAAGTGGTAACCCATATGGTCATATTATTTTACGCGGCGGAGAGAAAGGCCCTAACTTTGATGAAGCGTCAGTAAAACAAGCGTGTGATGCTCTAGCCGAGTTTGGGTTGCCACAACGTTTGGTTGTGGATTTCAGCCACGCAAACTGTCAGAAGCAGCACAGAAAACAAATCGACGTTGCTCAAGACATTTGTAGCCAAATTAAGTCAGGCAGTACTCGTATTGCGGGTATCATGGCTGAAAGCTTTATTCTTGAAGGCAATCAGCCAATGACTGACATCAACAACCTAACGTATGGTCAATCTATTACAGACCCATGCCTAGGCTGGGAAGATACTGCTACAATGCTAGATATGCTGGCAAACGCCGTTAAAACCCGAAAGTCCCTATAACAAAATAATCAAGGAATCTTCATGCCATCGTTTGATATTGTTTCTGAAATCGATACGGTTGAACTACGTAACGCCGTTGATAATGCTAACCGTGAATTGTCTACTCGTTTCGATTTCCGCAACGTTAATGCGAGCTTTGAGCTAGTAGAAGAAAACGTAAAAATGTCTGCGGAAGGTGACTTCCAACTTAAGCAAATGCGCGATATTTTACGTGGCCACTTGGCAAAGCGTAATATTGATGCAAACGCAATGGATGCACAGGACCCAGATGTAACTGGTAAGAACTGGCACCAAACTCTGCTTTTCCGCCAAGGTATCGATACACCAACAGCCAAAAAAGTAGTGAAACTTATCAAAGACGCAAAGTTAAAAGTACAAGCCTCTATTCAAGGCGACAAGGTACGTGTTACTGGTAAGAAACGTGATGACCTGCAAGCGACAATGGCAGCGATTCGTGAAGCAGAGATGGGCATACCATTCCAGTTTAACAACTTCCGTGATTAACTCAGTCTGAGAAGTAACTTAGTTTAAAAACGCCAGCGCATAGTTCGCTGGCGTTTTTGTTGGCCTTTTAATCGAGAAGCCAAGTGCCCACTTTTTAACGTGGTTATATCACCAAGTCCTGCCCTTGCAGCAATAAGAACTCGCTCGTCCCTTTAGGGATAAACACGCAAACTCGAAGCTTTTCAGATTTAGCCTTGGTCAACATATCAGAGAGTTCAGCTGCGCTGGAGAAAGCTTCTCGCTCTGCATCTCTTCGTATTAGCTCTAACACGTTCGCTTCGCATCGAGTTGAGTAAAGTGCTAGCTCGGCTTGTTGCATGTAGCGCACGGCCTTAATTGGCAACATCTCAACGTCTTTCCCTACCTGTATCCAAGTACAACTTCCCTTTTCATCCAAAGGTGTTGCCATGGTCGCTTGGTAAATCGTTTCTAACTCTCTATTATCTCGCGCGTTTTCAACCTCAGGATTCGAGAAGAATTGCTCCCAAAACTTACGACGTAAATCGACGCTAGGTAGTGCTTCTTTAATCGAATTACGCTTTGAGTTAGCAAAGTCCGCCATCAACCCCATGTTTTGTGGCAGTATCGATTCAAGCTTTTCACGGATGTTTCGAATTAAAACTGGTGAGGCGCCGCCACTAGAAATAGCAATTTGTATGCGGCCACGATTGATCATAGAGGGCGTAATGAAGTCACAATAAGGCTTATCATCCACAACGTTCACTAGGATGCCTAATTCTTTCGCATCTTTATACACTTGGTGATTTAGCTCAGGATTATCTGTCGTGGCCCACACTTGAACAAAGTTTTTAGTGACAATGTCACTTGAATAGAAACGTTGCACCCAGCGCACTTGATGCTCTGCAGCAAGCTTAGACAGAAAATCGACCAACGTTGGAGAAACGATAGTGACATCCGCCCCTGCCTTTAGCAACGCTTCCACCTTTCTGCTTGCCACTTCACCGCCGCCCACGACAAGAACGGGTTTATTGATTAAATCTAAGAACAGAGGAAAATATCGCATTTCAATCCATGATTACTCTAATTAGCTGTTGCGGACCATGCTACCAAAAATGGGGCAAGCTCATCACCCTGTTTCGGTATCACAAATAATTTTTGTTCGAATTTTTACTGAACTTCACCAAGCTCAGCTAATGACAGTTTTAATAACAACTTTTTATTCTCTTGTATTGTTCACTCTTCTATTGATTGTTCTGATGCACCAAATTGTCCATGATTTGCACTATTTACAAACAATTAACATTTCGTCATTCTAAATCTCAAGGCGCTTTGTAAGTTCTCTCAAAACTTCATTTAAATTATATATTTGAGAATTAACAGATCCTTTCCTACGCTTATAACTGGTTGATCTATCGAATACCGTTTCTTCGAAAATCAATCACGTAGGACGATAACTCTAACGAATTGGACACGTTGTTTCAGGTCACTCCTGATTAAACATGGATCATACAGGAAGGATACAAATGGCAAATAAACTCACAGTTCTTGCTTCCGTCGTAGCGGCTTCTACTGCGATGATGGCAACATCAGCTCAAGCAGCAGACACTACTCTGGACAAAGTCACAAAACAAGGTTTTCTTACTTGTGGCGTAAGTACCGGTCTACCTGGTTTCTCTAACCCTAACTCAAAAGGTGAATGGGAAGGTATCGACGTAGAATATTGCCAAGCACTGGCTGCAGCCGTTCTTGGGGATAAAACGAAAGTTAAATATGTACCCCTAACCGCGAAAGAACGTTTCACTGCGCTTCAATCAGGTGAGATTGATGTGCTTTCTCGTAACACTACCTGGACACTGCATCGTGATACTGCACTTGGCCTAAACTTCGTAGGGGTAAACTACTACGATGGCCAGGGCTTTATGGTGAAGAAAGATCTTGGCATCTCAAGCGCAAAAGAGCTTGATGGTGCATCAGTTTGCGTACAGTCCGGTACAACAACTGAGCTGAACCTTGCTGACTACTTCCGTAACAGCGGTATGTCATACAAGCCGGTCGTATTTGATACGGCAGCCCAAACGTCAAAAGGTTTCGATGCAGGACGTTGTGATGTGTTAACGACTGACCAATCTGGTCTTTATGCATTGCGCCTGAACCTGAAAGATCCCTCTTCTGCAGCCGTTCTTCCGGAAATCATTTCTAAAGAACCACTAGGTCCCGTCGTTCGTCAAGGTGATGACCAATGGTTCAATATTGCGAAGTGGACTTTATCAGCAATGATTAACGCCGAAGAGTACGGTATTAGTTCGAAAAATGCGGATGAAATGCTGAAATCGAAAGATCCAAACATCAAACGTATTCTTGGTGTTGACGGTCCGAAAGGCAAAGGTTTGGGTATTCGTGATGATTGGGGCTACCAAGTTGTCAAGCAAGTCGGTAACTATGGTGAAAGCTTCGAACGCACAGTCGGTACTGGTTCGCCGTTAGAAATTTCTCGTGGCGTTAATGCGCTATGGAATGCAGGCGGCTTTATGTACGCGCCACCAATCCGATAGAACAAGTTAATCAGGGCGGTTCATGCCGCCCTTTTTCTTGATTTTATCCATCTGTATGAGTAAGGACCGCTCATTGAATGGTAAGAAGTATTCGCTTAGATAGGCTATTTCAACTCGAATATCGCCGTTTAACTCTGGTGAAAACATGCTTCGACCAGCAAGGACGTGACTATTTATACAGGCAGATATCTATAACTAAGGTTTGAGGTTATCGCTGTATGAAACCGACAAAAGATGCATCGCCAAGTACGATGTCCAAACCGAGCGGAAGCAAGAGCTTGATTTATAATCCCGCCTTTCGTTCTGCTATTTTCCAGATCATTGCCATAGCTGCACTGGTATTTTTCTTTTACACGATTATAAATAACGCACTGAACAACTTAGATGCTCGTGGGATCGCTACGGGTTTCGGTTTTTTAAATCAAGAAGCCGGGTTTGGTATCGGGCTGACGCTAATTGAATACGATGAAACGTACTCTTACGGCAGAACGTTTATTATTGGCCTTCTTAATACAGCGCTGGTCTCCGTATTAGGTATTATTCTGGCTACCGTGATTGGTTTTACCATGGGGGTCGCTCGCCTTTCTTCTAACTGGTTAGTGAGTCGCTTGGCTGCTGTTTATATCGAAACGTTCCGAAATATCCCACTTCTTCTACAAATATTTTTCTGGTATTTCGCTGTTCTTCAAGCATTACCCTCACCTCGTCAAAGCTTGAGCCTTGGCGAAGCCATCTTCTTGAATGTTCGTGGTTTATATTTTCCAGCTCCAGAAATGGAGGCAGGCAGTGGCTTTGTTATTGCTGCATTAATCTTCGGGGTGATCGCCAGCTTGTTAATTAATGTATGGGCGAATAACAAGCAACGCCTAACTGGGCAACAAACGCCAATGGGAAGAATAGCTTTAGGCTTAGTCGTTGGCCTTCCGCTGATTGTCTACTTCCTTGCTGGTATGCCAATTTCACTAAATTATCCTGAACTGAAAGGGTTTAACTTCCAAGGTGGTATTAGCATTATTCCTGAACTTGCTGCACTACTTTTGGCACTGAGCGTTTATACCGCCTCCTTCATTGCCGAAATTGTACGTTCTGGTATTAATGCGGTTAGCCATGGTCAAACGGAAGCGGCGATGTCGCTGGGCTTACCACGCGCGAAAACTTTAAAGCTTGTTGTCATTCCGCAAGCGTTACGAATTATTATTCCACCTTTAACCAGTCAATATCTCAACCTCACCAAAAACTCATCGTTAGCGATGGCGATTGGTTACCCAGATCTTGTCTCTGTCTTTGCTGGTACTACCCTGAACCAAACGGGGCAAGCGATTGAGATCATTGCGATGACGATGGGCGTGTACTTAACCTTAAGTCTGATTACGTCTGCATTAATGAACTTGTATAACCGTAAAGTCGCACTGGTGGAGAGATAATATGAGTACTCATCAATTTCAACCGGATCTCCCACCACCAGCCAATACCGTCGGCTTTGTTGGTTGGATGCGGAAAAACCTATTTAATGGACCTGTCAATTCCATTGTTACCGTAATTCTTGCTTATCTTGTCTTTAGTGCAATTTGGCATATCGTTGATTGGGCGTTTATCAACGCGGACTGGATTGGTTCGACGCGTGACGATTGCAGCCGAGAAGGTGCTTGCTGGGTATTTATCAGCGTGCGCTGGGAGCAGTTCATGTACGGTTTCTATCCTGAGTCTGAACTGTGGCGCCCTCGCCTTTTCTATATCACATTGGCTATATTTACTGTGTTGCTAGCGTATGAAAAGACACCGAAACGGATTTGGATTTGGCTTTTCTTCGTAAACATCTACCCATTCATTATCGCTGGGCTGTTATATGGTGGGATATTTGGGCTAGAAGTGGTCGATACACACAAATGGGGCGGATTACTCGTTACGCTCATCATTGCGCTAGTTGGTATTGTCGTTTCATTACCTATTGGTGTGGTACTCGCGCTCGGTAGACGTTCGGAAATGCCCATCATTCGCAGTATTTGTACCGTCTATATTGAAGTTTGGCGTGGTGTGCCACTGATTACCGTTCTGTTCATGGCTTCCGTTATGCTGCCTTTGTTTATGTCCGAAGGGTCCGAGACAGACAAACTTATTCGCGCTCTTATTGGTGTAGTGATGTTTGCCTCGGCTTACATGGCCGAAGTAGTACGGGGTGGCTTACAAGCGATTCCAAAAGGCCAATATGAGGCTGCCGACGCACTTGGGTTAAGTTACTGGAAAAAAACAGGGCTTATTATCTTGCCGCAAGCGCTGAAGATTACGATCCCTTCTATCGTGAACACGTTTATCGGATTGTTTAAAGACACCAGTTTGGTTCTTATCATTGGTATGTTTGACGTCCTAGGTATAGGACAAGCAGCAAACACCGACCCTGACTGGCTAGGCTTTGCTACTGAAAGTTATGTATTTGTCGCGTTAGTGTTTTGGGTATTTTGTTTTGGCATGTCGCGTTATTCGATATGGCTTGAAAACAAACTTCATACCGGTCACAAACGATAACTCATCAAGCTCAAGGACGTATTATGACGCAACAACAAGACTATATGATCCAATTGAAGGACATGAATAAATGGTATGGTGAGTTTCACGTACTAAAGAATATTAACCTCGATGTTAAGCGCGGAGAAAAGATCGTAATCTGTGGCCCATCAGGGTCAGGAAAATCAACGATGATTCGCTGTATTAACCGCCTCGAAGAGCACCAAGCTGGTAGCATCTATGTTTCCGGTACGGAGTTAACTGAAGATTTAAAAAATATTGAAGCTGTGCGCCGTGAAGTGGGCATGTGCTTTCAGCACTTTAATCTCTTCCCTCATTTAACCGTACTGGAAAACTGTACGCTCGCGCCTATTTGGGTGAAGAAGATGCCTAAAGATGAAGCAGAAGCGGTCGCGATGAAATATCTGGAACGCGTTAAAATTCCGGACCAAGCAGAGAAATATCCTGGCCAGTTGTCTGGTGGTCAGCAACAACGCGTGGCGATTGCCCGTTCATTGTGTATGAACCCTAAAGTTATGCTTTTTGATGAACCAACATCAGCGCTTGATCCGGAGATGGTTCGCGAAGTGTTGGATGTAATGGTCGAACTCGCCGAGGAAGGCATGACCATGCTCTGTGTTACACATGAAATGGGGTTTGCGAAAGAGGTTGCCGATCGCGTGATATTTATGGACGCAGGAGAGATCATCGAAGAGAACAACCCTGTTGATTTCTTTGAAAACCCTCAATCAGATCGAACTCAAAATTTCCTAGCGCAAATCTTACATCACTAAGATCTTTTCCAACTGGCATAATAAAAGCACTGATTTCAATGAAGTCGGTGCTTTTTGTTACTAAATTCAAAGTTCTGTGTGACAATCACTATGACTTTGCTCTGCAGTAATATTGTGTTACAAGTTGCCAAATACATAACATCTTATTTCTATTATTATTTTATCTAAGTTGCGCATGGTTAGGGCTTGATTTTTTGAACTTTCAATCCCATAAATGTACTTAAAAGAAAGTCTCTTATCGAGGAAGATTATGAACAGTCCAATGTTTACCCGCACTTCAACACAAGAAAGTGCTCTACAAACAAACAAAGTGTTGCGTAATACTTACGCACTACTTTCAATGACGCTTTTATGGTCGGCAGTCGTTGCTGGCGTAGCAATGGCATTTAACCTGCCACATCCAGGAATCATCCTAATGTTGGTTGGTTTCTACGGCCTGTTATTCTTAACAGAGAAAAACCGTAACAACAGCCTTGGCCTTGTGTTTACGTTCTTATTCACTGGTTTCTTAGGCTACACGATTGGTCCAATCTTAAACATGTACATCGGTGCTGGGATGGGCGATATCGTATTAACCGCTCTAGGTGGTACGGCGCTATCTTTCATGGCGGCATCAGCTTATGCACTAACAACAAAACGTGACCTATCTATGATGGGCGGCTTGATGCTATCGCTGTTTGTTGTGCTTGTTGTGGGTATGATTGCAAGCTTCTTTATTCAATCAACCATTTTACACTTGGCGTTGAGCAGCTTGTTTATCATTTTCTCTACGATGGCGATCCTGATGACAACACAAAGCATTATTCGTGGCGGCGAAACAAACTACATCTCTGCGACAGTGACTTTGTATGTATCAATCTACAACATCTTCATCAGCCTACTAAGCATTCTAGGTATTATGAACGACGATTAATCGTTTGCTCTAAGGTGAATACTAAAAGCCCGAAGGTAATTCCTTCGGGCTTTTTCTTTGTCAGTGGTTAAGTACATTACGCCTGTTCGACTGCTAACTCGATAACTTCATCAGCCTCAGGGTTTTCTCTAAAACGTCTCACTTTAATCGTATCTTCACCCAACATGATTTGCTTAGCAATTCGGTGCATACCATCAAAAACACGGTAATCATTGGTTAAAATTACGGGATACGACAAATCGGCATTGTTGATGCGTTGGCAATGCTTCGCGATCTCACGACAGGTTGGCTGTGGTCCATCATCACTAAACCAGGTCACTTCATTAGGGCCTTTGATATCATCAATAGCAATTTCTTCTACAGGTAGGGATTCTGCGAGCTTCCAAATACGCTCAATAGACCAAATGGATTTTACGTTGTCATTTATTTCAATGTAACGTTGTTTCGACATGACTAACTCCTTGTCATCATTATTGTTTACAACCAGAATGTAGGTTGCTTATCAACCAAGAGAATATCGGTCTATAAGAGCAAACACAACGTCGTAAGCTATTCATTCACCGATAAAATTCCATATTCAGACAAGTAGCCAAGAAAAAACCAAAACAAAAATGAATAAGCCTGGATATCCATGCAATTTTATTGGTACTCACCCCGAAAAATTTCTAACAAACTGAATAGTTTCCTATTTATTTGAATAAAAGAGCATTTATATCAAAGCACCTGGCTCAGTCAAAAAGCACTCACCATTTTGTACGCTTTTGCTTCGCTCGGCACTACTTCGAGATTCTTTTGTTGAGAACATCCTCACCTGTCGCTAATCTATAAACATCCATGTTCACTTAACGGATAAAACGTTATGTTCGTTTACAACGGCAAAGAAATTGAAACTGATGCTCAAGGCTACTTACTGGATCATACTCAATGGGAAGAAGGTATGATTGAGCTTTTAGCAAAAGAAGAAGACATCGAGCTTACGGATGCTCATTTGGAAGTTGTGCACTTTGTGCGAGATTTTTATGAAGAGTTTAATACTTCCCCTGCTGTGCGTATGCTTGTCAAAGCAATGGAAAAAGCGCACGGTCCAGAAAAAGGTAACAGTAAGTATCTATTCAAGCTGTTTAAAAAGGGGCCAGCCAAACAAGCGACTAAATTAGCCGGCCTACCAAAGCCAGCTAAATGCTTGTAGAATTTACAAAATCTTAAAACCGCGCAACGGCTTATATGACGCAGACTCCTGTATCACACTCTCTACTGTTGCCGTTCGCGGGCCTTCTTTCAACCACTCGTAAAACGCAGCTATTTGTGCGTCTGTTCCACACGCCATCACTTCAACATCACCATCGTTTAGGTTCTTCGCGTAACCCGTCAAACCCAGTTTCAATCCTTGATGGGAAGTATGGTAACGAAAGCCGACGCCTTGAACGTGACCTTTTACTATAAATCTCTCACACTTTACGTTCATCTTTGTACCGCTTCTTTTTACTGAGTGATATATTCTTTTCGTCTATTCACCCCACTAAGGATAGTGGGTTTTTGCACGGTTATTATAATTATGAAAGAAATTCCATTCCGCTGGATTGATAAGTATCTCATTCAATTAAAGATTCAAGAAAAGTTCTATTTGCTCTTCGTTCTCCCTCTTCTTGCTTTAGTCATTCTCACTCTCGTCCTTAATAGCGCGGCTAATACGTTGATCTCAAGTATGTACCAAGAAGAGCTCATGCTTATGAAAGGTCTGATAGAGGCAGGCAACCTTTCTCAATCGCAAGTAGCAAACCTCATAGCTGGTTCAGAAACCGTTTCTCTTGGCTCTGGTCCGCAATCCGTGTCTGTTCTAAATGGTGCGTACAGCTTGGTTGCAAACCATGAACTTTCTCTATGGACTGCCCTATCAACGACTCAAGTGAGCATCATCTGTGTGAGCTTGTTTATTCTCGCGCTTGGCGTTTACTACATCATGACGTTTATCGGCGGCGCAATGTTCACGATGAATAAAGCATTAAACACCCTAGCGGATGGTGACCTAACCGCGAGAATGAACTTCTTCCCAGTTCGCGACGAGTTTAGTGAAATTGCTATTACGATAGACAAAGTTGCAGAACGAGAGCAGCAAATGGTGCTGTCGATTCAAGAGTCTGTGGCGTTAATGCAACAAATTAGCTCAGACCTGAATCAATCAATTCATCACAGTTCAGATATTTCTGCGACGCAACAAGAGCACCTCAACTCTCTTGCGAGTGCAACGGAACAGATGGCATCAACGATTCGAGAAGTCGCGACATTAGCTCACGATTCAAGTGCGCAAACCGATGATGCGCGCAGCGTGGCTCAGTCTGGACAAGTAAAAGTAGAGAATACGCTTCACTCGATTTCGAACCTCTCTAATGAGATTCAATCTGCGTCTCAAGCAGTAGCGGAGTTAGATGCCAATGCCGCACAAATTGATGAAGTCGTGACAACCATTAATGGGATTTCCGAGCAAACTAACCTACTTGCATTGAACGCAGCCATTGAAGCAGCACGTGCTGGTGAGCAAGGTCGTGGATTTGCGGTCGTTGCGGATGAGGTTCGCGCTCTTGCGGGACGCACTCAGCAAGCGACCGTTGAAATCCAAGCGATGATCGAATCATTACAGCGTAACAGTCAATCACTTACTAAACTGATGGAAGTGACTGTCAACAATGCAAATGAGGGACAAAACCTCATGACGGAAGTGAATCACGAAATCGGCTCTTTGGCAGATAAAAATCAAACTATCTCCGACAGTAGCATTCAAATTGCAACAGCGGCTGAAGAACAAGGTGTAGTCGCGGACAATATCGCCTCAAGCGTTGAAGAGATTCGAGTTCAAGCAGATAACGTGTGCAATATGATCAGCACGACTTCACAAAACGTGGATCAACTGCGTAAGCAAAGCGACACCATGGAGTCGCTCCTTACTGGACTTAAAGCGTAGCAACGTAATCTGTTACGACCAGTTCAAATAAAAGGGTTACTTTAGTGACCCTTTTTTGTATTTAAAAGTCACTACAATGTACTGGATTGCCGAGGGATATTGCTTTTACCATTCACATCCCGGACAATACGCCCCTTTCAAAATTCAACAAGAGCTAATGAAATGACAGCTGCTATCTATTTGGTAAAAGGTCGTGAGAAATCGGTCAAGCGCAAGCACCCTTGGATCTTCTCTCGAGGCATCAACAAAGTTGAGGGCGACCCCGCTCTTGGCGAAACGGTTGATGTATTCACTCACGACGGTAAATGGCTAGCTAAAGCGGCATATTCGCCAGCTTCACAAATTCGTGCTCGTATTTGGAGTTTTGATAAAGAAGAAATCGACACCGCATTTTTCGTAAAACGATTAAAAGACGCACAACTTCTTCGTGAAGACATTATCGAACGTGATGGCCTTACGGGTTACCGCCTTATCGCGGCAGAGTCTGATGGTATGCCAGGCGTTACGATTGACCGTTACCAAAACTTCTTTGTGTGTCAACTTCTCAGTGCTGGCGCAGAACACAATAAACAGGCCATTGTTGATGCTCTAGTTGAGTGCTTCCCTGATTGTAATGTGTACGAGCGTTCTGACGTCGCGGTACGTAAGAAAGAGGGTTTGAAAGAAACCACGGGCGTCTTGCACGGCGAAGAGCCACCTAAATCGGTCGTCATCGAAGAAAATGGCGTAAAGATTAGTGTAGATATCGTTGGCGGTCATAAAACAGGTTTCTACCTAGATCAACGTGATAGTCGCCAGCAAGCGATGAAATATGTGAAAGGCAAGGAAGTTCTTAACTGCTTCTCTTACACAGGTGGCTTCGGACTTTACGCTCTGAAAGGTGATGCAAAGCGTGTGATAAACGCTGACGTATCACAACCTGCTCTAGACACTGCGAAGTTCAACGCAGAACTGAATGAATTTGATATCTCGAAGAAGCGCGCCGTGTTCCTAAACGCAGACGTGTTTAAACTGCTTCGTGAGTATCGTGACCAAGGAACTCAGTTCGATGTAGTTATCATGGATCCACCTAAGTTTGCAGACAGTAAAGCCCAACTAAACGGCGCATGTCGTGGTTACAAAGACATCAACATGCTAGCAATGCAAATCCTAAAACCTGGCGGTACGCTACTGACCTATTCGTGCTCTGGCTTAATGGATCAAGTTTTGTTCCAGAAAATCATTGCTGACGCAGCCTTAGATGCTAACCGCCAAGTAAAGTTTGTGGAGCGCTTTGAACAAGCTGCTGACCACCCAACCGATACAGCATACCCAGAAGGTTTCTACCTGAAAGGTTTTGCATGTAAAGTTCTGTAATCACAGTGCTAGTTTACCGTATTATTAAATAAAAAAACGGAGCGAAAAAACGCTCCGTTTTTTTATTTTTAGCCATCTATTCTCGTAATTGCTCGAGATTAGAAATCAGACTATTGGCAATATCGGCTGCAGAGGCACCATCAAAGTTAACCTCTAGCTGTTGTCCATCTTTGTTGATGGTCAACGTCGAGTTACCCCCACTTTCAGTCACTTCAACGGAAATGTCATCCACACTGCCGCGATAGTCACCCGAACCAAGATCATCAAGCAAGGCGGAGATATCCGTACCACTCATATCGTCAAATACATCGGTAAAATCAAGCTGATCCCCGTCACTGAAATCTGTCACGGTATCCGTTGCGGATTGCATTTCTGTCCATTTGAATACGTCATCACCTTCACCGCCAGTCAAGATATCATTACCTAAACCACCGATGATCAGGTCATTGCCTTCAGTACCAACCAGAATATCATCGCCATCTGTCCCCATAACCAGATTCAGATCCGAATTTAAGGCCATGGTTTGATAACCAAGCGCCGTGACAGCCTCTACCGTGACGTTCTCGAAATCAACCGCTACCGTAGCTTCGTTACTTACCGCACCATCAGTGTCGATTGCCTGATAAGTAAAGTCATCGTTCACATCAGTAAAGCTGGTAATTTCAGTCCCCACCAAGGTAAAGCCCGCTTTATCACTCGCGCTATCGGTTTCTGGAGTAAGTCGAATTTCATCAAAGCTCCCATTTGCTAACGCAACGGTAATAGAACCTTCGTGGTTGCTGGTATAAGTAATATCCGTTGAGTAAAACTGCTGAACATCAACAAGTGCACCATTTAGGAAGATGTATGCCGTTAACCATGCACCACCACTGTTGAAGCGGTCATTCAGACTGGCTAAGTTCAGTTTCGCTTCGTTTGCTGATAAATCCTCATCCAGTTCTAACGTAATATATTCACCAGTACTGATTTCATCACCCTGACCCGTTTCATTTGGCGAAACGACAACCAACCCGACCTGTTGATTCGCAAAATCGACTGAAATCTGAGCGTCGGAATCAAAGATGATGCTGTTGCCAATGGTGGTGATCTGACCTCCAGTGAACGTTAAGTTCGAGTTAGGAGGAGTGTAAGAACCAACCAAGATATCTTTCCCTTGATCTTCAAGAAGATCGGCTGAGTCAAAGCTCTGCTCCTCAAAGAAATCTTCAGTCAGACGATACTTAACCTCTGTGTTTTCAGGGAACTGTGTGGTTTCGTCTATAATGACTTCCTGTCCATTTCCATCCACATAATACAGTTCACCGTGTTCAGGAAGGCTAACGACCTGAATTAAAATATCATCATCATTTGCAGTAACTGCGTCATCTTCGAGATCTTCAACATGCTGTTCCCCAGACGTCGTTAATCCATCAAATTCAACATCCTGAACCGGGAAAATACCATTTTGAACATCGAGCGAAATGATGAAATCACGGGCTGTAGGTGGTGAGTTATCCACGATGGTCGCCAGACCAGTATCGCTGCCTTGCACTGCTCCCAAGCCAGTTACTGTAACGCTGAAATCTTCAGGGCCTTCGTACACACCGTCATCAATTGATTCGATGCGTAGATCAAATTCCGTCATACCTGCCGGCACCGTCACAATGCCACTTACAGGTACACTTACCCAACCTGAACCGGTGTTGTACTCTAGAGTGCCAAGGTCACCTACTTCTGTTTCATCCAGATTCAGCGTTAATTGAACCTCGACCGCTGCTTCTGAGGCATTACTCAATGACACGGTAAATGTAGCGAAACTACCTTCATCAATGGTACCCGCATCCGAGATAGACACAGTTGGTCGATCGTCGTCCGTTTTAGTGCCATCATCCACAATGGTCGCCAAACCAGTATCGGTGCCCTGAACTGCGCCCAAACCCGTCACGGTCACGCTGAAGTCTTCCGGACCTTCATAAACTTCATCATCAATGGTCGCAATGCGCACATCAAATTCGGTAAGCATTGCTGGCACTGTTACGATGCCATCGACAGGCACAGCAACCCAACCTGCTCCGGTGTTATATTCTAGCGAGCCAAGATCATCCACTTCTGTTTCGTCTGGGTTTAAGGTCAACTGCACCTGGACTGTACCTTCCGAAGCATTACTCAATGACACGGTAAACGTCGCGATATCACCCTCATCTACGATACCCGCATCTGAGATAGATACGGTCGGGCGATCATCATCCGGGTCAGGACCAGGGCCGTTACCGCCGTCGTAAATAATGCCCAACGCAGTGTCAGTACCAAGTACTCCAGTTGCACCTTGCACTGCAACCGTGAAGGTTTCATCTCCTTCATACACATCGTCGTCCGTGGTTGGGACAAACAGTTTGAGATCGGTTTCACCTGCTGGGATAGTATACGTGCCATCACTGTTGGCGGTCACCACAGTTACTCCATCAGATAATGTCAGCTTAATAGCACCAATGTCGTCAGGCTCTGCCGTATTAGTTCCTCCTGTTGATGTGCTCAACCTCACCGTCACGTCAATATCGGCAGCCTCCGACAACCGGACGGTATACACAGCCTCAGTACCTTCATTCACGCCAACGCTATCTTCGACAATATAGACACTTGGACGGTCATCGTCTGGATCGGGACCAGGGCCGTTACCACCGTCGTAAATAATGCCCAGCGCACTGTCACTGCCTAGGACGCCCGTGTCACCTTGTACCGCCACAGTGAAGGTTTCATCCCCTTCGTAGACGCCATCATCTGTGGTTGGCACAGTGACTTTCAGCTCGTTCTCACCGGCGGGAATGGTATACGTACCGTCACTGTTGGCATTCACCACTGTCACACCATCAGCAAGGGTCACCACAAAGCTACCTATATCGTCCGCTTCCGCTGTGTTGCTGCCGTCGGTTGAGGTGTTCAAACTGACGGTCACATCGATATCGGCCGCCGCCGACAATCTAACGGTATACACAGCATCGGTACCTTCGTTAACACCCACGCTATCTTCAACGATGTAGACATTCGGACGGTCATCATCTGGATCGGGACCTGGGCCACTACCATCATCCACAATCGTTGCTGTACCCGTATCGCTGCCTTGTACCGCCCCAATGCCAGTCACCGTCACACTGAAATCTTCAGGGCCTTCATAAACGGTGTCATCAATGGAAGCGATACGCACATCAAATTCGGTTTGCCCGGCTGGCACGGTCACCACGCCATCATTTGGCACTGCAACCCAACCACTTCCCGTGTTGTATTCTAAGGTACCTAAGTCACCGGCTTCAGTGTCACCCAAGTTGAGGCCTAGCTCGACTTGAACAGTGGACTCGGAGGCATTCGACAGCGTCACTTTGAAGTTCGCCGTATCACCTTCATTAATAATGCCAGCATCGCTAATAGAAACCGTTGGACGGTCATCATCCGGATCAGGCCCCGGGCCACTACCGTCATCCACTATCGTTGCCGTACCCGTATCGCTACCTTGCACCGCCCCAATGCCAGTTACTGTCACACTGAAGTCTTCAGGGCCTTCGTAAACGGCGTCATCAATGGAAGCAATGCGCACATCAAACTCGGTTTGCTCGGCTGGCACCGTCACCACGCCATCGTTTGGCACTGCGACCCAACCACTTCCCGTGTTGTATTCTAAGATACCTAAGTCACCAGCTTCGGTGTCGCCGAGATTAAAACCCAACTCTACTTGCGTTTCCGCTTCAGACGCATTCGATAACGTAACTTTGAAGTTAGCTGTTTCACCTTCATTAATAGTGCCAGCATCCGTAATAGCCACACTAGGACGGTCATCGTCTGGATCGGGATCTGGGCCGCTGCCGTCATCCACAATCGTTGCCGTGCCGGTATCACTGCCTTGTACCGCACCAACGCCCGTTACCGTTACACTGAAATCTTCTGGACCTTCATAAACGGCGTCATCAATAGAAGCAATACGCACATCAAACTCGGTTTGCCCGGCTGGCACCGTTAGCACGCCATCGTTTGGTACTGTGACCCAGCCACTTCCCGTGTTGTATTCCAAGGTGCCTAAGTCACCCGCTTCGGTATCGCCTAAGTTGAGGCCGAGTTCAACTTGAACACTAGACTCTGAAGCATTCGATAACGTGACTTTAAAGTTCGCCGTATCACCTTCATTAATGGTGCCAGCGTCGGTAATAGTAACACTCGGACGGTCATCGTCTGGATCTGGTCCAGGGCCACTGCTGTCATCCACAATCGTTGCCGTGCCCGTATCGCTGCCTTGCACCGCACCAATGCCCGTTACCGTAACACTGAAATCTTCAGGACCTTCATAAACGGCGTCATCAATGGAAGCAATGCGCACATCAAACTGAGTCTGCCCGGCAGGCACCGTCACCACACCGTCGTTTGGCAGCGTAACCCAACCGGAGCCCGTGTTGTATTCCAAGGTGCCTAAGTCGCCGGCTTCTGTATCACCTAGGTTGAGACTTAGTTCGACCTCAACATCTGTAGCTGATGGATTAGATAAAGACACTTTAAAGCTGGCTAACTCACCTTCATTAATCGTCCCTGCATCGCTCATCGTTACCGTTGGACGATCATCATCAGGACTTAAACCAGGCCCACTACCATCATCAACAATGGTTGCAATCCCAGTTGCAGGTGTACTTTGTTCTTCTGTGTTGCCAGAAAGCGTAAATGTTTCTGGACCTTCGAATATAGAGTCATTTATAGAGTCGAGAGAAACAGTAAAACCATTTTCCCCTAACGGGACCGACACAGTAAAAATACCGTTGTCATCGACTGAGATTTCTTCTGTTGTGCCATCGGAAAATGTTATGAAAACACTCTCGTTGACGTAGTCACTTCCGCTCTCGTCAGTAGATCCACCAGTCGCAGTCTGATCGAACAGAGAAAAAGTGATATTTATATTGTCTTCTGTTGGTTGGTTAAGTGTGACGTCGAAGGAAACCAGATCGCCCTCATTGACAGTTGGGCTAGAAATCTCTTGAACAATTACTGTTGCAGGAACTGATATTGCTGTTGGTTCTGGTGGTTGTATTTGGAAAATATCGAGTAGCGTCTCTACCTGAGTACTTGAAAATCCTGTTCCGTCAGTTCCCACTGTCTCAAAATTGGTACTGGCGAGTAATTCAGCACCTGTGCGATCTATAGCCCCCGTATTTTGTGGGCTAGACCCGTTTCCTTCACCTGCAGCAGGCTCAAACTCTTCACCCAGCTCAGTCGGGTCTTCCCCACTAGCAATTGCTTCAATTAACGCTGTGATATCATCAGTTACGTTTATCGAACTTCCTTGTGGTGTCACCTGCTCGATCACAAGCTCAGAAGTATCTGATACCTCATCAATTATTAACTCTCCTGGTTGAGGTGGTTGTCCCTCTTCTAGGGTCCTGATTTCCCCATCCAGCCCGATAACCACGATGTTGCCCATCAATGAGCTCAAAGTTACTCGATCCATATCTACCTCGCCCCACTTCAAACCAAGTCAAAAGTTTGTCACCTCTACATTTACGTCTATAGTTTAGTCAAAATCATCATATTTTCGTTGTATGTGTAGCTTGTAGGACGTTTGATAACTCTAGGGGCAGAGTTACAAAAAAGCGCAGAGTGACACAGGCCGTGAAACGCTATGATATTAAGAATTCAAGCTTTTCTCCGAGCTAAACTTGCTATGTTGCTAAGCAACATTCGACATATGTGCTAAGGTTTTAAAAGGCGAAATCTTGGGTTTTTGAAACAAAAGCTTTGTTTTAACAGTAGGTTGATAAATCCCTTACTCAAGCACTGTTATTTATGATGCTTCGTCTCAGTTATGAGATGAAATAGCAAAAAGCAACACGAATTTTTAGGAGAAATACCGTGAAATGGAACCGACTAAATATTGCTTGCTGCTGTAGTTTAATAGTGTCTTTACCCGTTTTCGGTCAAACTTTAGAGCAAGCCGTGGCATTGACGTTAAAAAACAATCCTGACATTAAGAGCGCATTTAACGAGTTCACCAGTCGAAAATACGTAAATGAAGCCTCTTCGGGCGCCTACTTACCTTCTATTGATTTAGATGCGGGCATTGGTTACGAGGGATTAGACCCTTCTGACGAGGTGGGACGTGGGGATACAGATTACACTCGAAAGGAAGCTTCGGTAACACTAACTCAGCTCATATGGGATGGCAGTGCAACCTTAAATGATATCGATCGCACCGCAGCCGATGCAGAGTCAGTTAGATTTCAACTTTTGGCCGATGCATCAGATAAAGCACTTGAAGTCACCAAAGTGTATTTAGACGCAGTAAAAGCTTACGAAATACTCAAGCTCTCTGAAAATAACTTGGCGGTTCACAAAGATATTTACGAAGACATTAAAAAACGAGTCAACTCAGGTATCGGCTCTACCGCTGACTTAACACAGGTAGAAGCACGTTTGGCAAAAGCGCACGGTAATTTGGCAGCTGCTCAAAATAATTTGTACGACTCTCACACTATGTTCACTCGTTTAGTGGGTCAAACCCCGCAAGGGTTGATCTTTCCAAGAGCGGATCAGAATTTCATTCCATACACCATTGATGAAGCGGTAGGTTTGGCATTTGAACTACACCCTGTCATTCAAGTCGCGCTCGCAGACGTAGACTCTGCTAAGTTTCAATACAAACAATCTAAAGGTGTTAATTACCCAACCATTTCCATTGAAGCCTCACAAACATGGCGTGACGACGCTGATGGCTTAAAAGGCCGCAGTGATGAGACACTTGCCATGCTACGTCTACGCTACAACCTATTTAATGGCGGCAGTGACGCTGCAAACTCAGAAAACTTCGCCTATCAGTTAAATAAAGCGAAAGACTTACGTGAAGGTGCTTATCGCAATGTTGAAGAAGGGTTAAGGCTTTCATGGAGCGCGCTGGATTTGACCCTACAGCAAAAAGAGTTCCTGTCAGATCATGTAGACTCGGCATCTGAAACCGTTATTGCGTATGAAAAACAATATCGCATTGGTAAGCGAACGCTGCTTGATCTATTGAATACTGAAAACGAACTCTTTGAGGCACGTAAAGACTACTTAGATTCTAAATACGCAGAGCAGTACGCCAAATATCGAGTGATGAACGCAACAGGTCAACTGTTGAGTGCATTAAGGGTTGAAATGCCTAAAGAATGGCTAGAAGAAGTGGAGTATTAATTATGAAATACATAACTCTTATTGCACTCTCATTGATGATTTCGGCATGCAGTTCATCCGATAAAGGCGATGAATATGATTATATTGATACGCCAATTGCCGATCAGTGGGCAGATCATCTTGATGATGATTCTGATGGAGTCATTAATGAGCGCGATTTATGTCCGGGGACTCCTTTAGGTGCCGAGATTGATAACGATGGCTGCGGTTCGTATGTCGACTCCTCGCAAGAAATGCAAATTCGAGTTCTGTTCGCGAATGATTCCGATGTGATCAATCCTATCTTTACGGAGCAAATTCGAGAACTATCCGACTTCTTGAAGGAGTATCCAAATACATCGATAGAGATTCAGGGCTATGCCAGTCGTACTGGTACTGCAGAACACAATCTTGACTTATCTAAACGCCGCGCTGAGAACGTTAGAAAAGAACTCATGATGAATGGTATTAGTGGAGATAGAGTCACCATTGTCGGCTATGGAGACACGGTACTTGCGACACAAGGCACCGACCAAGTGAGTCATGCGTTGAACCGTCGAGTCACCGCAACGGTGATTGGCCACAAAGGTGAAGTGAAGAAAGAGTGGACCGTTTTCACGACACTTCCTAAGAGCTAACATCGCAATGAACGGAGTTTAAAAGTAAAAGGTCTAGCAAAATGCGAGACCTTTTTTGATTTTCAATTTCACCTGTGGCTAGACATGCTACATGTCTTTGTATTGCGCTTCTAAACTTGCAATCAGACTTTGAGTCACATCATCGACACTTGCACCATCAAAATGGATGTCCAATGTCGAGCCACCTTTCGTAATACTCAAGTTCGCTTCGGAGCCGCCATCTGGTGCCACTTCTACGTGATACTCTCCGACATCACCAGTATGATCTCCGGACTGAAGATCAGTAAGAAGCTCTCCAATTTCATCTTTTGATAAGTCATCAAACAGATCGGAGAAGTCTAGAGTGTCTTCATCTTTATTTAAATCAGTAACCGTATCAACCTCGTTGGTCACTTCACTCCACTTAAAGATGTCAGAGCCCTCATCTCCCGTTAAGATATCATTACCTAAACCACCAATCAGAATATCATCACCTTCACCACCAACGAGTATGTCGTTACCACCCTGACCAAACAGTAAATCGTTGCCAGCACCACCAGATAAGTTATCCGACTTATCACCTTGGTGAGATTGGTTGAATTCTTCTAAGTTATTTTTAACGTATTCATGGATGTCTTCACCATCAATGGTAGAAACATCTTGACCCGTTTGCTGTGCCACATGTGATTGAATCGCACTCAAACCTTGCTCATTACCGCCAAATTCAATTAAATCACCCAGCAAGATATCGTCACCTTCTCCACCCTGAATAGTGTCTGAGCCTTGTTTTAGGGGCACATCTTGACCCAATATCGTTTCAGCAAGTTTAGTAACATCGATATCTGACTCTACCACACCATCAGTGTCATACTGCTTAAGTGTCTGTTCATCAACACCACTACCAAGACCTATCGACTCTACTGAAGACAATGCTGCTAACACTTGATACATATGTTGAGCTTGTGTTGAGCTGCCACCTTCATCGTAGTAACGGATAGAACCATTATATCTGTCGATATCACCAAGGGTTCTGCCTGTTAGCGGTGAATATACCTGACCGTAACTATCTATAACAACGTCACCTTTGTAGGTGACCGTCTGTCCGTATGAATAACTACTGTTACTAACTATATCTTGCAGGGTAACAAGCTTGCCAGAATCATCGACATCCAAAATCACTTTCGAGAATTCATTCTGCGCTAAATGATAGAGATGCGTTGCTCTATTTGGTTGACCATCAGTAACAAAGTACGTGATATTTTGGCCATTAGGGTTAGGTTGACTGCTAAACCATTCAACAGCTGACTGTAAACCCGCCTCATAGTTTGTGCCGCCGTCACCCTCATCACCTATAGCACTATTCAGTTTTTTTACAAACTCATCTCTTGCTGTTGGAGAACTCAAGTCAACGGAAATAACTGCTGACGCACTTGAAGCAAACTCACTGAGGTGAATATTCACTGTTCCAGGCTTCTCACCCTGATTTGCAGCGCTTAACAGTTCATCAAACACATCTAGCACTTCTTGCTTCGCAGTTCCTACCCAGTTACCCATGCTCCCTGAAGTATCCAAAACAAAGGCGATGTTGTAGTCCTGACCCGCAATAATCTCCAATCCTTGGACATCGGCAACAATAATATCGTGATCGTCACTGCCCGTTATCTGATCGTTCCCATGTGAACCCGAATCTAGAACATAGTCACGAGCTGTAAGAGCAACAGACTCTGTTGTTGAAGCGGCATCATTATTTGCTTCTTCAACCGACGTCGCGGTAACGCTTAGTGGGAACTCTAGACTACCTTCATAATCAAACGGTACTCTGATATCTAAAGAGACCTTACCGTTAGCATCCAGGGTGACAAGATAATTACCGTTTGCGTCCTGATTAACGGCATGTCCATCGATATACAGCTCTACACCATCCGGCAAACCTTCCACAAAAACAGTTTGCGCCAAGCTTTCACTTCCATCGACATCAACCAAATCAACGTTAATATCAACGGGAATCCAACGCTCTTGAAGCACTTCATAGGTGCCGTCGGGCTTCAATTCAACGACTTTGTCAGCAAAAACAATTCGTTCAATTTCATATAAGTGATCACCACGATCATCACTACCTGTGTGGTCGTTTACCGAATCGATAGAACGATTATCTAGCAAAATCCAATATGGGACTTGACCTCCATGATCGTCTTTGAAGGTCATTTTGTAGTCACTGAAGTTTCCAGTTAAGTAAACCGTATCTTGGCCATCATAATCTGTAATAGTGGACGCATCATCACCATAGAAAGAATCGTTATTACCACCGCCAATAAATACGTCATCACCGCCGCCACCATAGAAGGTGTCATTGTAATCAGTCCCAACGAATAAGCTATCGGTATCACTTCTGTCGTTGTTGTCTCCTAGCATCACTCCGGCGTATGAGTGATTTTTTTGCACGACATCATCCAAACCAAGATCTGCAGCGACGAGTTCATTCTCTGTAGGCGTTTTATCTATCGCAGAAGTAGCTAAGTTGTGATTAGGATCAACAGCATCTCTTTTTACTAACTCTCCAACATTAATCGTGATCGCAGGGGCATCTGCAACTGCGACAACGTTGATATCAAGCGTATTTGTTGCGCCAGTATTTGTGGTGTAATTAATTAATGGAACATCACCTGACCAGTGCTCGGTAGGTTCAAATACGTAACTACCATCTTGGTTTACTAATAAAGTGCCACTGGTCAAAGATACGTTTTCACCTACCACATAGTCAGTGCCATTAATAGTAATGTGATCAACCATCAAAAGATTGTCGTCATCAGAGTCATTACGCAATACGTTACCCTGTAGCGAATTATCTTCGCTGGCCTTCCCAATATCACTTTCCGTTTCCGTCGGTAAGTTCTCATGTACTACAACATTGATCGCCAAGTTAGATTCTGCTGAATCACCATTCGCGCGTTCTGTACTCGTTGCCTTCAAATTGATTGTGAAGTCATCATGGGAGCCCGCTGGTGGAGTCACAGTAAGTGTATCTAATGCCCAACTTGTCACGTCCAGTTCTTCATCAATGGTTGCTACAGTAATAGAACTGTTTCCATCTGAAAGGATCGCACCTACAGGTAAGCCAGTTAGCGTGACTTTAAGTGATTCAGAGCCATCTGTATCGTTTAAGCTTGCTTTAATTTCAGAGAGCGGTATCGCTGTATCTTGTAACCCTTCGTTCAGCTGATATGTTTCGTAAAACGCAACACCATTAACTTCTTGTAGTTCAGACGTTCTGATATCAGTTGCTTCTAGTGCACTTTCATCACTAACTACGTAAAGACTGCTGTTGCTCAGATTGACAGGTGCTTGTCCATTAATGGATACATCCACATTAAAGTTACCCGGACCACTTTGGTTATGGTGATAAATTTCAATTGGATAAAAGCCAGATACCGAAGGTGTAAAGCTAGCACCCTTAATATCACCACTGTCGCTACCCCAACGAGCTTGATCAAGTAACGTACCACCCAACTTGATAGCAAGGCTATCATCTGCTTGGCCAACAAAGTCGTAACTCGATCCAGCTTCGAGATAAACAAGAGATGTGACTAGAACGGCCTCATTTGCCAAGGTTGCATGAGTCCCTAAATCTTCCACATTTGACCAACTCAATTGAGTTCCATCTGCTGCATCAAGAGCGTTGATCGCTGCAATTAGAGTCTCGCCGTTGACCCCCATGCCATTACTAGAACCAACTTGAACATTGCTCCATGTTGTAACGTTAAACTCTTGTTGGGGTAATGAGTTCTCGTGCGTCACTGCGATTAAGTTCGGTTTATCAGCGATAGGGTTTACGTCTATTGTCAGTGTTGACTCTTGACCGGTACTCTGTCCATCTGTTGGTTTAAAGCCAATTTGAGCGTAACTAGACTCCTGATCTCCGACTTGATTTCCGCCGAAACTGTCACTGCCAGACTCATTTAATTCAGGTACAAAACGAACACTGTTTTCATCAAAGAGCGATTTATCAAGCACTTGATCGATTTGGACAGACTGCCAATCGCCCTGCGAATCTTAATACTCTAATGACCCATCGCTAGGAAGCGTTGTAATTTGGACGGAGAGCTCTGATACGTTAGAGTCCACATCGCTAATACCGAATGATGACCAATCAAGTATCACTTGGGTATCTTCACTCATCTCAACCGCGGAAGGCGAAGATTCAGGTGCATCATTCACATTTACCAGAGAAACATTGACCTCGGCAGTATCAATCCCGCCAGTTCCATCGATAACCTCAACCTGAAGCGTATAATCGCCCAAGTCAACATCATCGATTGTCTTGTTCAATGAAATCTCTCCGCTTGTCGGGTCGATATCAAAAATACCATTAGTGGTCGAGCCATCTGCAAAGCGGTATACAAGCACGTCATTATCGTGATCTTCAGCAACGACCGTACCAATAACGGACCCACTCACCGTGTTTTCGTTAACTGACCCGAAGTCGTAAACATCATCATTTGGTTTGTCACCAGCACTATCGCCGTCAGAAATAAACTCTGGAGCGTGCTGAGCATCTATAATAGAGACTGTTGCTTCATTCGAGTCACTTGCAAGCGTCGAATCTGCACCAACCGTATCAATTAGAGTCACGGTTAGGTTTTCAAGATCTTCGTAAATACCATCATCGAGAGTTTTTATATCAATCGGCGCCGACGTTTTACCCGCTGGAATCGTGACTGTGTAAGTACTTGGAGCAATATAATCTTTGTCATCAACATTTCCGCCGATTGTGAATGTTACCAGTACATCTTCATCTGCTTTTTGGTCAATGTTGACGATAAATTTTGCATCACTACCTTCATCAACTGAGGGTTGATCTGAGCTAATAGTCACTTTCGGTGCACTTTGGGCATCAACGATCACAACACTTGCGCTGTTATTTGAAGCAATGCTCGCATCAGCGCCATCCACCTCTTTAATGGTTACTGTGAAAGATTCTGCGCCCTCATAAATACCATCGGTGAGCGTCAGTAAGTCAAGAGCAGCTGAAGATTGACCCGCAGGAACTTCAACACTCAGAACGCCAACAAAATCTTTTCCATCTTGGGCCACGCCACTATATTCGACATGAACCGTAACACTCTCATCTGCAACTTTATCAAGTGTCAGCGTAAAGCCTGCCGTTTCACCTTCATTTACGCTGTTTTGATCGGCACTAATACTAACTAAAGGTGCAGGATCAGAATCCACAATATTTGCGTTACCAGTTGCAATACCATTACTGGTGACACTACCGATTTCCGTAACCGTCAGACCAAAGCTCTCATCACCTTCATGGACATTATCTAGTTTGGTCGGGACTGCGACTTTAATTTCAGCGACACCTGGAGGTATAGTAACGTCTCCATTAGGCGCTATATCTAATGTTTGAGTTTGACCATGAGTATCCACATAGGTCACTACCATAGTGCCTAAATCAACATCTTCCGCAGTATAGCTATCATTTGTTGTTGACTTCAGATTGACGACAACGGCCTCTTGAACAGGGTTAGAGAGTAAAACGGTAAATATTGCGTCAGTTCCTTCAATGACATCGCCGGCATCTACTACGCTAAGTTCTGTACTATCATTATCAAGAACTGTTGCCGTCCCCGTTTCACCGCCGATCTCAAGAACGATCGTTTCGCTGCTTTCCACAACCAAATCATCAATAGTCGGAATCGATATTTCGAAGCTACTTATACCTGCAGGAACAATCAAGTAACCACCTAAGAAAACAACACCATTTGTGTAGGTTGCATTTGATAGATTTACGTCATTCTTATCAACTGAAGAACCTTGAGCAAGCATATCAACTTGGTACTTAACAGCAGTACTGGTGACTTCATCTAGAACAACCGAAAACGTGACATTGTCACCCTCGGTCACACTATCACCGACCACAGACAGGCTTGGCCCATTTTCAGCAACATTACCATCTAGCATTTCGTTAACAATATTGACTGTAGATGGATCACTAACGCCACTTTCAGAGTCGACGGCCACATATCCAAAGCTGTCTTCGGCAGGAACACCTTCTACATAACGTAACTCCCAGTTACCTTCATTTTTCGTAGAAAAATCTAACTGAGTAATGACCGAACCTTCAGGAAGAGCTAGCTCTTTCCCATAACCAACGCTTGTTTCTTGGAATAGCATGAAGTTGCCTTCAGGCTTCAAAAACTCGAACGTTTGAGTCTGTTGGACATTATTTGAATCTAAGTATGTAACCGTAATAAGTGCTGCGTTGTCATCACCGTAATCAAACAATCCACCTAGTCCATCTAGACCAAGGTTTACGCTGCCCACAGGGTTATTAGACAAATCGATCGTAATCGTTTCACCTTTCTCAATACCCTGCCCATCATTGTCAGCGATACCATTGCCGATGTGTGACACCTGGCGGTTGTATTGCGCAAGCTCATCGCTATCAGAAGAAATGGTGATAGAGGCTCCATTTGCTAAATGCTCAGTACGGGAATGTGATGGACCACCATCCTCACTTAATCCCCAGTTATTGAAATCTGTTGTAGATTCCGAGCCATTAGGCGTATTTGGACGATCTTTGATACCTAATAAGAAGCCAACATTATCAGCTTCATAGTAAAGGCTGTCTTTGTCATAAAGCGTATCGCTAACTTCTTTAATTTCGTGCAACTCACCATCACTATCTTTAAAGAACAACGTACCTGAGGTTGGCAGTTCAGTAATTCGGACATGTAGATCGTTGCCTTTTAAGTCGTCTTCAACATCCGCGATATGATCTTGAGAGTCACCGCTACCCAGAGGCTTCGTATCGGTATCAAACACAACGTGCGTAAGCTGATCATCGGCCACATGCTTAAAGTCTTCACTGTCAGGTTTGTCGTTTACTGGCGTGACATCAACTTTAACAATGGTGGATTCACTGACACCACCAGAGGTGACGATATAGGTGAAGCTGTCTGTACCGTGGTAGTTGTCGTTTGGCGTGTAGGTTACGCTACCATCAGGGTTGACCGAGACCGTGCCGTTGGCTGGGCCGTTATTGGTATCCAGCGACACCACTTTATCGTCGCCGTCAAACGTGTCGTTACCTAAGACGTTAATGATGGTTGGCGTGTCTTCCACAACCGTCGCTTTGTCTGCCACGATGTCCGCCACAGGCGCAACCGTAAAGTTCACGGTTTGACTAACACTCTCGCCGCTTGGATCGGTAGCCGTAAAGGTTAGGATTTCTGATCCGTTCCAGTCTGCCGTTGGTGAGATGGTCGCGATGCCATTTTCAATCGAAACCAACACGTTGCTGTTACCGGCTACTGAGAAGCTAAGCACGGAGTCGCTGTCTTTAAATGCGTCGTTTAAATCAATCGTGTAGGTCGCGAAATCTTCCGATAACACTTGATCTGTAATGACATTATCAACTGTTGGCGCATCGTTAACACGATTCACAACCAAGCTATCACTGTCGCTAGCCGTTGGATTAACACCATCCGACACTGACGCGCTGATAGTCAGGTCTTTAAGGTTGAGTTCATCGTTGTTAACCGCGTCAACACCCGCTTGAGTCAGCTTGACTTCATCGCCAACTAACACAAAGTAACCGTTTGAGTTGTTTTCTAAAGAGATGGTCAATTGGTCTTCTGGCGTATCAGAATCAGCGACTTCCAACGTCGCCACTACCGTATCAGTGCTCACTGCGTCTTCAGTGATGCTTTCCACGGCATCAACCTTGATAGTCGGTGCATCGTTTACTGGGTTAACGGTAACGATCACCTTCGCTTGGTCAGTCAGCACACCGTCGGTGATGGTGTAAGTGATCTCAGCATCACCATTGAAGTTTTCTGCCGGTGTGAACACCAGTTTGCCATTCACCACTTCAACCGTACCCTGCTCTTTAGGTACAGAGGCTGATTCAATACTCAGCTTGTCGCCATCCACATCAGTATCGTTTGGCAGAACATCAATCGTGACAGCGGTATCTTCTTGTGTTGTTGCCGTGTCATCTTTCGCCATTGGCGTATAGTTCACTGGCGTCACATCGACGTTCACCGTGGTGGATTCACTGACGCCCCCAGATGTAACGATGTAGGTGAAGCTATCTGCCCCGTGGTAGTTATCGTTTGGCGTGTAGGTTACGCTGCCGTCCGGGTTGACCGAGACCGTGCCGTTGGCTGGGCCGTTATTGGAATCTAGCGACACCACTTTATCGTCGCCTTCGAACGTATCGTTTCCTAAGACCTTGATGATGGTCGGCGTGTCTTCCACAACCGTCGCTTTATCTGCCACGATGTCTGCCACAGGCGCTACCGTGAAGTTCACCGTTTGGCTGACGCTTTCACCACTTGGATCGGTAGCCGTAAACGTTAGGGTTTCTGAACCGTTCCAGTCTGCCGTTGGAGTGAACGTAGCAAAGCCGTTGACGATCGCCACTTGAATGTTGCTATTGCCAGAGATGCTAAACGTTAACTCGCCATCAACGTTATCCACATCGCTGAAAGCGGTATTTAGATCGATGGTGTATGGCGTAAAGTCTTCCGCCAAAGTTTGGTCTGCGATGTTGCTTTCAACCACAGGCGTGTCGTTTACGGCATTCACGGTGACGTTGACCGTCGCTTGGTCAGTCAGTGCACCATCGGTGACGGTGTAAGTAATTTCGGCGTCACCATTGAAGTTCTCGGCCGGTGTGAAGACCAACTTGCCGTCAACAATTTCAACTGTACCTTGGTCACTCGGCACAGATGCCGAGTCAATCGACAGCTTATCGCCATCAATATCGGTGTCGTTTGGCAGAACATCAATCGTGACAGCGGTATCTTCTTGTGTTGTTGCCGCGTCATCTTTTGCCACTGGCGCATCGTTCACTGGTGTGACATCGACGTTCACCGTGGTGGACTCCGATACCCCACCGGACGTAACGATGTAGGTGAAGCTGTCTGTACCGTGGTAGTTGTCGTTTGGCGTGTAGGTTACGCTGCCATCAGGGTTGACGGAGACTGTACCGTTAGCTGGGCCTTTACTGGTATCAAGCGACACCACTTTATCGTCGCCGTCAAACGTGTCGTTACCTAAGACGTTAATGATGGTTGGCGTGTCTTCCACAACCGTCGCTTTGTCTGCCACGATGTCCGCCACAGGCGCTACGGTGAAGTTCACCGTTTGACTAACGCTTTCACCACTTGAGTCTTTAGCTGTGAACGTAATTGTCTCTTTGCCATTCCAATCCGCAATCGGAGTAATGGTAGCAACGCCATTCACAATAGAGACTTGGATGTTGTTATTGCCAGAGACTGAGAATTCTAGCGAGGAATCGGAATCTTTAAATACTTCATTCAAGTCGATCGTGTATGCATCGAAATCTTCCGATAACACTTGATCTGTAATGGCATTATCAACTGTTGGCGCATCGTTAACACGATTCACAACCAAGCTATCACTGTCGCTAGCCGTTGGATTAACACCATCCGACACTGACGCGCTGATAGTCAGGTCTTTAAGGTTGAGTTCATCGTTGTTAACTGCATCGACGCCCGCTTGAGTTAGTTTGACTTCATTGCCAACCAACACGAAGTAACCGTTTGAGTTGTTTTCTAGCAACACCGTAAGCTCATCTTCCGGCGTGTCAGTATCGTGAACCGTTAAGGTTGCGACTACCGTATCAGTGCTCACTGCGTCTTCAGTGATGCTTTCTACGGCATCAACCTTGATCGTTGGCGCATCGTTTACTGGATTTACTGTAACAGTTACTTTCGCTTCGTCGGTCAATTGGCCGTCCGTTACGTTGTAATTGATTTCGGCGTCGCCATTGAAGTTTTCTGCCGGTGTGAAGACGAGTTTTCCATCCACCACTTCAACCGTACCCTGCTCTTTAGGTACAGAGGCTGATTCAATACTCAGCTTATCGCCATCCACATCATTGTCGTTTGGCAGGACATCAATCGTCACTGGTGTGTCTTCGTCAGTAACAGCGGTATCATCTTTTGCCACTGGCGCGTCATTGACCGGTGTTACATTGACTTCAACGGTGGTGGATTCAGACACTCCACCTGATGTCACGATGTAAGTGAAAGTATCGTTACCGACGTAGTTATCATCAGGTGTGTAGGTTATCGTGCCGTCGTTATTTACGATGACGGTGCCATTTTCAGGCCCCTTATCGGCGCCCAAAGACACCACTTTATCAGTGCCTTCGAACGTGTCGTTACCTAAGACATTAATGATGGTTGATGTGTCTTCGACTACATCCGCACTATCAGCCTCAATGTCAGCTACTGGTGCTACCGTAAAGTTCACCGTTTGACTTACGCTTTCACCGCTTGGGTCTTTAGCTGTGAACGTAATTGTCTCTTTGCCATTCCAATCCGCAGTCGGAGTGATGGTAGCAACACCATTCACAATAGAAATTTGGATGTTGTTATTGCCAGAGACTGAGAATTCTAGCGAGGAATCGGAATCTTTGAATACTTCATTCAAGTCGATCGTGTATGCATCGAAATCTTCCGCTAGCACTTGATCTGCAATGACGTTATCGATAGTCGGTGCATCGTTAACACGATTCACAACCAAGCTATCACTGTCGTTAGCCGTTGGATTAGCACCATCCGACACTGACGCGCTGATAGTCAGATCTTTAAGGTTAAGTTCATCGTTGTTAACTGCATCGACGCCCGCTTGAGTTAGCTTGACTTCATTGCCAGCCAACACGAAATAGCCGTTTGAGTTGTTTTCTAAAGAAACGTTTAATTGATCTTCTGGCGTATCAGTATCAGCGAATTCCAGCGTCGCCACTACCGTATCCGTGTTCACTGCATCTTCAGTGATGCTATCCACGGCATCAACCTTGATGGTTGGCGCATCGTTCACTGGGTTAACGGTAACGGTCACCTTCGCTTCGTCGGTCAATTCACCGTCCGTAACGATGTAGGTGATTTCAGCGTCGCCATTGAAGTTTTCTGCCGGTGTGAACACCAGTTTGCCATCAATAATTTCGACTGTACCTTGAACACTCGGCACTGACGCCGATTGAATAGACAGCTCATGGCCATCCACATCGGTGTCGTTTGGCAGGACATCAATCGTCACTGGCGTGTCTTCGTCAGTAACCGCCGTGTCATCTTTTGCCACAGGCGCATCATTGACCGGTGTCACATTGACTTCAACGGTAGTGAATTCGGATACACCGCCTGATGTCACGACATAAGTGAACGTATCTTTGCCGACGTAGTTGTCATCTGGTGTGTAGGTCACCGTGCCGTTGTTATTCACAATGACGGTGCCATTTTTAGGACCATTATCGGCGTCCAAAGACACCACTTTATCAGTGCCTTCGAACGTGTCGTTACCTAAGACGTTAATGATGGTTGGTGTGTCTTCGACTACATCCGCACTATCAGCCTCAATGTCAGCTACTGGTGCTACCGTAAAGTTCACCGTTTGACTGACGCTTTCACCGCTTGGGTCTTTAGCTGTGAACGTAATTGTCTCTTTGCCATTCCAATCCGCAGTCGGAGTGATGGTAGCAACACCATTCACAATAGAAATTTGGATGTTGTTATTGCCAGAGACTGAGAATTCTAGCGAGGAATCGGAATCTTTGAATACTTCATTCAAGTCGATCGTGTATGCATCGAAATCTTCCGATAACACTTGATCTGTAATGACATTATCAACTGTTGGCGCATCGTTAACACGATTCACAACCAAGCTATCACTGTCGCTAGCCGTTGGATTAACACCATCCGACACTGACGCGCTGATAGTCAGGTCTTTAAGGTCGAGTTCATCGTTGTTAACCGCGTCAACACCCGCTTGAGTTAGCTTGACTTCATTGCCAACCAACACGAAGTAACCGTTTGAGTTGTTTTCTAGCAACACCGTAAGCTCATCTTCCGGCGTGTCAGTATCGCGAACCGTTAAGGTTGCCACTACCGTATCCGTGTTCACTGCGTCTTCAGTGATGCTTTCTACGGCATCAACTTTGATAGTTGGCGCATCGTTTACTGGGTTAACGGTAACTACCACTTTCGCTTCGTCGGTCAATTGATCATCCGTTACGATGTAGGTAATTTCAGCGTCGCCATTGAAGTTTTCTGCCGGAGTGAAGACCAATTTGCCATTAACCACTTCAACCGTGCCCTTCTCTTTCGGCACAGACGCCGAATCAATGCTTAACGTATCGCCATCGATGTCGGTGTCGTTTGGCAGAACATCAATCGTCACTGCGGTGTCTTCTTGTGTCGTAGCGGTGTCATCTTTTGCCACTGGCGCGTCGTTGACCGGTGTCACATCGACGTTCACCGTGGTGGACTCACTGACGCCACCGGAGGTGACGATGTAGGTGAAGCTGTCTGTACCGTGGTAGTTGTCGTTTGGCGTGTAGGTCACGGTGCCATCAGGGTTGACCGAGACCGTGCCGTTGGCTGGGCCTTTATTGGTATCAAGCGACACTACTTTATCTTCGCCGTCAAACGTGTCGTTACCTAAGACGTTAATGACGGTTGGCGTGTCTTCGACTACATCCGTGCTGTCAGCCTCGATGTCGACTACTGGTGCAACCGTAAAGTTCACCGCTTGGCTGACGATTTCACCACTTGGATCGGTAGCAGTAAACGTTAGGGTTTCTGAACCGTTCCAGTCTGCTGTTGGTGAAATGGTCGCGATGCCGTTTTCAATCGAAACCAACACGTTGCTGTTACCGGACACTGAGAAGTTAAGTGTGGAGTCACTGTCTTTAAATGCGTTGTTTAAATCAATCGTGTAGGTCGCGAAGTCTTCCGATAGCACTTGATCTGAGATGACATTATCAACAGTCGGCGCATCGTTAACACGATTCACAATCAAACTATCACTGTCGTTAGCCGTTGGATTAACACCATCCGATACTGACGCGCTGATAGTCAGGTCTTTTAGGTTAAGTTCATCGTTGTTAACCGCATCGACGCCTGCTTGAGTCAGCTTGACTTCATCGCCAACTAACACAAAGTAACCGTTTGAGTTGTTTTCTAAAGAAACGGTTAATTGGTCTTCTGGCGTATCAGTATCACGAACCGTTAAGGTTGCGACTACCGTATCCGTGTTCACTGCATCTTCAGTGATGCTTTCTACGGCATCAACTTTGATAGTTGGTGCATCGTTTACTGGATTTACTGTAACGGTCACCTTCGCTTCGTCGGTCAATTCACCGTCCGTAACGATGTAGGTGATTTCAGCGTCACCATTGAAGTTTTCTGCCGGAGTGAAGACGAGTTTTCCATCCACCACTTCAACCGTGCCCTGCTCTTTAGGTATAGAGGCTGATTCAATACTCAGCTTCTCGCCATCAATATCGGTGTCGTTTGGCAGGACATCAATCGTCACTGGCGTGTCTTCGTCAGTAATCGCCGTGTCATCTTTTGCCACTGGTGCATCATTCACTGGCGTCACATCAACGCTCACCGTGGTGGATTCCGATACCCCGCCTGACGTGACAATGTAGGTGAAGCTGTCTGTACCGTGGTAGTTGTCGTTTGGCGTGTAAGTTACGCTGCCATCAGGATTGACCGAGACCGTGCCGTTAGCTGGACCGTTATTGGTATCAAGCGACACCACTTTGTCGTCGCCTTCGAACGTGTCGTTATCTAAGACCTTGATGATGGTCGCCGTGTCTTCCACAACCGTCGCTTTGTCTGCCACGATGTCCGCCACAGGCGCAACCGTGAAGTTCACGGTTTGGCTAACGCTTTCACCGCTTGGATCAGTGGCAGTAAACGTTAGGATTTCTGAGCCGTTCCAGTCCGCGGTTGGAGTGAACGTAGCAATGCCATTGACGATCGCAACTTGAATGTTGCTGTTGCCAGAGACGCTAAACGTTAACTCGCCATCGGCGTTATCCACATCGCTGAAAGCGGTATTTAGATCGATGGTGTATGGCGTGAAATCTTCCGCCAAGGTTTGGTCTGCGATGTTGCTTTCAACCACAGGTGTGTCGTTCACCGCATTCACGGTGACGGTGACCGTCGCTTGGTCAGTCAGCGAACCATCGGTGACGGTGTAAGTGATCTCAGCGTCGCCATTGAAGTTCTCAGTTGGCGTAAATACAAGCTTGCCGTCAATAATCTCGACTTGACCTTGGTCACTCGGCACAGACGCCGATTCAATGCTTAACGTATCACCATCGATGTCAGTGTCGTTTGGCAACACATCAATCGTTACTGAGGTATCTTCCTCTGTAATTGTTGCGTCATTAAGGGCAATAGGCGCATCGTTAACTGAGTTTACTGTTACCGAGACTTGAGCTTCATCCTCTAGCTCACCATCTGAGATGGTGTAGCTAATAGTTGCATTACCATTGAAGTTTTCAGCCGGAGTGAAAACAAGCTTACCATCGACAATCTCAACGATACCTTGCTTTTCTGATACAGAAGCAGAAGTAATGGATAAATCGTCACCTTCAATGTCACTGTCGTTAGCGAGCACATCAATTACAACCTGGGAATCTTCGTCAGTTTGAATCGCATCGTTAGTCGCTATTGGCGCGTCATTAACAGGCTTAATATCTAAATTAGCATTGCCATTAATAACACCCCCATCGTCATCAATGATGTCATAGGAGAATGACACTTCAGTATCATCATCAGCTTCTGGGATATAAGTCCAAGATCCATCGTTGTTATCAATTAAAGTGCCATTCCCACTCTCAATAGTGACGTTTGTAACGATAAGAGTATCAGCATCTTCAATATCGACATTCGATAGTAATTCTTCGGTAGTTATCGTGATGGGATCGCTATCTTCTTCGATAGCGCTTAATGTCACTGGAGAATTAGTAAGTGGTTTATTTGAGCCATCTCCACTGGTTTCTATATTTGTTGCGAAAAAGTCATTTAAGGTCAACGCTTGTGTTTCAGATAAACCGAGGGATTCCAAGCCAATAGTTTCAAAATTTGTTGAGGCCAGTACTTCAGTGCCATCCCGTGCAATCGTGGCACTATTTTGTAAACTTGAACCACTGTTTTCACCCGCAGCTGGCGCGAGTTCTTCATCAACTATAGAAGGGTCTTGACCTTGCTCAATAGCACCAATAATTCGTGCCACATCATCAGAAATATCTTTTGAGCCTTGCTCTTCAGTTAGTTGAATGTTCAAATTTAGAGGTGCAGCATCTGTCGTTGCCACTACCACTTCACCTGGTAGGGGCTGTTGTCCTTCTGTTAGGACTCTCAGCTCCCCATCTAAACCTATTACGACGACTTGATTACCGAGTGACACTAACGCTGTACGATCCATATAAATCTTAACCCTAAATAACTGTCAAGTTTTTGACTAACAATACTAATTTGCTATATATTGCCTGATTATATAGTGCAATAACAGCAATTTGATGCTCAATTAAGTAATTATGTGTCATACATCAATAGGAATCTATGCGCATATTTATCTTGTTTTAATAAAAGCCACTCAACTCTTGTTAAACATCAATTTCACTTTAAAATCGGGATCCTTATTCAAAATTTAGACCCACCAAATGAATTGATTTATCAAGAATGAAACAAATGAACAATGAATCAACAGGTTACTTCATCGTGTATTAATGTTATTGTGCGCTAAATTATTGACGCCCTTATAGGTATCCCACTTATAAGCCCTCTCACCTCGAGAAATTTTATTATTATCTAGGAGAATCACAGTGAAGTGGACTCGTGCCAACGCCTTTTGCATTGGTGTGTTCGCAGCTAGTCATGCTTTTGGGCAAACACTAGAGCAAGCGGTTGAAAACACATTAAAAACCAATCCTGACATCAAAAGTGCGTTCAATGAATTCGTTAGCAAGCAGTATGTGAATGAAGCATCTGGCGGTGCTTACCTCCCATCCGTAGATTTAGACGCCGGTATCGGTTATGAAGGCATTAACCCAGCAGAAGCAGGGCGAGATTCAACGGATCTGACAAGAAAAGAAGCGACCGTGACACTAACCCAGTTGATATGGGACGGTTCTGCGACACTTAACGATATGGATCGAACAGCAGCTGACGCAGAATCAGTTCGTTATCAACTGCTCGCTGATGCTCAAGACACGGCACTCGAAGTGGCAAAGGTTTACTTAGATTCAGTAAAAGCTTATGAAATTCTTACACTTTCAGAAAACAACTTGAAGGTTCATAAGAAGATCTACGAAGACATTAAAAAGCGAGTTAACTCAGGACTTGGGTCTACCGCTGACCTAACTCAAGTAGAAGCTCGTTTAGCAAAAGCTCACGGTAACTTGGTGGCGGCTCAGAACAACTTATATGACAGCCACACCACGTTTACACGCCTTGTCGGACAGTCCCCACAAGGATTGATTTTTCCGCGAGCGGACCAGAACTTTATTCCCTACACCATAGATGAAGCAATTGACTTGGCATTTGAATCGCATCCAGTAATCAAAATTTCGATGGCAGATGTAGACTCAGCTAAGTTCCAATATAAGCAATCTAAGGGAACTTACTATCCAACGATATCTGTAGAAGCGGCTCAAACGTGGCGTGATGATGCAAGCGGTATCGAAGGAAGCAGTGATGAAACGACAGCGATGCTGCGTATGCGTTACAACCTCTTTAATGGTGGTAGTGATGTCGCCAATGCTGAAAACTTTGCCTATCAACTAAACAAAGCCAAAGATTTACGAGAACGCGCATACCGCAGCGTTGAAGAAGGGCTTCGTCTATCATGGAGCGCGCTAGATTTAACGCTTCAGCAAAAAGAGTTTCTGGCGGATCACGTAGATTCGGCATCTGAAACTGTTATCGCCTACGAGAAACAGTATCGCATCGGTAAACGAACCCTTCTGGATTTGTTAAATACTGAAAACGAGTTATTTGAAGCGAGAAAAAACTACTTGGATGCTCGATATTCAGAGCAATACGCGAAATACCGTGTAATGAATGCGACCGGCCAATTGTTAAATGCCTTGCGAGTCGATGTGCCTACGGAATGGAATGAAAAGGTGGAGTACTAATCATGAAACCAATGAAAATTCTATTTGTATTAAGTCTTCTCGCCGTTACTCAACAGGTTGTTGCTGAAGACGAGTATGACTATCGACCTGTACCAAGTGCAGAACAAATTGCTGACCTTCAAGATGAAGATAACGATGGCGTCATCAACGCTCGAGATATGTGCCCTGGCACACCTGAAGGCTCAGAAGTCGACAATGACGGTTGCGGCGAATACATTAAAGCATCAGATAACATGCAAGTGAGAATACTTTTTGCCAATGATTCTGATGAAATCAATCCCGTGTTCAGAAGACAAGTACGTGAACTGTCCGATTTTTTAAAAGAATACCCTACTACATCGATCGAACTGCACGGCTACGCGAGTAAAGTTGGTGGCTCTCAACACAACCAAGATCTATCAGAGAGACGAGCACGCAATGTCCGTGAGGCGCTATTGAGCTACAACATCGAACCGAGCAGAGTTCGTATTGTTGGCTTTGGAGATACTCACCTAGCGCAACAAGGTACCGATGAAGTCAGCCACGCTTTAAACCGCCGAGTAACTGCTTCTGTCGTTGGTTATAAAGGCGAGATTAAAAAAGAGTGGACAATATTCACTACCCTCCCTGAAAGGTAAAAATGTCTGTATTAATGATTGTTCAAACAAGCATTAATAAACCTAGAACGACATAAGAAAAGGAGCTTCGGCTCCTTTATTTTTACTCATTGCAATAACCGTATTATGCTTTAGGAATCGGCACTTTAGTGTTACCCTAGCGGCGTCATAACAACGAGAGTTTTGAAATGAGCAAACTTACATCAGATATCCAAGCAAACCTTGACCTTTTTGTTGCAGAAACAAAAGAAAACCAACTGGTTTGGGGTTTACGCAATGAAGAAGGTTGGCTATCTTGCGATTCAACTGAATTCGAAAACAGTGAAGTCATGCCTTTCTGGTCTTCGAAAGAAGATGCAGAAGCGCACAATGTTGAAGAATGGGCTGACTTCACTGTACTAGAAATCCCACTAGATATCTTTGTTGAAGATTGGCTTTTAACTCTTGCAGAAGATGGTGTTCTTGTTGGTACTAACTGGAACGATCAGCTAGAAGGCAAAGAAATGGAGCCTCAAGATCTAGCTAAGCTTTACATTGCATAACGACTTCTAGACCTCAACTTTATGTTGGGGTCTTTCTTTTTATGCTCTTTTTTTGATATGTCGACCAAGTGCATAGTTTTCCTATTCTTTTTCTTCGTACACCCAACTCAATCACAACGCTGATCAATTAATAGCGTTATGATTCTCTAATTCCAAAGCAACAAAAGAACATAAGGCACGTTTAAATATGCGCACGCTCTATCCTTTGCTTGCGTCACTCTTACTCGCCCCGGTATATGCTAGTGACACTCAAGATATTGAGCCAGAACAAAATATCACGCAGTGGCACGCCGTTTATCAAACCACATTGAGAAGTAATCCTGACTCAGCATTAAGCATGCTTCAAGATCGATACCACACAGCGAAATCGCACAGCGAAAAACTCTACGTCAGCGGGCTGATTTATGAATACATGTCGAACATAAAACAGCCGTACTATGGAAGCAGCCAAGTTCTCAACAATAACTTTGCTCAGTTAGAGTCAGAGTACATTCTTGCCTTAAATGAACGTAAGCATGGTAGTTATGACGCCTCAGTAAATAGCTTTTCTTCATTGCGACAAAAAATGAAGCAGACTTCAGATTCTGAAGGCAAAGCTTTGATGAACTATCAGCTCTGTTATACCTTGAATCAACAAGGTCGTTATCACAAAGCAAACTTTTATTGCTCGTCGTTAGAAAGTCATCTAAGTCAACAACACCAAGAAAACTTCCCTATTGATCTCGCGTTACGTGTGGTAGCGAACAATTATAACTATCGTGGTGACTATGAAAAAGCGCTGAGCCTTTATCGAAAGCTGCTGGCCAACATGTCTGCTCAAAGCGATCCTTCTGGCATTTACAATGACGTCGGAAATTTGCTTGCAGAGCTTGGGCAGTTTGAACAATCAGAACAATATCTCATCCAAGCCCTACTCGCTCGTCAAGATGAAGGGACACCACTCAAAGTCGCCCAAGTCGAACATAGCCTTGGGGCAATGTATAAGAAATCCAAAGAATTCGATAAAGCCATCAATCATTATCAAAATGCATTAACAATACTCAACCAGATCCACTACCCATATGGTCAAGGGTTAAGCTACTTAGGGCTGTCTGCGGTTTTAGCCGAAAGTGGGCAACTGGATACCGCAGTAGATTACATTAGAAAAGCTTTAGACATTGCTGAGACGTATGAAAATACGCACCTCGAAACGGAAGGGCATTTAGCTGCTGGGTTCGCGTATTTGAAAAACCATGCTACTGAAAAATCGATTGCACATGGCAAAGTCGCGTTAACACTAGCGATCAATAACTCTAGACCATTATTACAGGCACAAGCTCAATTACTCCTTTCCGAAGCATACCAAGCCCAAGGTGATTATAAACTGGCATTAGAGCACCACGAAGCCTATTCAACCATTGAATTGGCCAACCGAGACGCTAGCAATATTAAAGCATTAGAGGCATTAGACCTCACAAAGAAAGAGTACGAATATGATCTTCAAGTCGCTCGGTTGAATAATGAAAAAAGCTTAAATCAGAATCAATTTGAGAAGCTTACCGATCAAAAGCGCACTTATAATTTTGTGGTTTCCTGTTTGTTGGTCTTGCTCATTCTGGCATTGATACTTCAGCGACAAACACGACAAAAAGCCAAAATAGATAGTCTAACATGTGCGTTGAATAGAGCGGCAATTATAGAGACCATCAAAGGTCAAACCTCCAAAGCAGACGAAGACTTCCGCTATGTTTTAGCATTAATCGACCTTGATGACTTTAAGACGATAAATGATCAATACGGTCATCCGACTGGCGACTTGGTGTTACAGCAAGTTTGCCAAGTGCTTAAAGCTAAGCTCAATAAGGGAGAGTATATCGGCCGTTTGGGTGGAGAAGAGTTTATCTTACTATTGAAAAACGTCGATGAAATTGACGTTCCTTTCCGCGTACAAAGCCTACACAAAACGATTTCAGAGAAGCGCGTACGCACGGTAAATAATAGTGATCTGAGTGTAACCGCTAGCTTGGCCTATCTATCAACATCAATGCCGCTTACCAACTTTGATGAACTTTATTCGATACTAGACCAAGCTTTATACCAGGCTAAAAAGCAGGGAAAAAACATCATTATAGACGCATACGATGAGCCAATTAGCCTAGGTTCTGACTATGTTAGCCAGTAAAGCAAGGCACGACTAAACGTCAGCAGCCTGCTTGTTCACAAGAGACTGCATTACGGTCTCTTTATTGTTTAGGTAATCATCTAAGCCAGCCTTGCGCAAATCGCACGATGGGCAATCACCGCAACCATCACCAATGACCCCGTTGTAGCAGGTCAACGTATTTTCACGAACCAGTTGCAACGCGTCATATTGATCAGCTAACGCCCACGTTTCTGCTTTATTTAGCCACATTAACGGTGTTTTGATCGTCAGGTTACGGTCCATCCCTTTCACCAAAGCCGTGTTCATTGCTTTCACAAAATCGTCACGACAATCTGGATAACCACTAAAGTCAGTTTCACACACGCCAGTAATTACGGTTTCAGCCCCAATTTGGTAGGCGTAGATTCCTGCGAGCGTTAAAAATAGAATGTTACGGCCAGGAACAAAAGAGTTTGGTAGGCCGTTTTCTTGCAATTCGTGTGAGACAGGGATGTCATCGCGCGTGAGAGAGCTAATCGCAAGTTCGTTTAAAAGGCCAACATCCATCACTTTATGCGCTTTGACACCAAGATCCTTTGCGATCTTTTGTGCCACTTCTATCTCTAACTTGTGGCGCTGACCATAATCAAAAGTAATGGCATGAACTTCATCAAACTCTTTAAGTGCTTGAACCAGACAAGTCGTGGAATCCTGACCACCACTAAAAACAACAACGGCTTTTTTCATTTCTCTCTCCGCTCTTAAGCAATACTTAGGTATTTATGAGTTTGAACAGACAAACGCCAATTGCGAGCAATGCACGTTTCAATACACAATTGCGTTGCACGAGGCTTTTGGCTAATAGGCTGCAATGCAATGACAGTCTCAACCGCGACATTCGCATTTGCCAATAGCTCATCAAGGTGGTCGATATCTTTTTGCGTACCAACTGGGTGCTTAATCTCATTCGCACGCTCTAACGCGCTATTGAGAACTGGCAGTTTACCCTTCATCGCCACTTTTGGTGACACGGTCACCCATGTATTTTCTGACGTGATGACTTCTGATGTGCCACTGGTTTCGATTTGGCATTGGCAACCCATATCCTCAAACGCCTTTGTTAAAGGGCGTAGATCATAAATACAAGGCTCACCACCAGTAATCACGATATGTTTAGCATTAAAGCCTTGCAGTTGATATTGCTCTACGATGTTCTCGGCAGATGCGACGCACCATGTCGGAGAATCTTCCGTCTTCACCAAAATATCACCAATTTGACGTTGGTCATTCTCATCTGCATACCACGTTTGTTTGGTATCGCACCATGAGCAACCAACCGGACACTCTTGAAGGCGAACAAAAACAGCAGGTACTCCAGTGAAAACCCCTTCCCCTTGGATGGTTTCAAACATCTCATTTAGCTTATACAACGTAGAACTCACTCAACTCATAATACTTCGAGGCGAAGACCTTAATGGACACACGTGTCTAGGTCAATTTAAACCAAAAATTAATTGTTAAAATAGACCATTTTGTAGTTTCATAGTCGCGGTGAGCGTAGGTTTCTGGTTAGCGTTATACCAAACCTTATTCACTTACAGTTCCCAAAAACTTTAAGGTAAGAAATGATGTATAAACTGATCGCATTAGATATGGATGGCACACTGCTCAATAGTGATAAAGCAATCTCTGAAGAAAACAAACAAGCGATCGCAAAGGCTCGAGAAGCAGGCGTTACTGTCGTTCTCGCTTCTGGTCGCCCATTAGAAGGAATGCAAGGCAAGCTCGACGAACTGAATATCCATTCCGATAAAGATTTTGTCCTTTTCTACAATGGCTCTATGGTTAAGAACGTAGGAACAAATGAAATCATCCACCAGCAAATCATTGATGGTAAGGCAGCTAAATTAGTCGCTCGTAAAGCGAAAGAATTAGGCGCTTATGTGCACGCATTCAGCCAAGTACATGGCTTGATCACCAATGAGAAAAACCCATACACTGACATAGAAGCCAACATTAATGGCTTAAATGTGACAGAGATTAATTTTGAATCGCTAGAAGATGATCATCCAATCATCAAAGCAATGATGGTTGCCGAGCCAAGTAAGTTAACTGAAGTCATCGCTGCGCTTCCGTCTGAAATGCGTGAAGAGTTTACGGTGGTTCAAAGCGCTCCGTTCTTCCTGGAATTTCTTAACCCAGCAAGCAACAAAGGTATTGGTGTTGCTGCAATTGCTGAGTATCTAGGTATTCAACCGGAAGAAGTGATCTGTATGGGTGATGCTGAAAATGACCACCACATGCTGAAGTACGCTGGCCTTGGTATCGCGATGGAAAATGCGATGGAAGAGACCAAACAAATCGCTGATTACATTACGGCAAGTAATGATGAACACGGTGTAGCTAAAGCGATTGACAAATTCGTCCTTAACGCTTAATTCTCTCCGCCGCTATGGCATCAACGTTATTACCTTTAACTCAGCCATGGCGTCAGATATACGCAAAGCCACATTGTTGAGCTACTCAACATACAAAAAAGCCTTGCTGTAAAGCAAGGCTTTCTTTTTACTCGTATGCCTGAGAAAAAAACATACAACCATCAATCTAGCACTGTTTCTCTCTGTTGTTTTTCATGAATCAGCTTTCTTGCAAGCAAGATAAACAGCAACATCAACAATGGATAATGCAACGTCGACAATACCAATGACCACAAACCACTAAACGAGACAACAGAGCTTGAGTACAAATAAAGTTGCTCAACGAATACCAACGCAAGCGTTACAAAAATCATCTGACGAGAATCCAAATGCACTTTTGACTCTCTAAACGTCATAACCAACGCTGATGCCGTAATTAAAATAGCTAACCAGCGGCCAAACACAGGTAATGGCCAGATAACAGAGATGACCGCCGTTACCGCAGTCATAATGAACCAGACGCCTTTTGAGCTCAGCACTTGATCAACATTCACGTCTTGATTTGTTTCCAATCGCAGAACATGCCAGGCTACCAAGCTTCCTAACAGCGCACCAAACAACATATCTAAGAAAAAGGCGCTACCAAGGAAAAACTTACATAACATAATAGTAAGCGTGACGAGCATCATGACAGCGGTCGTACCATTCAAACCGAAATAATGTGTTCTCTGAAATAAAAAGGTTAAAACACAAAACCAAACGGCAATAGGCAAACTTGGAAAACTAAATCCAAAGCTGTGTGTTAACTCCATCATTGGTATATAGACATGCGGGCGAGGAAGCGCAAAGCCCTGTTGAGCTACAAGTACCATCAGGGACGTCGCGCTAATAGCGAAAAAGAGTCGGAATACAAATCGACTGCCAAAACGCATCATTACTAACGGAAATAGAAAAAGCAGTATCGTAGGTTCTGTCAGTTCTATAACAAGATTTGAGATCTGATTCGCTACCTCGAAACTCGTTTCTGATAAAGCTCCTACCCAGCTTTGTAAGTCTTTCATCCACCTCAATTCAATCTGACGAAATGAAGGCGCGGATTCGATCAGCTGAGTCACATAAGATGCAGACTGCTGAGTAGCTTGTTCAAAAAACTGAATGGCTTGTGGCCATTGAGCGGGATAGCGGTACAAAAATGATGGCAGCTCGGATGGTCCAAGTAACATTGCTGATGCGATTTCTACTCCGTAGTGAGGAGCAAACCAAATAGGTAACTCATTCCCACCCAAGGAATTGTTCATCGAAAAAGCAATAATCTCAGAGTCTGATATGCAATCGTAATAAACCGCGGTATCTGTTCTGCCAAGTTCCTCCCCAACCGTGACCACTAAACCCGTTTCTTCCCACGTTTCTCGTTGCGCAGCAACTTTGGGGGATTCTCCATCAATAATTGTCCCACCAGGTAGAGAAATCTTATCCGTCAATATTTCATGAACTAGCACTAACTTGTCGTCAGCACGAACAACGCAGAGCGCCCCTTTTACTTCGCTCGCGGCAGCTTTAGCCGTAGAGATTGGTGAAACAGGTAACAAAATAAAACAAAGGATGAGTAATAACAGCTGTCTCAACACAAAATATGACCTTAAGTAAACATTATGATAACCAATGAATAATGGCAGTTAATCTTATCTTTTTCGATAAAAATTAAGTAACGAGTTATGCCAAACAACGTTGATCGAATAAAGCATGATCTTGAAGCTCATTGGAGAGTAATTTAATGCAAACCTGACAAAAATCAGACAAAACATGAAATGTTGATCGCAATTCTGCCAGTTATATAAAGGTAGCGTCAGGATAAAGTCATACACATTTTATGGGTTCTCAAAGTTGGAACAATAAAAAAGGGCTTATTATTCGAAAACAATAAACCCTGCTTATGATAACTATGCGCTGTTCGTTGAAACCAAGAATGAATTCTACCTCAAGTCACCAACGAATCAGCTTTTGAATGCTTGATGGTTAGTTAGACTTGCAATGTGCGTCGCGAACTTCTTGCCAAACACCCCAAGGTCCAGAGTCTGCTGGGTTATCGCCTTGAGTCCACCACTGCGCCTGCCACACTTTGCCATTCCAAGTAACGTTATCCCCTTTGAGATACACCGTACTCGCTTGCCATTCTGCTGCGCAGTTATCTGTTGGAGGCGTTGTCACTGTTTTGGCTTGAGCCGACACTAGCGCCTGATATTGTGTACTGGTCTTATCAACGTTGAAGTTCAAAGCAACTCTTGCTTCTCCCGCCTGAGCTGCTCCAAATTCGACATCGACACGACAACTTGCATTCATTGCTAACGTCGCCTGAGAACACTGATCATTTGCAATAACGGCAGCATCAGCAACGCCAGAAGCAAACGCGCGAACGTTTTCTACAGTGAACGTCGTGTTACCTGAATTTTTGATAACAAAACTATGTTGCTGCAACTCGCCAACATTAAATGATGCCAATGTCTGTTCGGTGGTATACCCAACAGAAACATTCTCTTTAGGAGGTGTAGTCGTGCCAATGACACCATTAACAAAATTACGCATGGCGGCGATATCGCTATAAACACCATACATACCCGGACGAGCACAACCTATCCCCCAACTGACCACACCAAGTTGAGTAATTACGCCACCACGATTAATAACGATTGGGCCACCGCTATCTCCCTGACAGGAATCTATCCCACCTTGAGGAATTCCCGCACAGAATGACACTTCTCCAACGGTTGTGTAATTGCCACCGGCTTGACGACAAGTCGTGTCCGACACGAGCGGAACGTCAACCTCTTGCAATCGAGATGGGGAGCTTCCTCCTTCAGAGGTTCTCCCTAAACCTGCGACTGTAAGCCAATCTCCGATGCTGGCGTATTGCGTTAGACTGCCATCGGCAATTTCAACCGCGGCAACACCTTGAGGTACAGAGTCTAACTTTAAGACTGCGAGATCGTGAGAAAGCGTTGCTCGGCGATATGCCGGGTGCATGTGGATTTCACTCACGTTAGCTCGAACACCGTCAGTGCCATTGTAAACGACGCCACCAATTTTAACCGCAATCTGATTCGGTGAATCACCCTCGACACAGTGGGCCGCAGTCAGGACGTAGCCATTTCCAATATAACTGGCACCACAATATGATCGGTTACCATAACGGCCCACAATTTGGGTGTAGAATCTCCACTCACTAGGATCAGCAGTGATGCCGCCTACGATCTGGGGTTGTATAGTGTGATTTTGTGTCTGTGACAAATCATCAGCACTTGCGAACATTGGCAAAACAGCCAACGCAAGTAACGATTTTGTTAGTTTCAAAATATTGTCCTCTTGTTTTTGTAAGCACGATCCTCGTGCTACTAATAAACAAGCAGACAAAAACGCCAATACCAATGTGGGCGCATATTAATTTACTAACATTGCGAGCAACTTATAGAGAAAAGTCTATTGACGAACTGAATGATTTCAATTCGCTAGAATGTGTATCACAATATTAAAATTAAGCATGGCCATTAGCTCAACGGCTTTCTTAGATAGTGAATATGGTGTGCAAACCCTTGTTTTTCATACAAAGAGATTGCACCCTGGTTAAAGTGCCATACTTCAACAAACATCTGTTTTGCACCGTAATCAGAGAACGTTGACTCAATTTTGTTAATCAATGCCTGAGCTGTGCCTTGTTTCCGAAACTCAGGTAACACATAGAGCTCATCCACACTTCCCATCATAACCGGCTGACTGACGGTAGAAACAAGTTCACAGAAATGACCAGAGATAAAACCAATAATTTCATCTCCTTGTTTTGCTACATAAACAAGACATTCAGGATCATCAATGTATCGAGCAATACTTTTTTCTTGCTCTATCTCCTCTGCAGTTTTGAACAGCTCAGGAGATTGAAGATGATGCTCATCATGCAGCTCAAACATAAGGTCGTTGAGCGACTCAAGGTCGCTAAAACACGCAGATTTAATTACAAACGTGGTCATACAAAGGGTCACTAAAAATTGAATGGCTGTAGTTTGTGAGGAAAATGCCGTATTGGCAAGTCACAAAATTGCCTGCACGAGACGTTTACGCGATCTACAAACAAAAAAGCCCCTGCACTTAATAAGCGTACAGAGGCAGAACCAACCTACAGAGTTCGAGGATCAGGGGTTAGTTAGAATTGAGTTTTAATTAGCGTCTTAACACTCGTTCAATTTCGTTCAAACTACTTGGGTCATCAATCGTTGACGGAACGGTGTATTTTTCACCATCGGCTATTTGACGTATGGTTCGGCGCAGAATTTTACCCGAACGTGTTTTCGGTAAGCGATCCACAACCAGTGCATGCTTAAAGCAGGCAACCGCACCGATCTCACTACGTACCTTGCCAACAAGCTCACCTTCAAGATCAAGCTCGTCCACTTTGACACCATCTTTAAGCACAACAAAACCAAGTGGTAACTGCCCTTTTAACTCATCGTGGATACCCACGACTGCACATTCCGCAATCGCTGGGTGGCCACCGACAATTTCTTCCATTTCGCCTGTCGATAAACGATGCCCCGCGACATTAATCACGTCATCAATACGTCCCATAATGAACAGGTAACCGTCTTCATCCAAATAGCCACCATCACCTGACACATAGTAGCCAGGGAATTGGCTGAGGTAACCGGTTTCAAAACGGTCATGGTTACGCCAAACCGTTGGCAGACAACTCGGTGGCAGCGGACGTTTTAATGCGACAAAGCCTTGTTGGTTAGGCCCGACCGACTCTCCAAGTTCATTCAGAATCTCGACCTGATAACCCGGAATTGGCTTCGTCGAAGAACCCGCTTTAACTGGCATCATTTCAACACCTGTTGGGTTGCCCGCGATAGCCCAACCCGTTTCCGTTTGCCACCAGTGGTCAATAACGGGTTTGTCTGCTTTGCTCTGAACCCATTCCAGTGTTGGAGGGTCAAGGCGTTCTCCTGCCATAAAGATGGTTTTCAATTTAGAGAGATCATACTGTTTTAAAAACTCACCTTCTGGGTCTTCTTTCTTGATCGCACGGAACGCTGTCGGGGCAGAGAACAACGCATCTACTTTGTATTCGTCACACACTCGCCAAAATGCACCAGGATCCGGTGTTCGGACGGGCTTGCCTTCGAATAGGATTGTTGTGCAACCGTGAATCAGTGGCGCGTAAACAATGTAAGAGTGCCCTACTACCCAGCCAACATCAGATGCCGCCCAAAATACGCCATCTTGAGGAATGTTGTAGATTGCGCTCATAGAGTACTTCATCGCGACGGCATGGCCACCGTTGTCACGCACAACGCCTTTTGGCTTACCTGTCGTACCCGAAGTATAAAGAATGTAGAGTGGATCGGTTGCCAACACCGGAACACAACCGTGTGGCAACGCTTGGTTGTACTCTTGCTGCCAATCCAGATCTCTTTCTTGGTTTAGATCGGCTTCGCACTCAGGACGCTGGAATATAAATACTTTTTCAGGCTTCCATCGGCTGTCCATAATGGCCTTGTCTACCATTGGCTTATATGGAATAACTTTGTTGATCTCAATCCCACACGACGCCGTCATGATGACTTTCGGCTCTGCATCTTCAATTCGTACAGCAAGTTCATTAGGTGCAAAACCACCGAATACAACGGAGTGAATCGCCCCCAAACGCGCACAGGCTAGCATCGCCATTGCGGCTTCTGGAATCATCGGCATGTAAATAACAACTCGATCGCCTTTTTCAACGCCTTGGGCAGACAGCATGCCGGCAATTTTTGCCACTTGGTCACGCAGGTCACTATAGGTATACGTTGTTTTATTGCCGGTTACTGGCGAGTCATAAATGAGTGCCGTATTATCACCGCGTCCTTGCTCGCAATGGTAATCCAATGCTAACCAGCACGTATTCATTACACCATCTGGAAACCAACGTTCTATGCCGTTTTCATCAGATTTCAAGATAGTTTTAGGAGATTCGAACCAATCGATATTCTCCGCTTGAGCGCGCCAAAAACTCTCCGGTTCGTTTTTCGCCCATAAATATTCTTTTTCGTATGAAGACATATTGCTTCCTCCAGTATGTCCTGACATTGCTCTCGCTCTATTCAAAGACCATTCTTTTCACTCAAAGACATCAGAGGGTACACGCACAAATCCCTCCATTAGTATTCTCGCACTTCGGCTCATGATGGCTTTTTGCACCACCCAGCCCTGCTCAGTTTGCTTCGCTTGTGCTCCAACTTTTAACGTTCCTGAGGGGTGGCCAAAAGTCACTGACTCTTTTTCACCGCCACCAGCAGCCAAGTTAACCAACGTACCCGGTACACACGCCGCTGAAGCGATAGCAACAGCTGCTGTTCCCATCATTGCATGGTGAAGTTTGCCCATCGACAACGCACGAACCAACACATCAATTTCCGACTCATTTACCGCTTTACCGCTTGAGGACTGGTAACTTTTCGGCTTGGATACAAACGCGATTTTTGGTGTGTGCTGGCGTGTTTGAGCTTCTTCAAGTTCAGAGATCAGCCCCATTTTTAATGCGCCATGTGCACGGATGGATTCGAACATCGCTAATGCTGTGTCATCGTTGTTGATATCGTCTTGCAGCTCGGTGCCCTGATATCCAATCGATTCAGCATCAATAAAAATGGTTGGTATGCCCGCGTTAATAAAGGTCGCGTTGAACGTACCCACATCCGGCACCACTAAATCATCAACTAAGTTGCCTGTTGGGAACATGCTGCCTTCGCCATCAGAAGGGTCAACGAAATCGACTTGAATCTCGGCGGCCGGAAACGTCACGCCATCGAGCTCAAACTCGCCGGTTTCTTGGACGAATCCGTTCACAATCGGCACATGCACCAAGATAGTTTTGCTGATGTTCACCTGCCAAACACGCACCGTCACAATGCCATTTTCTGGAATGCGATCTTGTGGAATCAGCCCAGCATGAATGGCGAAAGGACCGACAGCGGCAGACAAGTTGCCGCAGTTACCACTCCAATCGACGAATGGTTTGTCGATCGACACTTGTCCAAACAAGTAGTCAACATCGTGATCGGCTCGGCTACTGCGAGAAACAATTACTGTTTTACTGGTGCTTGACGTCGCACCACCCATGCCATCAATTTGCTTTGCGTACGGATCTGGGCTGCCGATAACACGCAACAAGAGTTTGTCACGAGCTTCGCCTGCCACTTGTGCTTCTTGTGGCAAATCGTCGAGGTTAAAAAAGACCCCTTTACTTGTACCGCCACGCATGTACGTCGCCGGCACTTTGATTTGGCTCATTTGATTCGGAGTTTTGCTTTCCATACCCACTCCTTATTGCGCCAAGAAATCTTGTGCGAAACGCTGCAAAACACCACCTGCGTTGTACACGTGAACTTCGTCAGCGGTGTCTAGGCGGCAGGTAACAGGAACGTCAACTTTATCGCCGTTGCTACGCGTGATAACCAAGGCCAGATCCGCACCCGGTTTAATCTCGCCAACTACGTCGTAAAGTTCAGTACCATCCAGCTCTAGCGTATTGCGGTTAACGCCTGGCTTAAATTGCAGTGGTAGTACACCCATGCCAACCAAGTTAGTACGGTGAATACGCTCAAAGCCTTCAGCAACAATGGCTTCTACGCCTGCCAATCGAACACCTTTTGCTGCCCAGTCACGGGATGACCCCTGACCGTAATCCGCGCCAGCCACCACGATCAATGGTTGTTTACGATTCATGTAGGTTTCTATCGCTTCCCACATGCGTACAACCTGGCCTTCTGGTTCGATTCGCGCTAGAGAACCCTGAACCACTTCACCGTTCTCTTTCACCATTTCGTTAAATAGTTTCGGGTTAGCAAAGGTCGCACGTTGCGCCGTTAAGTGATCGCCACGGTGAGTCGCATAAGAGTTGAAGTCCTCTTCCGGAACGCCCATTTTGGCAAGGTATTCACCCGCCGCGCTGCTCGCCATGATCGCATTCGATGGCGATAAGTGGTCGGTGGTAATGTTGTCACCAAGAACCGCTAATGGACGCATGCCAGACAGTGTTCTTTCACCCGCAAGCGCACCTTCCCAGTAAGGTGGACGGCGAATGTAGGTACTCATCGGACGCCAGTCGTAAAGCGGACTAGAGCTTTTTTCTGCGTCATCGAGCTTAAACATCTGGATGTAAACTTGCTTAAACTGCTCTGGCTTAACGTGTTTGCCGACCACTGCATCGATCTCTTCGTCGCTAGGCCACAAATCATTTAAGTAAATTGGTTTACCGTTTTGGTCAGTACCCAAAGCATCGCGTTCGATATCGAAACGAATGGTACCCGCTAGCGCATAAGCGACAACCAATGGTGGTGATGCAAGGAAAGCTTGTTTTGCGTAAGGATGGATTCGGCCATCGAAGTTGCGGTTACCAGACAGCACGGCTGTCGCATATAAATCGCGATCAATGATCTCTTGCTGGATTTTTGGATCCAACGCGCCACTCATGCCGTTACAAGTGGTACATGCGTAACCGACGATACCAAAGCCAAGCTTTTCTAACTCTGGTAATAAGCCCGCTTCTTCTAGGTAAAGACGCGCTACCTTAGAACCCGGAGCAAAAGACGACTTCACCCAAGGTTTACGTACAAGGCCGAGCTCGTTGGCTTTCTTCGCGACAAGGCCAGCCGCAACGACGTTTCTTGGGTTACTAGTATTAGTACATGAGGTAATAGCAGCGATGATCACTGCGCCATCTGGCAACTCACCTTCTTTCTCTTCCCACGCACCAGAAATGCCACGCTGCGCCAACTCCGATGTTGGTAAACGGCGGTGAGGGTTTGACGGGCCGGCCATGTTACGGCTGACTGATGACAAATCGAATTCAAGTACGCGCTCGTAAACCGCTGTATCTAGATCGTCTGCCCAAAGTCCGGTTTGTTTTGCGTATTTTTCTACTAGAGCAACTTGCTCTTCATCTCGACCAGTTAGTTTCAAGTAATTGATGGTCTGCTCATCAATATAAAACATGCCAGCTGTCGCGCCGTATTCTGGTGTCATATTTGAAATAGTTGCGCGGTCTCCGATCGTTAGATCGCGTGCACCTTCAGCAAAGAATTCAAGATATGAAGAGACGACACGCTCGTTGCGTAGGAATTCAGTAATCGCGAGGACAATATCCGTTGCGGTAATGCCCGGTTGACGTTTACCCGTTAGTTTTACACCAACAATATCAGGTAGACGCATCATTGATGGTCGGCCAAGCATTACGGTTTCAGCTTCCAGACCACCAACACCAATCGCGATAACACCGAGGGCGTCTACGTGAGGCGTGTGACTGTCTGTACCCACACAGGTATCTGGGTAGGCAATACCCTGCTTCGCTTGCACCACAGGAGACATTTTCTCCAAGTTGATTTGGTGCATGATGCCGTTACCCGCAGGAATCACACTGACGTTTTCAAACGCTGTTTTACACCACTCGATAAAGTGGAATCGGTCTTCATTACGACGTTCTTCAATCGCGCGGTTTTTATCGAAAGCATCAGCTTCAAAGCCTGCATGCTCAACCGCTAAAGAGTGGTCGACGATCAGCTGAGTCTCAACCACAGGGTTCACTTTTGCAGGATCGCCGCCCTGATCCGAAATAGCATCGCGCAGACCCGCTAAATCAACTAGAGCGGTCTGACCAAGAATGTCATGACAAACAACGCGTGCTGGATACCAAGGAAAATCAAGATCACGTTTACGTTCAATTAACTGCTTCAGGCTATCCGTCAATGTGTTCGGATCACAGCGACGGACCAGTTGCTCAGCTAGCACGCGGGAGGTATAAGGGAGTTTTTCATAGGCTCCAGGAGAAATGGCATTGACGGCTTCGCGTGCATCAAAGTAATCCAGTTGAGTTCCCGGAAGCGACTTACGATATTGGGTATTAATATTTGTGTTCATGGTTTGCTTCCATTCAGTCTGTACATCTTGCCTTCATCAACGTTTTCCATTGATCCAGAAACATCGTGATGAGAGGGGCTCCTTCCTCTGTCAGAGAGAGGTACAAAGGAAGGAGGTGGTCAATCAAAGCATATGTGCCCTGATTGACCTTCGCGCTAGCGATTCTCGATAGGTACCCATTCTTGATGGTCTGGGCCCGTGTAATCAGCACTTGGGCGAATGATGCGGTTATTGGCACGTTGCTCATAAACGTGTGCCGCCCAGCCCGTTAAACGACTCATCACAAAAATTGGTGTGAACAGCTTGGTTGGAATGTCCATGAAGTGGTAAGCCGATGCATGGAAGAAGTCCGCATTACAGAACAGACCTTTCTCTCGCTTCATCACTGATTCCACACGCTCAGAAACAGCATATAGATGTGTATCACCGACTTGCTGTGACAGCTCTTTCGACCAGCGCTTAATCAACGCGTTGCGAGGATCACTTTCGCGATAGATGGCATGGCCAAAGCCCATGATCTTGTCTTTGTTGGCCAGCATTTTCATGATGTTCGCTTCCGCCTCATCTGGCGTTTGCCAATCTTCAATCATTTCCATCGCTGCTTCGTTTGCGCCGCCATGAAGTGGCCCGCGAAGCGTACCGATTGCTGCCGAGATACAAGAATGAATGTCTGACAACGTTGATGCACAAACACGCGCTGCAAAAGTTGATGCGTTGAATTCATGTTCAGCGTAAAGGATTAAGGAACAGTGCATCACTTGTTTGTGTAGCGCTGATGGCTCTTTATCTGTAAGCAATCGCAAGAAGTAACCGCCGATGCAGTCTTCGGTTTGATCTTCTGTATCGATACGAACGCCATCGTGACTAAAACGATACCAGTAGCAGATGATAGCTGGGAAAAGCGCCAGCATACGTTCCGTCGAATGCAATTGCTCATCGAAGCTCATTTCTTGCTCTAGGTTTCCTAACACAGAACAACCAGTGCGCATCACATCCATTGGATGAGCAGTAGCAGGAATAAGCTCTAACGCTTGCTTAAGCTCAGTTGGTAAGCCGCGAAGGTTTAAGAGATGTGTCTTGTACGCATCCAGTTCTTTCTGAGTTGGTAAGTGACCGCGTAACAGAAGATGTGCAACTTCTTCAAATTGAGCATTATTGGCAAGGTCAGTAATATCGTAACCGCGATAAGTCAGACCGGTCCCCGTTTTTCCGACAGTACATAAAGCTGTGCTTCCAGCGCTTTGACCGCGTAGGCCTGCACCACCTAACTCTGCTTTCTTTTCTGCAGTTTGAGACATTGTTTGAACTCCTTTTCTGTCTGGCTTTGCCCTCTTTGGAGCGTTTTTTAGCCAGACGAATTTCACGTTATTGAATTAGATAAATTCCGATTATCTTTTCTTGGGCTTCCGTCTATCTTTTCTTTTCCCGCTATTTTCCTTCAGAGAATAGCTGGTCAAGTTTGTCTTCGTAATCGTGGTAGTTCAGGTGCTGATACAACTCTTTGCGTGTTTGCATTGAATCAACCAAAGCTTCCTGATTGCCCACTTCTAGCAAATGCTTATAAACCGTTTCAGCGGCTTTGTTCATGGCACGGAACGCACTTAATGGGTAAAGCACCATATCGACTTTCGCTTTTGCAAGCTCGTCGCAGCCGTACAGTGGCGTTGCGCCGAACTCGGTAATGTTGGCCAGAATAGGAACGTGCTTTCCAGTTGCTTGCTCAAGTGCGTTTGAGAACTGAAGGTACTGATCCAGCTTGGTCATCGCTTCTGGGAAAATCATATCCGCGCCAGCTTCCACACACGCAATCGCACGCTCAATTGCACTGTCCATGCCTTCAACAGCTAGCGCGTCTGTACGAGCCATAATCACGAAACTTTCATCATTGCGTGCGTCAACCGCGGCTTTTACGCGATCAACCATCTCTTGCTGGCTCACAATTGCTTTGTTCGGACGGTGCCCACAACGTTTCTGTGCGACTTGGTCTTCCATATGAACCGCAGCAGCACCCGCCTTTTCCATTGCTTTGATCGTGCGAGCAATATTAAATGCGCCTCCAAAACCGGTGTCGATGTCGACCAATAGCGGTAAATCACACGCGTTAGTGATGCGGTCAACATCGACCAGTACGTCGTTCAATGTTGTAATACCGAGATCCGGCAATCCGTATGACGCGTTTGCAATACCGCCGCCAGACAAATAAATCGCTTGATGCCCCAAGTTTTTCGCCATCATGGCGCAGTAAGGGTTAATGGTGCCAACAATTTGCAGCGGATTGTTTTGTTCAATAGCGAGTCTGAACTTCGCTCCCGGTGTTAAGCTCATGACGAATTCCTTCTAGTCTTTGTCTAAACTTTCTGTATGTATAATTTGCGATTGGATGAGCTTTCGACTTCCTGAGATGTGTCTTCTCATCAGCATTTCTGCAAGCTCTTCATCGCGATTACGGATGGCTTCCAGAATGAATTTGTGTTCAGTCAGCGCTTCATTTGGACGAGATTGCGCGCGCGGTGACTGATAGCGATACATGCGTAACAAGTGGTAAAGCTCGTCGCACAGCAGAGAAATCAGCTTGCTGTTTCGGCTTGCTTGGATGATGCGATAGTGAAAATCAAAATCTCCATGCTGATGGAAGTAAGAGGCTCCCTCCACTTGATCTATGTGCTTAGAATGTGTCGACAATAGCATTTCCAAGCTCAAGAGCTCTTCTTGCGTAATATGTCGCGCTGCTAACCTTGCCGCCATACCTTCTAGCGCTTCGCGAACCGCATAGAGTTCTATCAGCTTTTCTGGAGAAAAAGTGGTCACTCTAGCCCCGACATGAGGAATACGTTCAATGAGCCCTAGCCCCTCTAAACGCATTAATGCTTCACGCAAAGGGCCACGGCTGACTTGATATTTCTTCGCCAGTTCAGGCTCCGAGATTTTATGGCCAGGCTTAACATCGCCATTCACAATGACTTCAATCAGTGTTTCTGTCAGTGTTTCTGACTTGGTGTGTTCTTTCTCAGAACCCAGTACTTTATAACGAGTTTTCAACTCAGAGTTCATACTCAGATACTCACGTTACCGACATCAAAATGTCTACAATTTCTTAACCTGAATATAAAGTAGTCGATCAAAGTGTCGACAATCAAGTAAATTGTCGACAATTTAGACTAAGGTCGTAATTTAAATCGAAGAAAATCGTCTGTTACGGGCTTAATGGAGGGATAATTGCGAAGGAAAAAATAAATTGTCGACAGCAAAGCACCTCTTAACATCATGATATAAAAGAAAAATAATTAAGCTGTCGAACAATTAAGGATACAAAAGGCTATTCTTTAGGTGAAAATTGCTCAAAAACTTGCTGCGATGTCATCTTTTGTGAGGTGGGATTGAGGTCATAATACGCGGGCTTTTCATCGGTAAAGATCTCTAATGAGAGTTTGAAATCTGGATTGTCGAACAAACCAGCGGAGAGAATGTACTCGCCTGTCGGTAACAAATGATAGAAAAGGTTTGTACCGCATTCGCCACAAAAACCTCTCACCGCCCAGTCAGACGATTGATAGCGCTTTGGCTCGGCCCCCTTAAACGTTACGTTAGAACCACAATGCACAGCATGGAGTGCTCCACTCGACCATTTTCGACACATCGAGCAGTGGCATAGACTCACCTCATTCTTAGCATCTGCGATCACTTCAATAGCACCGCACAAACATGTCCCTTTCATTCTCTGTTTCCTTATTCGTTTGATGTCATTCCATTATGACGCAATTGTTAGCACGCACGCGTGATGTGCAACCAATTTTTCAGCGTGAACTTTATGAACAAAATACCCGTTATGCTCAATATTCTCTTTATCGACGTTTTAAAGACATCGATTTAACACTTGATTAACCTTTGATACATCAGCATCCAGTTCGAGTTAAAGGCTGAAACAAAAATAAGACTCATCAAAAAATAGAGTCACCAACATAAGGAACGTGAACATGTTAAAGGTAATCAAACCAACGCTCGCCGCATCGATCATCGCAGCTTCATTTTCATTTAACGCTTTTGCTGCTGATGTAGAAAAAATGCATTTCTTGATCCCTGGAGGTGCCGGTGGCGGCTGGGACATGACCGCACGAGGTACAGGTGATGTGCTACTCAAATCAGACATCGTTGAGACGGTATCTTTCCAAAACCTTTCTGGTGGCGGCGGCGGTAAAGCCATTGCGCACTTGATTGAAACGGCAGATCGCCAAGAAGATACGCTGATGGTGAATTCAACACCGATCGTCGTTCGCTCTCTAACAGGTATTTTCCCTCAATCCTTTAGAGATCTCACTCCCGTTGCAGCCACCATTGCGGATTACGGTGCCATCGTAGCCTCTGTTGATTCGCCATACAATTCTTGGGAAGACGTAGTAAAAGCATTTGAATCTAACCCTCGCAAAGTGAAAATCGCGGGTGGCTCTGCTCGTGGTTCTATGGACCACCTCGTCGTTGCCGCCGCATTTAAAGGCGAAGGATTTGATGCGCGTAAAGTGCGTTACATCGCTTACGATGCGGGCGGTAAAGCCATGGCAGCCCTTCTTTCAGGCGAAACTCAACTGCTCTCTACGGGCCTAGGTGAAGTACTGGAGATGTCAAAATCTGGTCAAGTCAAAGTGCTAGCGGTAACTGCACCAAAACGCCTAGAAGCCGCACCAAACATCCCTACGCTAACAGAATATGGTAACGAAACTGTCTTCGCTAACTGGCGTGGATTCTTTGCTGCACCAGGTACTAGCCAAGAAAAGCTGGATGAATGGAATGCAGCATTTACCAAAATGTACAACACTGACGAATGGCAAGTCGTCCGTGACCGCAATGGTTGGATAGACAACTACAAGGCGGACAAAGCGTTCTTCGCGTTCCTTGAAGAGCAAGAGCAGCAAATGGGTGACTTAATGCGCGAGTTAGGCTTCCTAAAGTAACAGTCGAACTGGGTTCCTTAGATTCCAACCTCACCCAATAACGTGGGGTTGGTATTTCCCCAACTGTATTTGCACTCTAAGTTTCACCGTATATGGATATTGTCGACAATCGGCATGCACACTCCTTTGTTTATATACCCAAAGCAGCTCGACTAGCAGCGAAATGCTTAATTGTTAATGGTTTAGTTTATTCATTAACGTCCATATGCGGTCTTTTTTATTTTTGTTAGGAGTTGAATATGCCTCGTTCAACCAACTTTTTCATCAAAGAATATTTGCTCTGTCGTGACCGTGTCGGCGCAATGATCTTTCTACTCTTCTGTCTTTGCTACGGTTATCAAACCTCGCAAATTCCATTGTTCCCTGGTGATGAATACGAACCGTTCACCGCACGTACTTTGCCAACCATCCTGACTTACGTTGGTGCTGGCCTTTCTCTGTTGTTACTGGCAACAGGACAACCAGATAAACAAAGTGGCGCGGTGCTGACCTTTAATTGGAAGTTACTGATCGCTTTCTTGGTTTTGATGGCGCTTTACGGCGTGGGCCTGACTTACCTAGGTTTTGTTATAGCTACTGGCTTCTTTTTATTGGCTGGCTTTTATCTGCTGGGGGAAAGACGTAAACCCGTTCTGTTCGGCGCGTCGTTTCCATTCGTGATCGCGTTCTATTTATTACTCACTCAAGGTTTGGACATCTACCTCGAACCGGGTTTGATTTTCACCATCTGGTAGTCAAAGAAAGGACTGAATTATGTTAGATGGAATTCTACAAGGTTTATCCACTGCAGTAATGCCAATGAACATCATGATGGTGATCGTTGGTTGTTTCGTCGGTACATTTATCGGCATGTTACCTGGGCTTGGGCCGATCTCAGCCATTGCTTTGATGATCCCAATTACTTATGGCCTAGAGCCCTCTTCTGGCCTTATTTTGATGGCGGGTGTTTATTACGGTGCGGTATTTGGTGGTTCTACATCGTCGATTTTAATTAACGCGCCGGGTTGTTCTTCAACCGTGGTGACAGCATTCGACGGCTACCCGATGGCTCAAAAAGGCCAAGCAGGTAAAGCATTAGCTTTGGCAGCTTATTCTTCTTTCACTGGCGGTACGCTATCTGCCATTATGTTGCTTGTCGCAGCACCAGCATTGGCTAGCGTTTCACTTAGCTTCCAATCGTCAGACTATTTTGCGTTGATGCTACTTGGGTTATCAGCAGTCGCGGCTTTTGCGGGGAAAGGTCAGGTCATCAAAGCGTGGATGATGACCATTCTTGGTTTGATGCTATCTACAGTTGGTATCGATAAAGGCGTAGGCGTTGAACGCTTTACCTTCGGTTTAACGGATTTAATGGATGGCTTTAGCTTCTTGTTGCTTGCAATGGCGACATTCGCACTGGGTGAGACGCTGATGGGCATTCTTAAACCATCAAAAGACACCAGCGATGAAGAACAGGAAAAGCTGAGTAACATTGGCTCAATGAAAGTGACCAAGGACGAAATCAAAGATGTTGCGCCTGTTTCAATTCGCTCTTCAATATTAGGTTTCTTCACTGGCGTTCTTCCTGGCGCAGGAGCAACCATTGCTGCTTTTTTAAGCTATGGCATGGAGCGCAACCTCGCACCTAAAGAGAAAAAGGAAGAGTTCGGTAAAGGCAGTATCCGTGGTTTGGTCGCGCCAGAATCAGCGAACAATGCAGCCTCTAGTGGTTCATTTGTACCGCTGCTAACGCTTGGCATTCCGGGTTCTGGTACAACAGCAATAATGCTCGGTGCGCTGATCGCTTATGGTATTCAACCTGGTCCTCGCCTGTTTGTTGAGCACCCAGACGTGTTCTGGTCGGTGATCATTTCCATGTACTTCGGCAACATCGTACTCGTGATCCTGAACTTACCGTTGATTCCGTACATCTCAAAGCTTTTGGCGGTGCCTAGAACGGTACTTCTGCCGATGATTTTATTCTTCTCAATCACCGGAGTTTATTTGGTCTCATTCAATACCATGGATGTGTTCGTGATGCTGATTGTCGCTATGGCTGCCATTGCACTTCGACTCGCTAACTTCCCACTTGCGCCTTTATTGCTGGGTTTCATCCTTGGGGGATTAATGGAAGAGAACTTACGCCGCGCATTAATGATTTCAGACGGCGAATTGAGTTTCCTATGGGAGCGCCCTATTACCCTTACCTTTACTGTTTTAGCCGTATTGGTACTGGCAAGTCCACTAATCGTAAAGCTGATTCAAAAGTTTAAAGCACAGCCAGTGAGCGTTGAGCTGTAATAGCTGTCTCTTTCAACCTAGACAAAGCCATCCATCGCGATGGCTTTTCTTTCTCCTATCAAATCGTTCACTTATTAAGCAAAACAATATTGACAAGTCATCGCCTATATATAAGAGTAGTTGCATGAATACACACTTAGCGCAACTTAGAACCTATCTCAATAGGTGTTGTCTGAGTAAATCAACACCTATTGAAAATACTGTAAATGAATTCGACACAATACCTAATCTCTGACGCC
>NZ_NCTH01000014.1:0-126499 GCF_002105475.1 Vibrio sp. ArtGut-C1 | reverse complement strand
GGCAAGCCGACAATGAGCAAGTCTCTCGCCCACCCTTTGCGCGTTCTAGGCCAAAGGCGAACCACTCAACATAACACTCACCCATAATGCGCACTTTAGAGTTAGGAGATTAGCAGTGGCGATGTCAGCTTAGTTACACCGTATTTGGCTTTTGCGGCCTTGCAGGCTTCATCGGCTGTATTGTATGGACCATGAACTTTTATTTCACCACAGCGACCACTTGATAAGAACCAGTCATCAACTTTAAAACCGTGTAGCCGATTAAGTTCCTGCACTGTATCTTTGATTACTTTCGACACTATACGCGTTTGTTCTGCATCTTGCTCATTCAAGTAGACGAACAGTTGGATTGGATATTCCATTATTTCTCTGCAATTTTCTGAGTTAACAAGATCTTTTGCTGGCGTTCTTGAAGTTCTGATACTAACTCTGCTGGGCATGAGCTAGTGTTTAAGTTATATCAGATAAGCAACCTAACGATTGCTTAAAGCCTTTGTATTCAAATCTCATTATATCCTTTCGATAACTTATGTTTTAAGCTATCGAAAGGATGAGAAAATTCAATGTTCTCACTTATGGGCACGTATTGTTCATCCCAAAAGTGTAAGTATTACATTAGCTTTATAGGAACGTAAACTCTCTACTTTTCAATCTATACCTAGATCTTTCTTCATATGTTCACTCAACTCACTAGTGGTTCTTACATTAATTTTATTTTAGTTTTTCCTTTTCGTTATTTAATTCGATTGAGTTAATTTCTTCAGGATATTTGTTTAACTTAATATCCAATATAGTTTTATTAAGATAGTAGTCTGCCATTATTTCATGACGGCTTTTAAATATCATTGTCCCCCTCCGTTGATGCAAGTTATACTTTCCCTACCATTAAAAGACAACGTGACTCAGAGTTGCAAAAAGGTAACAATCATGGAATTGATGAACAATGAGCTGGTCTGCTTTGCAGCCATTTGTAAACACCTCTCTCTTACAGAGGCATCAAAAGAACTTGGAAAGTCGAAAGCTCAAGTCAGCAGGCAGTTAGCGGCATTAGAAAAACAACTTGGTGTAACACTCGTCCACAGGACAACAAGAAAACTCGTTTTAACTGATCATGGCGAAAGCATTAGAGAGCTTGCCATCAAAACGTTAGAGAGCTTGCAGGAGTTAAATTACAGAGCTAGCTCGTTGAGTGAATGCATTAATGGAAAGTTTAAAATTACAATGCCCAATTCTATAGCCTCTTCTATTTTTGGTTCTGTTCTTAAAGGCTTACAAGAACGATATCCAGCAGTGAACTTTGAAATATCATCAAGTAACAATGTTGAGAATTTATTAGAAAGCAATGTAGATTTAGCGATTAGGCTTAATAATATTATTGATGACACTCTGATTGCACATAAAATCGGTGATTATAACGATGTTTTAATATCTACAGTTAACAATGCCAATAACAACACGCTATTAATCTACAAGAATCACTCGAATAAGGAATCAATTAAAAAGCAGTACACTGACATTATCGAAGTTGATAACACCTCTATTTTAATAAACTTTGTCTCTGAGGGTGTTGGGGTTGGCGTCATTCCAAATTACCTTGTAAAAGGTAACCATATAGACAACAATATCCAAATTTCACAAAATTTTGATATAGAACGCTCCATGTATATCGCCTACCCTTATCAAAACCCTTTACCAAGAAAGCTAGCTGAAATATCTACTTTTATTAGGTCTGAGTTATCAAAAATATTGAAAAATGAATCACTTTAGGATGGCTTTTCAGGTTTATAATTTTCCTTTGATAACTCATGAGATCTAGCGAGAAGCTTTGTAACGTATTGTTTCAAAGAGCCTCGTTAGGCATTTATGAAAATCCCCAACTTTATGCTTGTTATCACAACATGAGATGCTATACCGTTTCATTATCAAGGCTTTGCGTGGAATAAATCACGTGGGTTAAACGATAGATTGACTTACATTAAAAATTTAATCGAAAGCAGCTTTATATTAAATTGATTTCATACCGTTCTGCGTGTATCTTCTACCCATATCCCCACAATAACCAAGGAGAATGCCATGGATAAGCTACTCGCGTCTGCACTAGAAATTAAGCAGCGAACTATGGTGACTGGCTTTTTTGCTAGAAATGGATTCAAAATTGCTATGACCGATTTTGATGATGTCACTTTTGAGCGAGAAGGTGTGCAAGTTAACGTGCATTTTGATTTGCAGTCAAACGCAGAGTCTGCATCTATTTTATCCCAAGAGGCATCTGCCATTCCTGGTTAGTTATTTTGTTGTCAATCATACGCAAAGCCGAACGCAAACGTTCGGCTTTTTAATATGCGAAAAACGGGATTACAAAAGATGTGGCACAAACCTGCGTTACTGTCACTCATCCAAGTAAACAATCAATAAATCTGCTTCAACCTCATTCGCTACCCTTGGTACCGATGAAAAGAAACGGCTCAATAAATTATGATGATGACCGCAGACTACTAGGTCTATTCCCTCTTTTTTTACGATTCCCGACAATTTGATATGAAGGTCACCGATAACTGCCATCGTCTCGTGTACTGGATATAGGCATTTATCAGCGAGTTCTTGTAGCTCCTTTTGCAACTTTTGTTCTTCTTTCGGCTCCATGATCACACGATCAACATCCACATAAACGAATGAAAGTTTGGCGTTCGAGTTCTTTGCTTGAGTTATTGCTTTTTCGATAACGACTTGGCTAGATTGAGATAAATCAACAGCGACTAAAACGTGCTTGTAACTCATTCTTTCTCTCCTAGTTAGTTTTCATGTGCTTATAGTAAGTCTAGTTCACTAAGAGCGAATGCAATGTCTAAACTCATATTTCATGAAAATATGGGAGTTTGATATAAGAATGTGGAAACAGCGAGCGATCAGCTATCTAATAGCCATTGAAGGCTCGTGAAGTCAACTAGTGACTTAGGAACCAGTTATTGATATGTGGCCCATTTTGTTCTCCCTCCTTAAGATGTACATAACTATGTAACTAACGCAAACAAACCCACGTTACGCCGTCACTACGCTTCTAAACCCTGTCAATTTCTATTGCAGCTTGTTTTATATTCCTAATTACAACGTCGCCTAGTTTAGTAAAACCACTTGGCAATAAGTAATTTTTTCGTGTAATCCATCGATCAAGATTAAGAGTTATTTCATAGACAACACTGAATTAAAGACAAGATTTAGAGTTAAAACAGAGTCCAACACTCCTATGTTCAACCTAAAACCGACATACGTCTGCGAGCACTTACTGTCTATATAACGTCAACTATATAACTATATTCAGATTTTATTTTTCTGTTACAACGTGTCTTTTTTATCTTCACAGCATAATCCTCTACTTGAAAACATACCCAATCATCATCTTGTAATTTAATTACACAAAAAGATGATCGAAACATAACCACAAGACAAAAAACCAACACAAGTTACTGATTTTATTAATTTTAATTTAAAAAATAGCATTTCACCCCATATTCGTTCAAGCCAGAACGCATCAAGGTTAACTTAAATAAGTAAAATTTTACTAACTGCTTAGTACAGAATAGAGGAAGTTGAATAAATTGAAAGGTATAGAAATAACGTTACGACGTAACTACGTTAAGGTATGAAAATATTTGAGGATAAATATGAGGACCAAAAAACAGGGCCAAAGCCCTGATATGAATTAATTAGTTTTGTTGCTGTTGTTTTTCTGCGTACTCAGATCGAATCTGTTCGGCAACAATTTTGATGGCTTCTGCTGTACTTGTGCCCTTCGCCATCAATTCTTGAATTTTCTCTACAGCTTGTTGTTGCTCTTGGTGAGATAGAGGGGGTAAATCGTCAAACATAAAAAAGCTCCTCATTTTGAGGAGCAGACTATAACGATTCAATTAATAGGTCGCAAGGAAATTAATGGATGCCCCCATTGCGTTCTCGTTCGTGTACTGAGCAGCAATATCTAATTCGATCAACTTAAGTGGAGACAGTCCAATACCTGCAGTAATGGTACCTTCGTCGCTACTTCGAGCTAAGTTTTTCATATAACCCGCTCGCAATGCCATTTGACGCAAGATATCAAATTCAATACCAGCTCGAATCATTTGTGTATTATCATCAAAGGATGAAAAACGTTTTTCTTCATTAAGATCGTAGTCGACACTCATAGTAAAGTAATCGGCAACAACCCCTGCCCCGACCGTATATACGGGACGCATGCTGTATTCGTATGATTTTATCGTATCACTGCCATACATGAACGATTTTGTTTTAACGTCTCTTCCGATCAAGTTTTTTGCTGAAATACCGACACGATATGGGCCAAAGAACCAAAGCGCGCCCGCATCCAAGTTAAACATCGTTTCCGCTGTCTCATGTTCACGTAAGTCTTTGGTATCGAAATTCTGAAAACTCGTGGCGTAAGAGTACGTATAAATACGCTGAAGTTTAGGCGTAACACCAAATGAAAGGTGTTGATTCATAAAGTTGGTGTATTTAGCAAGTGATACACCTGCTTCAGCAACACCAATAGAAACACCTTGTACGTAGCTATCGTCTAACGGATTAGTACCTGACGTATCTACTTTTGGTTGTACGAATGATTCAGTGTATAACTTACCGTAAGCAGTTGCAGATAAAAATTTATTAGGAATACCTATAGCGACAACGCCACCAAGATCAAAGTCAGTTTTTTTTCCATCTATGGCATTCATCGATTTTTTGATTTCATCGACATCGGTCAATTTGCTGATGCGTTCGATTTCATCGACAAGATCATATTGATCATCGTAGTTACCACCAAAACTTGGCACGATCATTCCTGCATCGTCGTTTCGGCGATAAATTGCAGTAAGTGCGGGGTTGAAAAAAGGAGCAGTCAGATAAGTTGCTGATACCGTACCAACGCCACCCATCGCATCGCTACGAGCTTCTATCGCATAAGTGGCAGCCGAAGCAACGTTTGCGAAAAGTGTGGTGGCAACTGAGGTGGCTAGAATTTTATATTTGGTTTTCATACTACACTTGTGATTTTGGTTCTTCCTGAACCTTTATCGGCACAAATGGTATTTCTTTAACTATTCTTCTTGGGAAAGATCATAGGTTCGGCTAATAGTTTGAGCTTGCTCAACAATTATATCGCCCTGCCAACGACGACTGTTGATACTCACTGCTAGCACGTATCTATCATTTGGGACACCCGCAAGCTCTAGTGAATTGGGATAGTTAGACTCGTACGTCTTTTTCCACATTTGCTCGTATTGACCATCAATGTAGTCATATAAACCAACTTCAAGTTGCGGTAATGGACAATGGGGATTACGAAGTGCGCTCTTTTCTACTTTCCAATTCTCTTTAGATGTCCAACGAACATATTGCGAAGAATTGGAATCTCCTAATATTACCCAAGTTCGATACTCTTGTTTATCTTTAGAAACAATAGTTAAGTGATACAAGCCTGCTTCAAGCTTACCCGTGAGGTTATAGCGTTTCGAATAACTACGCTCATTGGCTAATTCCGTACCGCTCGGCTGTTCTTCATAACTGAATGAACTGTCTGCGGATATAGAATCATCCACCCATCGATTAAATGAAATATTTTCGATGTCAGTTGTAGCTCTTAGCTTGATCACTAACCTAAATGTATCTCGCCCAGGGCTTTGGATAGTCTGACGAATAACGTTCACGCCACTTATCCATTCAGGCAGCGTTACACCAGTGAGAGACTTGCCACAGTTTTTAGATAGTGACTGACCAAGAAGGTCATTGAGATGAGGAGTCAAATCTTTACTTGGTTCCGTTTGCCACAGTTCAACAAGAGAGTTGAACATACCGGCAAGATCATCTTCAAGTAAGTGTTGATGTGCCTGCGTTAAAGGCGTGTTAGTTTGAAACCAGTCCATTGCATGGACTGGTTTCACTAACGCTAATGAGAGAACTACGGGGAGTAGTGTTTTCATTATGACTTATGCTTTCATCTTGTAGCCAACACCGCGAAGTGTTTCAATTTCCAGTCCTGGCAGTTTTTGACGAAGCTGCAATACGTGCGTATCCACAGTACGTGTTGTTGGGAAGTGATTATAACCCCAAACGTGGTCAAGTAGCTCATCACGAGTAAACACGCGACCTAAGTTCGACGCTAAAAATAGCAGTAGATCAAACTCTGTACGAGTTAACGTAATTAGCTCATCTTTATAGGTAACTTCACGAGTTGAACGATCAATTTCTAAGTCTTTTGTGATCACTTTATCAGCGCTGCTTTGCTCTGCTGAATCCGGTGCTCGTAGCTGTGCACGGATTCTCGCAAAGAGTTCCGCTTCAGCAAAAGGCTTCGTTAAGTAGTCGTTCGCGCCGGAATCAAGGCCTGCAACTTTATCTTTTACGGTAACAAGTGCCGTTAGCAAGATAACTGGTACGTCTTTAATCTGTTTCCATTCTGGGAGACATTGTACAGAGTCACCATCTGGGAGTTGGCGATCGAGAATAACCAAGTCAGCTTTTTTCCATTGTGGTTCTACGTCTGCAATACGTTCCACATGTAAACACTCATATCCTGCTTGTTCCAGGCTTACTAACAGGCCATCAGCCAAGTTTTTATCGTCCTCAACGAGAAGCAGTGTCTGTTTCACAAGGTATCTCCAATATAAAGGTTGTAGGTGGTCCCATCAGGGACATTTTTCCGCCCATGCGGCCTACCATAGATTCAACGATTGTTAACCCAAGTCCTAACCCGCTCTTACTGACGAACGGTTTCTTCAAATTTGCCCAATCTTTAGCCGTTAGGCCACCAGCATCTCGGACTTGGAATACTATTTTTTCTTCACTAGTTGAAACATCCAATTCAACTGGTGCAATACCGTACTTAAGCGCATTACGAAGCAAGTTATCGATACAAGTTCCTAACCAGTACACATTAACTTTAGCAGCCACATCTTCATTGATATTGAAAAGCACGGCACTATCAAATTCTTCTTCGATCTTAAATTCTAACCAGTCTGCGACAGACAGAACCCAATCTGTTGCAAGCATTTGGTTATCAGATTGCAAATAATCTTTACTCGCTTCTGCCAATTGACGCAAACGACGTGTATCTTCACACAATCTGCGAAACTCGTCATACACGCTTTCAGGTAGATGCTCGAACTCTCGGCGAAAGCCCTCAACCGTCAGTGATAGAGATGCAATCGGTGTTCTGAGCTCATGCGTTAAAATTTGCAACACAAGCATTCTACTACGGAGCTCTTCTCGCTTACTATTCCAGCGGTATACAGCCCAACCAATCACTAGAAGAATATTTGCGATTACCAGTATGATCATACTGATCCGCAAAACTTGTGAGTGATCTTCTACATCCCAACAAATATTGCCTCGTTTAACAAAGCAACTTTTGCTTTGAGACGCTAGAGCGTATGACAAACCCGCATTAGCGACGTTTTCTTCCCAGATATCTTTCTCGAAGACAAAGTAACGGTCACCACGTCGTAACCAAAGTTCGTTACCTTCGATAAACATGCTCGCGCCTGCAATCAAAGCATTAATGGCGTCGTCGTCCATGTTTTTCAAGCTTTCTAACAACTCATCCCCTTCCTCATTGTCACGCTCTTTAATATGCATGTATTGAGCAAGCTTGGGTTTGAGTTCTGGATACTTATCCACATAGCGTGCAGCATAAGTCCCACCACCAGGGTGAATGAGGCCACTACGCGAAAACCAACGTGGTGTCAGTTGCGTCCCTTTACAGATAGCTCTTGTAAATACTAACGGCTCAGTAATTAAAGGACTCAGTGGCAATTTACCACGACAAGTATTCGCTAAGCTGTAAAGCTGTTGTATATCTTTTAACGGATAGTCAGACGTTTGCGGCAGAAGCGAATCTGGCGCAAGTAACTTGGTAGGATAATTTGATTGCAGAATACGAATATCATACGATTTAAGAGCTACTTCATAATTAAATAGCTCTGTAAACGTATCTATTCTTTCTGGTAGTGAATCGGAAAATGCAGGTGCCGAAAAAAGCGGCAATACAGTTGCAAAACCGAGCAAAAACTTTTTAATCAAACTGTTACCGTCACTTGTTACATTAGCCAAAACTATACATCAATCTACAAGCAATTGACATCTGCTAACAGAAGGATTTGCATTACTATAACATTGAAACGGAACAAAAAAGGGCCAGCGATTGCTGACCCTGTATAGTTTTAAATCAAGAATGGTTAGAGTGCTTTAAAAATAGACTCAACACTTTCCTTCGCATCACCAAATAGCATTGATGTATTTTCTTTGAAGAACAGTGGGTTCTGTACACCTGCGTAACCAGTATTCATTGAACGCTTGAATACCACTACATTTTTCGCGTTCCAAACCTCCAGTACAGGCATACCAGCAATCGGGCTGTTCGGATCTTCCAGAGCTGCCGGGTTTACCGTATCGTTAGCACCGATAACCAGTACTGTATCGGTTTCAGCGAAGTCATCATTGATTTCATCCATTTCAAGAACGATATCATACGGTACTTTCGCTTCAGCAAGTAACACGTTCATATGTCCCGGAAGACGACCTGCTACTGGGTGAATACCAAAGCGAACCTCAATACCTTTTGAACGAAGTACGTCAGTAATTTCATGCACTGGATACTGCGCTTGCGCTACAGCCATACCATATCCTGGGGTGATGATTACTGATTTTGAGTTCTTCAGCATTTCAGCGACTTCTTCTGCCGTTGTTTCGCGATGTTCGCCCTGCTCTTCGTCACCTGAAATCACAATCTCTTGACCAAAGCCACCAGCAATAACACTGATAAACGAACGGTTCATGGCTTTACACATGATGTAAGAAAGAATCGCACCTGAAGAACCAACCAACGCACCTGTTACGATTAATAGATCATTTGCGAGCATGAAACCTGCTGCTGCTGCTGCCCAACCTGAATATGAGTTCAGCATTGAAACGACAACTGGCATATCAGCACCACCAATTGAAGCAACTAAGTGGTAACCGAACGCGAACGCAATCAGTGTCATCACAATCAGAGCGAACATGCTGCCATCTGCTTTTACGAAGTAGATCATAAGAAGCGTAGAAATCACAACCGCTGCAAGGTTCATTTTGTGCTTGTGAGGAAGGTTAAGCGGCGAAGAAGGAATCACACCACGTAACTTACCAAATGCAACAATTGAACCCGTGAAGGTTACGGCACCAATGAAAACACCCAAGAATACTTCTACAAGGTGGATAACATGTTCAGCATGAGTTGCTGCTTCTGGCGCATCAAGGTAACTGTTGTAGCCAACTAAAACCGCAGCTAAACCTACAAAGCTGTGCAGTATCGCAACCAGTTCTGGCATCTCGGTCATTTCTACTTTCTTCGCATAGAAAATACCGATCGCCCCACCTATCGCCATCGCAATAATGATCCACCCAAAGCCTTGAGCATCAGGGCTGAAGATCGTCGCGATCAGCGCGATCGTCATACCTGCGATACCATAGTAGTTACCATTACGAGCGGACTCTTGCTTTGAAAGCCCCGCCAAACTCATGATGAAAAATAATGCAGCAACAATGTAAGCTGCTTGTACTAATCCTGCAGACATTGTAACTCCTATTTATCTTTGCGGAACATTTCAAGCATACGCTTGGTGACGGTGAAACCACCGAAGATATTGATGCTGGCGATCAATACAGCAATAAAGGATAGGAATGAAACGACCCCATTACCTTGCCCAATTTGCAGTAATGCACCAACCACAATAATGCCGGAGATAGCATTCGTTACCGACATAAGCGGAGTATGAAGTGCATGGGTAACATTCCAAACCACGTAGTAGCCGACAACACAAGCTAAAACAAATACAGTAAAGTGAGAAAGGAACGCTGCCGGCGCAACCGATGCAATCCAAGCAAAAGCACCTACTGCCGCGGCTACACCAATAATCTTCTTCGTTGGAGAGGTAGGTTCTTCTACTTTAGGCTCTGGTTTCGCAGGTTGCTCTTGTTTCACTTGCGGCTGCGCTGAAACCTGGATTGGTGGCGCAGGCCATGTAATTTCACCTTCTTTAACCACGGTGACACCACGGATAACAACATCTTCGAAATCAATATTGATGTTACCGTCTTTTTCTTTACACAGCAGTTTTAGAAGGTTAACAAGGTTTGTCGCGTAAAGTTGAGAAGATTGCGTTGGCAAACGGCCGACCATGTCAGTGTAACCAACAATTTTTACGCCGTTATCTGTCATGATAACTTGGTCTTTCACTGTGTATTCACAGTTACCGCCATTAGCAGCTGCCAAGTCAACAATGACACTGCCCGCTTTCATGCTGTCGACCATTTCTTTGGTGATCAGCTTCGGAGCAGGTTTGCCAGGGATTAGTGCCGTTGTAATGATGATATCAACATCTTTAGCTTGCTCTGCGTATAACTCTGCCGCTTTTTTGTTGAAGTCATCGGACATTTCTTTTGCGTAGCCGTCACCAGAACCAGAGTCTTCTTGGAAATCCACGGTCAGGAACTCTGCTCCCATGGACTCAACTTGTTCTTTTACTTCTGGGCGAACGTCAAATGCACGAACAATAGCTCCTAAGCTACCCGCAGCACCGATTGCAGCCAAACCAGCCACACCCGCACCAGCGACCAATACTTTCGCTGGTGGTACTTTACCGGCAGCCGTGATTTGACCTGTAAAGAAACGACCAAACTCATGAGCTGCTTCAACAACCGCACGATACCCAGCGATGTTAGCCATCGAAGAGAGCGCGTCTAAGGCTTGTGCACGAGAGATACGAGGAACGGAATCCATGGCAAGAACGTTAATGTTCTTACTTGAAAGTTGTTCCATCAACTCTGCGTTTTGAGCAGGCCAAATAAAGCTAACAAGCGTTGCACCATCTTGTAGTAGTGCGATTTCGTCAATGCCTTGTTCTTCATCTACGATTGGCGCATTAACTTTTAGAATAAGACCAGATGCCCAAACTTCTTCACTAGAAACGATTTTCGCACCAGCAGCTTCATAAGCAGCATCATCGAAACTCGCAAGCACCCCCGCTTGGGATTCAATCGCGATATCGAATCCCAACTTTATTAACTGCTCAACCGACTTCGGCGATGCAGCTACTCGCGATTCACCCGCAAGTATCTCTTTAGGTACACCGATTTGCAAAACGCATACTCCTTGTATACATATCAATAAATTAGTCCCAAAACAGAGCGTCGCTCTACTCTAACTCTTTTTTATTTCTATCTGTTTACCACGCAAGACAATTGCAAACGAAAGATGGTGTTTGGGGCCACCCATTTGCACAATAACACCTTGACTAACAGCCCTGTTATTATTCTGTTTGTATCGAACGCGTCTCATTACTTCAAGTGTTTTGTAATTTAAATACTAAATTTCATTACATATAACGCTAAGTAATGAATGATTGTCGCTCTGAGCACGAAAAATAACAACGCCATGCCTTACTAGACTGAGGTCTAACCAGATCATAATTAAATGCTGACTTAACAAACATTTAAGCTCTAAAAAAGAAAGAGCCATCAGCATATACACTAATGGCTCTTTTTAAGATGATTGGAATCAAGTTGCGGTGAATTGTTAGTCGAAGATTTTATCGCCCATTTGATCGATAAACATTTGAGATTTCTTCAACATAAGTTCATTGGCATCTTGTTCCGAGCCGAGCAAATCTGAACGAATAAATCGATGCGTTTTTACTTCATCGTCGTATTGCTTTTCTATTCGACCAGCAATGCGGTATTGCCCACCCTCTGAAAGGCTCTCTTGGTAAATAAGGAAACCTTTGTACTTAACTGGTTCCACAGTTTTTACTTCAGCAGTCTTTTCACTACCACCAAACAAACGCGAAAAAAATCCCACGGTTCCTCCTTGGGTAAGCTCATCGATAGATTAAGCTTGTATCACTTAATATTGACATTGAGGATTGGTTTTTCATACCAGTCCAATTCTTTGTCTTCATCATAACTGGTATGGGTAAAAATTACAGGTACATCATAATCTCGGTTTTTACGCCGGTCTTCTTTCACCATTTCTGCCGCGTTTTTCACCGCGATATCTGCACTTTGCTTAAATTGGGTGAGCTTTTGTTCCGGAAGCGAAGATAGAAAATCAATATCATGACGAATATAGACAGGTTTAAGCTGAATAAGTGCAAGGCACGCAATATCTGCGAGCTGCTCGTTGTTATACTGCTCTACAAACTGAGGCAAACTGAGCACTTGTCCAACAAGTGTTTCCATGTAGTTATGCACATCTGAACTTATCTGCATTGGCAAATCTCCCTTGTTCTATGAAAACAAGTATAGCAACGACTTGTTTATAACAACTTATTGATTGCTCTTAATTTAATCAATCTCTCTCTTTTTGTCGTAATGTCTCCCAAAATACTTGGGAAAATGAGCAAATAGACGTATTCTTGCTAGTTCTCGAAGCATGAAAATCGATAGCAGATTAATATCTATATTGATGAAACGCTTAACCTAACCAATTATATAATCAACTATTTTCAGGCAATTTGTAATAGATGTCCTCATCATCAATGACTTCATCAGGCTTTCGATTCCTTTTCCCATTTATGTTGCTGGGATTAGTGAGTTCGAGCATGAACAACATCATTCAGATGACTCAGTCAAACTGGGGTATTGCCGCAAATTTGCCGTACATACTGTTAGGCTGTGCACTGCTCCTTTGCTATTCATTTAAGCAAGGTCGGGAGTCAATGGTGTGCTTAGCGACGTTACTGGCCTATTTCGTGATACAGCACAGGCTACAAGTTCCACTTCAAAGTGGTACAGCCTTACTTGAGCTGACCATTTTAGCCACGCTACTTCCTGTTTCTTTTCTTGCGGTATTTTTGTTTAGTAAAGACGGTTTCGACTCAAGAGCCATGTTTACTTACCTCTTGATGTTAACGATGTTCGTTCTTTGGTCTTACCTTACGTTAGCGTATTACGTTGAAGGTGGGTTTGAACAATGGACAAGCGGCATTTTATTTATCGTACCTACGGTTTCTAAACTGCCTTTTATTCTAGTTTTATATTGTGTGGGTATTGTCTGCTTCCTCGGAATTCTTGTTTTAAAGAAGAATGAAATCATCCATGCGATGACCTACTCTGCAATGGTGCTGGCGTCCGCGACGTTCATTTTCTTTGATGTGCAATACATATCTAGCACCATGTTTACCCTAACGGGATTGCTTATCATTATTTATGCTGCCTCTGCCAGCCATCAATTGGCTTTCACAGATAGCTTAACGCGGATCCCGAGTAGGCGCGCACTCGACCTTGACTTAAAACACATGGGCAAAAAGTTCACGATCGCAATGCTTGATGTTGACCACTTTAAAAAGTTTAACGATACCTACGGTCACGATACGGGTGATGACGTATTAAAAATGGTCGCTTCGCGTCTAACTAAAACTCCCGGTGGCGCAAAAGTATATCGATTTGGCGGAGAAGAATTTACCATCGTCTTTAAAGGCAAGTACGCAGATGAGTGTAAAGAGTTTTTAGAAGAAGCACGTAAATCCATTGCAGAGTATGAGATGATTTTACGTGATGAAGAATCCCGCCCAGATAACCATAAACAAGGTCAAAAAAAGCGTGGTAACGACAGTTCGAGGAGAAAGTCGGTCTTTGTTACCGCAAGTTTCGGAGCGGCCGACAGCAAAAACGGGCAAGCACCTCAGGACGTGATTAAGTTAGCGGACGAAGCGCTTTACAAAGCGAAAAAAGCTGGACGCAATTGCGTGAGGCTTCATTAATACCCCAGAGCGAAAGTTAGCTGACTAATCTTGATTAAAGAACAAGACTAAGCTTCCTCCTTTTAACGCACTGCCATAATTGATCGTTAATCCGATCCCGATATTATCTATCCAATCGGAGTCAAATGGTGGTGTCATTAACCATCCAACACTGGCTTCGTAGTAGTGCACAGTATTCATGGGTTTTCTTGTATCACCACCAATATCAACTCGATTGAAGCTCGAATACACTGACTGCACAGTATCTCCAATGTGGGTAAAATCATAAAACACCTTTATTCCATTGACCCAATACCAGCCTTCCGGATTGCCAATATCACCATTATTTGCTTTACCCCAGCCAGTGCCATAAAAATAGTGAGGAGCCGACCAGAGGTACCATTTCCCCCACGATTCATGCTCTAGGTATTTGAGCTTTGTGTTGACTTCTCCGACAACGGCCCAAGCACTGGTGTTTAGGTATACACCTTCTAGAAATGGTTTTAGGTCATTCAGTGCATTACTACGATAACTATAATCGTTTTGATAGTACATTAAGTGTGAGCCGATTGCACCGCTAAGCGCTAGTTTGTCTGTGAGGTGTTTTTCTCCAGCAAACTCAATATACCCGCCCATGACTAACTCTTTACTTTTATCTGGAATCTGTCCTTTTTGGTCTACATACAAATCTTGCTCTGTACTTAAGGCATAAACTCGGCCATTTAATAGATAGTGAGTTTGTATTCCCTCTTGTTCAAACAAATCAAAACTAAATGGTAGCGTTGATACAGCGATCTTCTTTCTGAGATCAACCGAATCTTGAGTACCAATGTCTTCGTTATCTATGTTGAAGTATTCGTTCGGATCGAAATCATGAAATCCTACCGTAAAGACATCGCTATCTGACAGAACGATCCCAATAGCAAAGTTCCTTTCATACTCTTTTTGTATCTGATCTTGAATCGAATTAGCCTTAGAACATAATGAAAAAAGTGACAGTGTAGCTAAGGTATAACTATTGATAACAGATTGTTTCAACTTGCATTTACCACCGTATGTGTATTTCTTCCTAAAGATTTTGAGGTATACAACGCTCTATCCACCGTCGCATACAAATCAGACTGCAGCTCTTTTCCCGTTGGTTGAAAAACAAAAACACCTTGTGACACTGTCACTCTATTAGACACACTAGAATACTCATGTGGGTAATCCAGAAAATACATGGCCTCTTGTATACGTTCTGCTTCTCTTTCTGCGGTTTGGGCGTCTGTGCAACCCAGTAACACCACAAACTCTTCTCCGCCATAACGCCCTACGTATTCACCAGAGCGACAAAATGTTGCTTTAAGTTGGTTCGCAATGGCTTGCAAGCAACGATCTCCTTCTATATGACCGTAATTATCATTAAACGGTTTGAAAAAATCGACGTCCAATAAAATCAAAGCCATTGGCATGTTGTGACGGCCATGCCATGCAACCATCGATTCTAACTTATGATCGATATAACGACGGTTATAGAGTTTGGTTAAGCCATCTTCATTCGCTTGCTGGGTCAAAAGTTGATTCACTTTCTCCAATTGAGCTGTCGCTTGTTTAAGCTCTCGTCTCATATGGGCAATACGCTGCATTGCGATAAGCTTAGAGTTCAGTACGAGTTTATCTACGGGTTTAATTAAATAATCATCACCGCCGGCCTCTATGGTCTTTGCAATCATTTCTGGTTCTTCGTGACTGCTCAGGAAAATTATTGGGATCCAGTCGGGAAAGGTTTCTCTGATATGAAGAGAGACTTCAAAACCGTTCATATCTGGCATCGATATATCGAGTAATACCAGTTCAGGATCAAAACTCTCGTAGGTGTTTAGTGCTTCTAGCCCACTCCCCACCGCTTTTACAATATGTCCAAGTTGCTTAAGACGAATAGCCAACTGCATCCTGTCTAGCTGAACATCGTCAACCAGGAGGATTCGCATTGATGTCCCTGTCGGTTGCATAACGCGTTCCATTTCTTATTTTGTCTTTATTAAACATATACCATACTCATAGAGTTGTTGCATTCGACTCATAATTAAGTGCTATATTTTTGTTTAAATATCACGGAATCAATTGTCTATAACGATTACACTGAAAATTGCCCTACCAAAACATGACCAACGAACGTTAGTTCAACAAACTCACGTGTTCTGGTCATCTTGCGGACACATGGGTATAGCTATTTGATGCATTTGGTATTAATATTCCCGCCTTTTTGTAATGAGAGACACACCATGTCAGAAGCAACTAACAGCGAAAGCAAAAAAATCGATCTAGCAACCATTTCTCCTGAACTACGTAAAGTTATTGAGTTTGACGAAGTTCCAGAGCAAATGTTCGAAATGGTTACCTCTATCCATGAAGTGTCTGAAGAAGCAGTGCGTGAGTCTTGGGACGAAATGCCTGCAAGTGCTCAGAACATTCTAGATAACTTCGAGCAATTTCATGCTCTAGTTTCTGTTGGCCAAGCATTTGCTGGTATCAACGTGATGGAAGAATTCCCTACTCTTAATCTGCCAGAAAACATGACAGATGAAGATAAAGAAGAATACCGCGCTCAATTACTTGATAATGTGCTTCACAACTGCGTGAAAGACATGGTTAAGCAACTTAAGAAAGCACGTCGCGACCCACTTCTTAAACGCGAATTCAAAGAAGTGTTCGCAAAATAACGTTTTTCCGACAAAATAAAGGCCGCGTTTGCGGCCTTTTTTGATCATTAAGCGTGCGTAGCTTTAAACGATTAATGCGGCGCTAACGCCACGTCTTTTTGCGTGACACTGACACCTTTAATTTGTGCGAATACACTATCACCTGCCTTTAAGTCGAGATCATCAAGCGCCCAAGGTGTTATCGTTGCCCACAAACAACATCCCTCATCTAGCTTTAGCGATACATTAATACTCTGTTTATCATCAGCCGCGTTAAACACCTCGATTGAATCGACAGTCGCAGGCAGGATATTTCGAATAGAAGTCGCCTTAGGTTGCTCTAGCGTAATAGAAACGTCGTTGGCACGCACTTGTAAGCGAATTGGCGTCTCTGGCTCACCATCAATCTTTTGCACCCATAGTGATGCATTAGGTGCAAGGCTGACACAAGTCAGCGCATAACGCTCATGATGTTCAGCAATTCGGCCTTCAAATAAGCTGCTTTGATCCGAGAAAGACTGCCACGGACGCATCGCATGAGAAGCCCACACGTCTTCAAGCTTACCTGAACTCGTAATTTTACCTTGGTCAATAATTGCAAGGTGCTGAGCAAGCCTTAAAATTTCTTGGAGACTGTGCGTGACATAGATAATCGGAATATTAACCTTATCCGACAGTTCCTCCAGAAATGGCATCACCTCACGTTTTCTCGGCATATCAAGTGACGCAAGTGGTTCATCCATCAAAAGCAAGTTGGGTTTTGATAGTAATGCGCGCGCAATCGCAACACGTTGCTTTTCACCACCAGACAGTGAGATCGGGAAGCGCTTTAGTAACGGTTTGATAGACAAGAGTTCGGTGACGGCATCAAAGTACTTGTCATCTTTTTCTTTAACGCCATACAACAAGTTGCCTTGAACCGAATAGTGAGGAAATAAACGCGAGTCCTGAAACACGTAACCAATGCCGCGCTTGTGTGTTGGTAAGTTGATCCCCATTTCACTATCAAACAAAACGTGATCACCAATCGCAACATGTCCCTGCTTTGGTGCAACTAATCCGCTGATGATATTAATTAACGTGGTTTTTCCCGCACCAGATCGCCCAAACAAAGCGCTAATTCCATTACACGGTAACTCAAGCTTAATATCGAAGTCAGTATCACCAAGCATTTGTTTAAATTGAACTTTAATCGTCATTACTTCGCACCCAATCGACTTGCCGCTTTACGATTTAACCATTCAGAGATCATTAATGTAGACAAAGCTAACGCGATAGAAATGATACATAGGCGAGCCGCCTGCATTTCCGCGCCTGGCGTTTCAATAAAGTTGTACATTGCCAGTGGAATCGTTTGGGTCTCTCCTGGAATGTTAGAGACGAAACTGATCGTCGCCCCAAATTCACCAAGACTACGAGCAAAGGACAGCATCGTCCCAGTAATAATTCCGGGAATGGTCAGTGGTAACGTAATGGTGAGAAAAACTTTTAAAGGAGAAGCGCCTAACGTTGACGCGGCATGTTCCAGTTTAGGGTCAACGTTCTCTAAACTTAACCGCACAGACCGAACCATCAAAGGCAAGGCCACGACAATACAAGCGACTACTGCTCCTTTCCAATTAAAGCTAAAGACTAGCCCTACATGTTCATAGAGCCACTTTCCAAGAAACCCTTGCCGCCCAAGAGAAATCAACAACAAATAGCCGATAACCACTGGCGGCAATACCAGTGGTAAATGAATTAAGCTATCGAGGATCGATTTACCGAAGAACGTTTTTCGAGAAAGTAGCCAAGCAAGAAAAACGCCGAGAGGAATGAGCCAAAGTACTGCGTACGCGCCCACTTTGAGGCTTAACATTAAGGCTTGGTATTCCAGTTCTGTCACGCTTCGTTCCTATTATTGAAAGCCGGTTTATTGCTGAAAGCCATATTGAGCAAAAACGCGTGCGGCTTCGTCCGATTTTAGGTACTGGAAGAACTGCTCGGACTCAGTAGAATCATTCACAACTGCAGCCGGATAAACAATAGCCGCATGCGTATCACTCGCAAATTCACCGACGATTTTGACTTTGTCGGTTAACTGCGCATCGGTTTTGTAGACCACGCCTAAAGGTGCTTCTCCACGTTCAACCAACGCCAAAGCTAGGCGCACATTCTTTGCTGGTGCGATTTGAGTTTGAATCTCTTTCCATACACCCAGTGTAGTCAGTGATTCTTTCGCGTACATACCAGCAGGCACTGACGTCGGATTGCCTAACGCAAGGCGATTTCCATGCAATGCCTTTTCCCATGCTGTTGCATCAGAGAAGTTAAATGAGGTTAATTCTGAAGACTGAGGCGCAATCAACACTAAGCTATTGCGCACCAAGCTTGTGACATTGTCACGAGAAATAACGTCTTTATCGACCAAATAATCCATCCATTTAGTATTCGCAGAAATGAATATATCCGCTGGTGCGCCGTTGATAATTTGTCGAGCGATAGAAGAAGAACCACCATAAACGGGAGTGATAGAAACGTCATACTTTTCTTCAAAGTTTTGTGCGATTTCGTCGATCGCATTCGTCATCGAAGACGCCGCATACACTTTGAGGTTCGTAGCTGCGTTAGCTGAAAATGAAATGCTTAATATTGCCGCGAGGCAAGCATGCGTTTTCCATGCTTTCATAGAGAAACTCCAATACAAGGCAAGCGAAAGAACTGGTTATTTGGGTTGAAAGTTCAATCAGTTAATGTGCTATTTAAACAAAAAATCAAGGTTCATATGTTGTTCTATCGCATCTGCAATACGATTAATTCCTTGTTCCTTTAACGCTTCAAAGTCTTGTTGTTTGATTTGAGTGCCGTTTACCCACTCTGACACCAGGCTTAAGACATCTGCCTCATCAAAGAACCCGTGAAGGTAGGTTCCCATGATTTGGCCACACTTGCTGATAGCCCCCTCTGCTTCACCAGTACTCAATGTAAGAGGTTGAATGCCCTGCACTTCACTTTGTCCTACGTGGATTTCATACCCCTTTACATTGGCTGTTTTGCCATTAAGAGAAAGCTGTGCTTGTGTATTTGTAAGCTGTTTGCTGTTAGTTAGCGTCGTGGTGATGTCTAGTAAGCCAAGCCCTTCGCTTTGACCCGGCTGGCCTTCGACGCCATTTGGATCATCAATCAAGCTTCCAAGCATCTGGTAGCCACCGCAGATACCAATCACTTTTCCACCAAGACGAATATGACGTAAGATATCTTTATCCCACCCTTGGCTTCTTAGATACTCTAAGTCGTCTCTAACTGATTTGGTCCCAGGCAAAATAACAAGGTCGGCTTTATCTATTTTCTCGCCTTTGCCTACATAACGTAGATTGATGTCGGGATTCAATCGCAACACATCAAAATCAGTATGATTACTAATCCGGGTTAAAACAGGCACAACGACATTCAGTTTTACCTCAGAGTGCAACTCTTGCTGCGCGGTGATCGCGTCTTCTGCTTCTAAATTCAAACCATGAAGAAAAGGAAGCACGCCGAGTACAGGTTTGCCTGTTTTTTCTTCTAGCCAGTCGAGGCCCGATTGCAATAAACGAATATCACCTCGAAAACGGTTGATAACAAATCCTTTTACTCGCGCTTGTTCAGATTCAGAAAGTAACGCGAGTGTTCCGTACAAATGCGCAAATACACCACCACGATCAATATCAGCAACAATGATCACCGGAACATCAGCGGCCTCCGCAAAACCCATGTTCGCGATATCGCCTTCACGTAAATTGATTTCAGCAGGACTCCCTGCACCCTCGATCATGATCGAATCAAATTCTTGAGTCAGACGAGAGAAGGAATCTAACACCGTATCCATCGCAACTTTCTTGTAATCATGAAAGCCAGCCGCATCCATATTTGAAAGCGCCTTGCCCTGCAAAATGATCTGAGCACCTGTATCACTGTTAGGTTTAATCAAAACCGGATTCATATGCACGGTTGGCTCAATATTACACGCCTGTGCCTGAACTGCCTGAGCTCGACCTATTTCACCGCCATCTTTGGTTACCGCACTATTTAGTGCCATGTTTTGTGGCTTAAATGGGGCAACGTTTATCCCTTTTCTCGCTAATACACGGCATAAACCTGCCACAAGGACACTTTTTCCGGCATCCGAAGTGGTGCCTTGAACCATTAAAGATGGGATCGCTGATTTCATGAACATTTGTAAGGAATAGAGGAAGATGAACAATCATAACGTCATCGTCCCCACTTACTCAAGCAAATGAATAGAATATGAATGTTGAAATCATCATTGGTTCAAACAAGCTCTGTTTTAATGAACCCATCAAAACAAACCGATGAGGATGTAACATGAAAAAGAATACAATTATCGCAACAATCGCCGCCTTAGTTATTGCTCCTTCTATCGCGTTCGCGAAAGATCACGCTCAAAACCAATCAAACTTGCAGTTTAATGGTCCTGTCACTGTGGAAAAATTGGACGCCTTGCTAAACGACTCCAATATGTTTACTGAAAAAGATGTAGTCGTTGAAGGTAACTTATTACGTCAAGTTCGCGCGGATAAGTTTGTCTTTAGCGACGGTTCCGGTGAAGTGATGGTGGAATTCGATGACGATATTCAGCTAAACACTCCGATTGATCACACGACTAAAGTCCGTCTGTTTGGCGAATTTGAAGGCGGAAATAAGCCAGAAATTGAAGTCGAGCAACTGGTGATCATGTAAAACAACCCCGATTGCTTTGGATATCAGCATGATGTGGTGACCATTACAGCTAAATGGTGACGGCAAGCACTTAAAATGATAGCTTTATCAATCTTGGTCTGCTTTTTGCAGACCATTTTTTTGTTCATTTTAATCATCTTGCCCGGAGACACCATGCTAGGTAAAGCTCTAAAGGTTGCAGCCTTTGGTTTGTGCGCTGTTTTGCCACTTTCCGCACATGCAAATAATTTCAACTACAACACGATGGAATTTCGCATGGGCACTAGCCCTGGTACATTTGGTGGCGAGTTCAATACCTACTTTACGGAAAACACCCACTTCATTGCTCGCGCAGACAGTGAATTCAGCGGAGACTGGGACATTGCTGGTGGTATTGGCTTTAACGGCCCAGCAGGCCAATTTGCAGATATTTATGGCCAAATGTTAGTACACAACATTAAAGAAAACGGCAGTGATAAAGTGGGTGACGAGTGGCGCACTGAGGTGAATATTGGTACTCGTATTTGGTTCATGCAAAATGTTGAGCTACATGCCCGTATCGGTCAAATAATGGATAACGACGATTCCAATACCGTTTATAATTTTGGCGCAAGATTCCACTCTACTCAGCAACTATCACTTGGCGCGGATTTCAAAAATAATGGTGTCTATGGCCAACAAATTGTGATGTCTGCTCGTTTTGCATTTTAATTAAGTAACTAAGCAGTTGCATTAATAAGTGTGTGATTCAATAAAAATGGCCTCCGGTTTCGGAGGCCATTTTTGTTAAGTACCGATTGTTAGCAGGAACTAGTAACAAGGCTTTAATTTTTGCCGGATTTTTTAGGTTTATCTTGGACATACTTTTTCGATACATCCACAACGGCGATATCTCTAAAAAAGCTTCGACCAAGTAAAATTGGAAACTTCATATGCCCACGCTCAGCTAACGTAAACTCTGTCTTTTCTTTGTGGTCACCGACGGTAATATACGCTTTTACTACCGCTCGTTTATCCACCTCTTCTGACGATGACTGCTTGATTTTAGCCCAGCGCTCTACAGGTACTTTAAACTCTTTAGTTTCTTTATCACCCAAGTCGATCTTAAACTGAACCCAATCTTTACCATCACGCTCAAACGGAACAATGTCTGTCGCGCTAATTGATGATGTTGTCGCCCCTGTATCAACCCTAGCTTTGAAGGTTTGATCAATTTCAGGAACGTAAACCCACTCTTCAGAACCAAGAATCAACATGCCGTCTGGTGTCTTTGTCACTTTGGCTGGTTTTGTCGGTTTTGGCTCGGGCTTTTTCTCAGGTTTTACTTCAGGCTTAGGCTCAACCTCAGGCGTTGGATCAACCTCTGGTTTCACTTCTGGCTCTACTTTGACAGGTTCTTCGACCTTCGGCGACTCAGGCTCAACAGGTTCCTGCGTCGTTTGAGTTGACGTACAAGCAATTAAACTGCCGCTCATCATAAGCGGCAGAATCAGTTTCCAGTTTTTCATCCACACTCCAATTAAGCTTGAGATACTTTCTTAATTGCGTCCGCTACGTATGGAATATGAGTTTCGGTAAGTCCAGCGATGTTAATTCGACCATCGCCAACACCATAAATGCCATAATCTTCACGCAGTTGCGCCATTTGGTTTTCACTAAAGCCTAGCACAGTAAACATGCCTTTGTGACCCTCAATGAAGTCAAATTGATCGGTATTATGGTTGTTTCTCAATTCGTTACACAAACTTTGACGAAGACTAACCAAACGATGTTGCATTTCACTCAACTCTTGCTTCCAAACGGAAGTCAGGTTGTCATCTTGAAGAATCGTCTTAACCAAAGCCGCTCCATGATCGGGTGGCATCGTGTAAGTAGAACGCGCTAACGTAAGTAACTTGCCTTTTGCGTTGGCCACGTCTTGCATGTTCTTACCAACGACAATCGCCGCACCTGTGCGCTCGCGATATAGGCCAAAGTTCTTCGAACATGATGTCGTAATTAACATCTCTTCAACGTTATCTGCCATGAAGCGAAGCCCTTTTGCGTCTTCCTCTAAGCCATCACCAAAGCCTTGGTAGGCAATATCAACAAATGGGGTGAAACCGTTCTTCTGTGACAATTCCGTAATGGCTTGCCAAGCAGAAAAATCGATATCTGCGCCTGTTGGGTTGTGACAACAACCATGCAGCAATACAACATCGGAAGGTCCTGCTTTCGCAAGGTCATCCATCATTTTTGCAGTGTCTACTTGTTTCGTTTCTGGAGAAAAGTAATGGTAGAACTTAACTTTAAGACCTGCCGCTTCCATCACTGGTTTATGGTTTACGTAGCTAGGGTTTGAAATCCAAACCGTCGTATCTGGCTGTGCGACCTTCATCAGGTCACCTAACATACGCAGCGCACCACTTGCACCTGGCGTTTGAATGGCTGCAACACGATCCATTGCTGACGTTCCCGTCAGTAGCAAATCGATCATGCTTTTATTAAATTCTTCGCAACCCGCAAGACCAACGTACGATTTGGTTTTTTGAGTTTCAACAACGACATCCTGCGCCATTTGAATGGCTTTCATGATCGGCGTTTCGCCTGCGCTGTTCTTATAGACGCCAATACCAAGGTCAACCTTGTTTGGACGGTCATCGTTACGGTATGCAACGGATAGAGATAAAATAGGATCTAATACGGGAGTTGGGAGATTAGAAAACATGAAAGTCATAACCCTTTGAAATTCAAGTACCGAACCTCACGTTAACACCATCGCAAAAAATGGCGAAATGATTTTTCACTTATTTCATCAATTAGAGAACAAAATTCTGGGTTACGATAAGTTTTGTGCGCTCTATCGGTTATAAAAAGAACGATTCACTCCTCAATATACCAATCCACTCTTCCGTTTTTCCTAAATTCTCTTGGCGTCATGCTCGACCACGCTTTAAAACGTGTACTAAAGTTGGCACTAGTTGGATATCCGACTATCTCTCCAATATGTTGAATCGGCCATTCTGTTGAACGAAGTAACCTAGCAGCGTATTCCATGCGCATACGTGTTAAATGTGCCATCGGGCTTCGACCAAACTGCTTTTGAGTCAGACGGTGCAAATGTGGCTCCGAACATGGATATAAAGCTGCCACTTGCTCGACACTCCAATCCTTATGGAGCTGACGCTGGACAAGATCGAATACGCGCCGAAGCCTCAATTGGCTGCGTGATATCGACTCTGAGGGCGGCATGTTTAACATCAGCTCTAACTGAGCCACGCTATGTGCACCAACCGCACCACCATAATCAATAGGAAGATTAATACTGCGTAACAACGTTTGGATACACGCATACATCACCTCAGGTGCAGATGTGAGCTGGTAACTAATATTACTCTCTATCATTGGCCATGCTCTATCAGGAGTAAGAAAAAGCCATGCGATCTGCCAGGGTTCCTCTTCCATACCAAAACCGTTTTCAACACCTGCAGGCACCGTGATCAACGAGCCAGGCTCCAAATCATATCGACACGCCCCACTTTCTAACCAACCTTTACCGCGCACGGTGTAAAGCAGCATGTGTTTTTTTTGGTTTTTACGATAAACAGAGAAGAAGTCACGACAGGTTGCAATTCCGCACTGCACAATGCCTCTCTCCTCCAATGCCAGTACTCGACTGTGATCAATAAACTCTTGATAGGTTTTTTCTGAAATCGCGTAGCGTTCTTGTTTATCTTCCATGATTTATTGGCTCACATATACACTAGTGGAGAGTTTTACAAAGGTTTTGGATGCCTTTGAAAAATACACCGCCAAATCATAGGGATAAACTACTCGCATTAATCTTTAAGGAGAAATGCGATGCTCTTAACACGCGAATACATCGATAAAGCATTTTGGCAAAAGCTGATTGCGATTGGCCTTCCTGTTTCACTTCAATCCATGCTTTTTGCGTTACTCGGCGTCGTGGATATTTTCATGGTGAGCCAACTCGGCGAATCCGCAACGGCTGCAGTCGGTGTCGGAAATCGCATTTTTTTCTTTAACCTTGCAGTCATTTTCGGTCTTTGCGGTGCAGTAACGGTGCTGGCTTCTCAATATTACGGCTCAGGGAACCTGGCAGGAATCCGCAGAACATTGGCGCAATCTTGGTTTATTTCCATTTTAGTGACGCTGCCGTTTATTGTTCTTTATGCGATTTTTGATAAAGAGATCGTCTCTTTCATGTCAGACGATCCCGAATACGTCACTTATGCACGTGATTATCTTGTGGTTACGGGCTTTAGTCTCATTGCAACGGCGATAGTGGTACCTATTGAAGCGGTATTGCGCTCCGTAGGTCAAACCAAACTGGCAACCAACGTTAGTATCTCCGCGATTGTCGTGAACGTCGTGCTTAATTATGTTTTGATTTTCGGTTTATTCGGCTTCCCTCAATGGGGCGTATTTGGTGCAGCCGTTGGCAGCTTTGTTTCTCGATTTTTCCAAACGGCAGTGTTGATTTACTTTTTCTGTAAACGCTATGCATACCTTATTCCGACCAAGTTCGATTGGGCGCAAGGCCGTTTAAAGCAGTATCGTCAAAAATACTTTAAGGTTTCTCTACCCATGCTGGTCCACGATGCGCTCTGGACTGGTGGACTGATCGTTTACAGCATCATCTATGGTCAATTGGGCGTTTCAGAACTTGCGATCATCTCATTCTTATCACCAATTGAAGGTGTACTGATTTCAACCTTTATGGGGTTTGCGGTCGCAGCATCCGTTCTTCTTGGTAATGATATTGGCGCAAAACATTATGACCGGGTCGAGAAAACGGCATGGTGGTATGTGTTAACCAGCGCAATCTTAGCCACCTTACTGTTTTTCCTAGTGTGGTTGAGCTCGCCTTTAATTCATCATCTATTGGTACTAAGCCCATTAACCGATGCAGAAATGGCACTTAACGTATGCTTAGTCATGGCGCTGGGTATGATTTTGAGAGTGTTTAACATGGTAGGGATTGGCGGCGTACTAAAGAGTGGCGCAGATATTCGCTACAGCATTTTTATTGATACGTTCGGTCAGTGGGCTATTGGTATTCCCCTTACCTATTACACTGGTATGGTACTCGGGTTGCCTTTGCATTTTGTCTTAATGTCTCTGCTAGCTGAAGAATTTGTGAAAGGCGTACTGACGACTTATCGTATCCAATCTAAACGTTGGATAAATAATATGGTCGAGGATGACCAAACGGTGACAGCGTAACTGGAAATACACTAACGAACTCACACCAAAAGGGCTCACACGTTATGCACGTGTGAGCCCTTTTTATGTTTGAAGAATGCTTGATTAAATATCCGTAAAGCGATGAATGATTTGGTTTGAACTGCCACGCCATTCGAGATTGAGATCTTTCTTGTCTTGTTCAAACTTACCATCAATCAAAACATCGATGTATTGCACCACTTCTCTTTGCGCGTCATCCAGTTCAGCCAGCGTGTAGCCTGTCCAAACCCAGATGTCTTTACCGGGACACTCTTCTCTCACCCTTTTCACGATCTTTAAAATATGAGGCACATTAGCAGGATGAAGCGGATCTCCGCCCGACAACGACAAACCGCGACGCTTAATGCGCGTGTCATTCAAGTCATTGATGATCTTGTCTTCCGCTTCTTGCGTAAACAACACACCCGAATCCAAGCGTTGCGTCGACTGGTTATAACAGCCGCGACACTGATGTACACACCCCGACACAAACAATGTGCAGCGCGTACCCGGTCCGTTAACAACGTCAATTGGATAATATTGGTGGTAGTTCATAATGCGTCTCTTTGTTATCGCGAAAAAGAAAATCAACCTAAAGCAGGTTGATTTTCAAAGTGTTGAATCGAGTGGTAATTAACCTTATAGGTGTTTCACTCGACGTTTAACTTCTTCTTGTTTGCCGAAGTTAAACGGACGTGCATCTGGGCTGCCCAAGTAGCCACATACGCGACGTGTCACCGATACTTTGGTTGAATCGTGGTTGCCACAACTTGGGCAAGTAAAGCCTTTGCTTGTACATTCAAACTCACCGGTGTAACCACATTCGTAACACTCATCAATCGGAGTGTTGGTTCCGTAGTAAGGAACGCGGGTGTAACTGTAGTCCCACACGTTTTCTAGCGCTTCTACGTTACGTTGCATGTTCGGGAACTCACCGTAACAGATGAAGCCACCGCTTGAGATTTCTGGGTAAGGCATCTCGAAGTCGATCTTGTCGTAAGGGTTAACCTTCTTCTCAACGTCCAAGTGGAAGCTGTTGGTGTAGTAACCTTTGTCTGTTACGCCTTTAATCAAACCAAACTCTTTAGTGTCGATGCGGCAGAAACGACTACATAGGTTTTCACTTGGTGTTGCGTACAAGCTAAAGCCATAGCCAGTTTCGTCAGCCCATTGGTTCACCGCATCTTTTAGATGTTTGATGATCGCGACCGCTTTTTCACGCAATACCGCATCATCGTAAACGTGCGCTTCAGTACCAAACAACGCGTTGATAGTTTCATGCACGCCAATGTAGCCTAGAGAAATTGACGCACGGCCGTTTTTGAAAATTTCTGCAATCGAATCGTCCGCTTTCAAGCGCACACCACATGCACCTTCCATATATAGAATGGGCGCAACGCGCGCTTTTACGTTCTCTAGACGAGAAATACGCGTTTCTAGTGCTTTACGAGCAAGACGTAGACGATCATCAAGCAGTTCATAGAACTTCTCTTCGCTGCCTTTTGCGCGAAGCGCAATACGTGGCAAGTTCAAGCTAACTACACCAAGGTTGTTACGACCTTCATGGATAAGTTCGCCATCCTCTTCGTAAGTACCTAGGAAGCTACGACAACCCATAGGTGTTTTGAATGAACCCGTTACTTCCACGACTTTGTCGTAGTTAAGAATGTCTGGGTACATACGTTTTGAAGCACACTCAAGTGCAAGCTTCTTAATGTCGTAGTTAGGATCTTCTGCCTTGTGGTTTAGACCGTCTTTAATACCGAACACCAATTTAGGGAATACGGCGGTTTTACGGTTTTTGCCAAGACCAGCGATACGGTTCTTCAGAATCGATTGCTGGATAAGGCGTGATGCCCAGCTTGTACCAAGACCAAAACCAAACGTTACGAATGGGGTTTGCCCGTTCGCCGTGTGTAGTGTGTTTACTTCGTATTCAAGAGATTGGAATGCGTCGTAACACTCTTTCTCTGTGCGCGCTCTAGCGAACTCTTCTGGCTCAGCAATGTTCCACTCTTTCGCGATTTCTAAATGCTTTTCATAGCTCGTGATGACGTAAGGTTCCAACACTTCGTCGATACGGTTGATGGTTGTACCGCCATAAATATGGCTAGCCACTTGCGCAATAATTTGCGCTGTTACTGCGGTCGCAGTTGAAATCGATTTAGGCGTATCGATTTCTGCATTACCCATTTTGAAGCCGTGCGTTAGCATGCCTTTCAAATCGATAAGCATACAGTTAAACATCGGGAAGAATGGTGCGTAATCCAGATCGTGGTAGTGAATGTCACCCACTTCGTGTGCTTGAACCACATCGCGAGGCAGGATGTGCGTTTTCGCGTAGTGCTTCGCCACGATACCCGCTAGAAGGTCACGCTGAGTTGGGATAACTTTGCCGTCTTTGTTCGCGTTTTCGTTGATCAAATCAAGGTTACTTTCTTCAATCAAGCCTTCGATTTCACGAGTTAGTGCACTTTGCTTTTCACGCGCGATGTCGCGGTCATGGCGATATTCAATGTAAGAACGTGCTAGGGCTTTGTAAGGACCTTGCATGAGCTCATTCTCGACTAAGTCTTGAATCTCATGGATGTGAACTTCATCGTGATCTTTTAGCTGTAACTCGACAGCAAGAGCGACATTAAGAGCATAAATGGCGACATCTTTATCTTTGTTTTCCGCTGCCGCTTCAACTGCTGCTTGGATACGATCCCTGTTGAACGGAGCTCTTGAGCCGTCACGCTTGATTACGATTGGTTTCACTTTCTTCTCCTTACCCCAGCATACTCACAGAGTTATCCACAAACACACTATATGGGGTTATTTTTTATTCTGCTAACACAATATATTGTGGCGTATTTAACGAAAAGCACCACTTGAAAACATTGATTTTGATCAATAAAGATCGGCTAGCGGACAAGAACAAATCGATCTTATTGGTACTGATCTCAGTTGAGAAGAAAACCATGAAAATTGCAAAATTGGTACGAAATCTACTTGCTTTTTTTAGAGCGCTTATAGGATAAAGGTTGGAAAGGAATACGCTAAAATCCAGGAGTGAAACAAGCCAATATGCGATCACTATTTGTTACTGCCTTATTAATTTTTAGTTCAACGTCACTTGCTCAAAACTCCATCAACTTAACCAGTTGGAATATAGAATGGCTGTCTATAAATGGAGGTAAGGTTTCTAGAACCAGTGACGATTTCGTCAAACTCAATCAATATGTGGATAAAACTCAAGCCGACATCATCGCCTTTCAAGAGGTCGACTCCAAAGCCGCCGTTCAAAAAGCCGTAGGCGATGGCTACGCGATTTACCTCTCTGATCGAGCTCAATCAAACAATAAGCACCTTCAGTTTTCTGATACCAACCAGTACACCGGTTTTGCTGTGCGCAAAGACATTGAAGTGTCTGATCCAGCAGACTTCTCAATCACGCGTGGTAATAGCAAGTTGCGCTTTGCCAGCTACATCGTCGTTAACCAAAACCAAAAGGACGAGCTTCACCTGCTCTCTGTGCATTTAAAAGCAGGATGCAGCGGAGCATATAAAAACAACCGCAATTGCCAAACACTGAGCCAACAAGGAGAAGCACTTGCGAAATGGATGAGCGAGAGAGAAAAGAAAAAGCAGCAGTACGCCGTAATGGGCGATTTCAATCACAACTTGTCGTATCAACGTGATTGGCTGTGGGCGATCATGACGCTCGGTAACGATGCACAATTGGTAACGCGAGATACCAAAGCCGATTGCAAGGTTCGCTCAAATAAGACCCCAAGAAAAACACACCAATTCCGCTCTTTGATTGATCACATTATTGTTAGCCCGCAAATAAAAGCGAAAAACGCGCATCAAACTCTGTTCAGCTCACAAGATGTTTTGGATTACAAACTGAGTGACCATTGTCCTGTAAACACAACGGTAACGCTTAACTGAACGAACAAAGTAGCCCAGCATCATGCTGGGCTACTTTATGTTGTTACCTGTTAGATAGACGTTTGATTGGTTAACGAGAGAAACCGTTCTATCAAAGCGATCTTGGATTCAGCAGTACGACGTCACCCTGCTTTAACCCCGTTCGCACTCTCCCCAACTCTCCAAGCTGAATAAGCCGAGTTTCTACCTCACCGCTGTCTTGCACCACTTTTACGTAGTCCAATTGGCCAACTTGGTAAACCGCCTCTTTTGGCACGCGAAGTACAACATCGTCGGTCAAGGTCAACGCGACTTTGGCGTATGTACCTGGATAGATAGCCGTTGGCGGCTCAAATTGAAGCTTTACGGTATAACTGCGCGAGTTGGCATCTGCCGACGGCGTCACTTCTTTTACAGCCGCTTGCGCATTGAGGTTGTAAGACGGGAAAACAACGTCCACTTCTTTATCGTAAGTCACATAAGGCATGACAGACTCAGCAAAGTTCACCTCTATTTCCAACGAGTTTGGATTGTACATTGATAAAAGCAAAGCCCCCGGCGTCGCGGTATCACCTTTGTTGATGGGCTTTTGCGTGATCAAGCCATCAAACGGTGCAGTAATGATGCTGTAGCCAAAGGTCGTTTCCGCCTCAGAGACCGCCGCTTGCGCTTTATTGAAGTTGGCTTGTGCGGTTTGCAACGCACTTTCCGCTTGGTCAAATTGCGATTGAGGGATCAGCTTTTTGTTTAAAAGCGCTCTGACACGAGAAAACTCCTTTCTCGCCGCATTGAGCTGCGCTTGTGCAGAGGATAAAGCCTGCTCACTTTGACGAACTCGCGCGTCGAGATCATCGCTTTCTAGCCGCGCCAACACGTCTCCTTGCTTCACTCTATCGCCAACCTTCACCAATACCTCCATCACCGATGCCGTTAACCGTGCCGCGATATCGGCGTGCTGCTCTGCAACGACGACGCCCGGAAACTCTCGAACAACCGATTCGCTGGTTAACATCAGTTGATGTGTCTCTGCGTTATTTACATCAATCTGGTTGGTTTTCGCGTCATGTTCGGTCGGCAACTTTTCTGTAAAAAAACCAGCCATATAGAGAAAAAGAAGCGCGAGTATGGCAAACAGAATCACGCCTAACCATTTGGTATCTAATTTCATTGCTCTTCCTCCATCTGAGGTAATCCATGTCCTTTGGTGTTTTGGTATGCAAGGTTATAAACCACCGGAACCACAAGCAGCGTAAAGATGGTCGAGGCGGTAATACCGAATATGATTGCCCAAGCCAAACCGTTAAAAATTGGGTCTAGCGTAATCACAACGTTACCCAGTAACGTTGTACCCGCGGTCAGCAATATTGGCCGCATACGAACAACACCAGATTCAATCAACGCATCATGTAAACTACGACCTTCAGCCAGCGATTGCTGAACAAATTCAATCAAAACGAGTGAGTTACGCACCACAATCCCTGCTAGCGCAATCATGCCGATCATCGCGGTCGCCGTGAACAGCGCTGGGTTCGGGTAATTACCGATGTCACTGCTTAACACATTCAAAATCCAGAACCCCGGCATAATCCCAATCACGGTCAGGGGTATCGCCAGCATGATGATGCCCGATACCGCAGGTAAACCAGTTTGAATCAACATCACCACAAATACGCCAAGCAGCGCAGCGCCATAAGCAATGCCTAAATCGCGGAATACGTCCACTGTGATTTTCCATTCCCCCTCACCACTCCAAACCACTTCGATGTTGTCTGGCACGCTCCAAGTGACACCAGCGCCATTGCTCAAGTACGTGCGATCTTGCCAGTGACGATGCACATCTTCCGCGTGAGTTGTATCTTGGTCAACCATCACATCGGCAATCACTTCACCCGGAACACGCCCAACTACCTCAGCGTAGACATACACAACAGGCTTGAGGTTTTTATGGAAAATCGGTTTGTCCGCTGCGCGTTTCACAAAATGACCGACTTCAGACAACTGCACGATAGGCTGAGGAGCATCCACAACCGCCCCATTGGATTCTACTTTTGCAATGCCCGGACGGCCTCGCACATAAAGCTGCTCGAGTTGATTCAGGTTATCTCTGTCTTCGCGTCGGAGCTGCACTTCGATAGGTAGTGGTTCCACTTCTCTTGGATCGGCGATATAACCGAGCACTTTGGCGTTCGCGGCGGTAATAAGCGTGTTATTGATATCAGCAACAGAAACACCAGACAGCGCCGCTTTTTCTTGATCAACGATGAATTGCCACGTTTCTAAATCACCTTGGATGCTGGTATCCACCTCAGAAACCAACTGTTCTTTGCGAAGCCTATCCGCGACTTTCTCTGCTTGGATCATCAGATCTTCATAAGATGTCGCTTCATCACCGTAAACTTCTGCCGTAATGGTGGCGATAACAGGCGGGCCTGGTGGCACTTCGACTAGCTGCACGTCAGCGTCAAACTTATCTGCAATCTGCTCTAAATCCGCCCTGAGTCGTGTCACCAGTTCGTGTGATTGCATTGCGCGCCGATTCTTCTCTGCAAGAACGACTCGAAGCTCGCCTTGGTATGGTTCGCTACGCATAAAGTAGTGGCGCACCATGCCGTTGAAGTCCATTGGGGAAGCGGTGCCTGCAAAGCCCGACACACTTGTCACTTCCGGCACCGTCATTAAATAGTCCGTAAAGCTCGACAGAGCGTTGGAGGTATCCACAAAGCTTGAAGACTCTGGCATGTTTAATACCAATTGGAACTCATTTTTATTGTCATAAGGCAGCAACTTGAGTGGAACTAAGCGAAGTGCTGGCAACAATGCTGCCGAGACGAACAACAAGGCAACCAAACCAAGGAAAAGCCACGCTTTCTTGCGACTTTCAAGTAACGGAATCAACACACCACGATACAAACGATACATCGGCGAAGATTGGATGTCATAGTGGCCGTTTTCCTCAGCACCTTTGAGTAGCTTCTTGGCAAGCCAAGGCGTGATCATAAACGCGACAACGGTACTAAAGATAACGCTGATCGGAACGTTGAACGCCAGTGGCGCCATGTAAGGCCCCATCATCCCAGAGATAAAAAACATCGGCGTAAACACGATCACGATTGCGACCGTCGACATTAACAAGGCGCTACGAATTTCTGCCATGGCGAGAACAATCGCATTGGCTCGTGTTAGATTTTTGCGTTTGAGGTAGCGTTCAATGTTATCGATACTGGCAATCGGGTCGTCCACGATCAAACCTAGCGCCAAAATCAATGCAAAGAGCGTGACTCGGTTGATGGAATAGCCAAATGCCAAGTCCATCCCGAGCGCGGCACCATAGCTAATTGGAATCGCGATGCCAACCACCAATGCACTTCGCCAGTTCAAGAACAAACCAACAAACACCACGACCGTTAGAATCGAAATACCAAGGCTTGATACCAAATTGTTTACTTTTGCGTTCGCTGTTTCGCCATAGTCCCGAATGACTTCAACTTGTACTTGCGGAGGAAACTGCTCGGATTGAAGCTCCGCCAGTTTATCCCGAACAGACTGAGCCACGTTAACCGCGTTCGAGCCTTTTTGTTTAGCGACAGAAATGAACACCGCTGGGTATGCTTCATCGTGGTTTTTATCGCGATACCAAGTATCGGATGTTGCCTCACCTTCACCGTCGTAAATACGCGCGACATCTTTCAAGTAAACGGGTTTGCCATTGAGCACCGCGATAACAAGATCGCCTACCTCTTCGGCGTTAGTCAGAAACCGTCCCGACTCCAATGTGTAATTTTGCCCGTTTACGCGAACGCTCTTGCCTTGGGTTTTGCTATTACTGAACTGAATGGCCTGTTCGAGGTCATCGATGGTTACTTTGAAGTTTGCCATCGCAACGGAATCAAGCTCTATCTGGATTTTTCTCGGCTCACCGCCAATCACTTCCACCTTGTTGGTGGCATCCAATGATTTAATACCTAACGTGGCTTGGTCTGCAATACGTCTCAGCTGATGGCGATCGAGAAGGTCTGGATCGGTGGAATAAATTGCGGCAACAACAATGGGTACATCATCGATTTCAACAGGCTTTACAAGCCAGTTGGTGACAGAAGGAGGAACTTTGTCTTGGTTGGAATAGAGTTTGTTGTAAAGCTTAACCAAAGCATCTTCGCGGTTTTCGCCGACATAGAAACGAACGATGACTTGCGCAGCACCTTCCATTGACGAAGAATAAACGTATTCCACACCGTCAATTTGGCTAACAAGCTTTTCTAATGGTTCAGTGATTTGATTTTCGACTTGAGAAGCGCTTAGTCCGGGAGCCGAAACCAATACATCTGCCATTGGCACAACGATTTGCGGGTCTTCCTCTTTCGGGGTCAACCACAAAGCCGCGGCACCGACCATAAGCGCGAGTAAAATCATGATCGGAGGGAAAAAGCTGTTCATCACGGACTGAACAAAACTTCGCTTTAGTTTGTCGGGCATCCTTTCCCCTCCATATCAGATTGATTGTTTACGCGTTCGCGGTTTTCATCTTCTTCGCGTTACGGTAAGTAATGATCGCCTTCGCGAACAGAGATCCAACTAACATCGCAAGGAAGAACACCACAATGCTCACGTTGCCTAATGCCAGACTCGCAACCGCAGGGCCAGGGCAAATACCTGCCAAACCCCAACCTAAACCAAAGATGGCCGCACCAGATAACAAACGTCCGTCGATGTTCTTATTGGTTGGTGTGCAAAACGCTTCACCGCTAACTGATTGTTTTCTCGGCTTGATGATTAAAAAATAGCTTGGCATGAATACCGCGAGTGCGCCGCCCATCACAAAAGCCAAACTTGGGTCCCAACTGCCAGAAATATCTAAAAATCCAATGACTTTAGCTGGGTCGATCATACCAGACACCGCCATGCCCATACCGAATAACACACCGCTCAAAAGAGCAGAAAAACGAAAAATAGTCTTGTTCATGGAATCTCTCTTAAACTAGGTGAAGTCGAACGAATACCGTTAGGCCAGCGACAGCCATAAATACACAGGTCGCCACAATAGAGCGCTTAGACAAACGGCCCATGCCACAAATGCCGTGCCCACTAGTACATCCGTTACCCAGTCTGGTTCCGATTCCTACCAATAAACCAGCGGCAATCACCATCCCTAAAGAAAGGTTCGCGGTACTAGGAACCGCAACGCCCAACATCAGAACGCTAATCAAGCCACCAGCTATCATTCCAACCGCAAAAAGCAATCGCCACGAATAATCGCCTTTTTTCGGTGACATAATGCCATTCATAATTCCACTGATTCCGGCAATTTTCCCGTTAACCAACAACAATATAGTGGCGGAGATCCCTAACAAAATGCCACCAAACAACGATTCCCATGGAATAACGTTTAACATTATTTACCTCTAAAATCTTAGCTACGAATTAGTTACAGAAAACGCTATGAAGCGCTTTGATTAATGACTCAACTCTCGGTTCTGACAACGAATAAAACACTTGCTGTGATGCCTTACGAGCCTTGATCAATTTGTGTTTGCGAAGCACCGTCAAGTGCTGTGAAAAGGCAGATTGGCTAAGGAACGAGTTCTTTTGCAGCTCCCCAGCACCAACCTCACCTTGGGTCAGTTGGCACAACACCATTAGCCTTTCCGGATGTGCCATTACTTTTAGGAGATCAGCAGCTTCATTGGCATTGCCTTTCATTGCTGCTACATCCATATCTGTATAGCTCATGACTCACCTCTACATTAAAAACTAAATTAGATATTACTAAAACAATGCATTTAGTCAACGCTAAATTAGTAATGGCGAATTTAGATAAATTAACATTAGACATTTCTAATTTAGATAATTATAGTGATGAATATCAAAGGATGGCGTTCTCAGTTTGAGAGTACGAAGGAGAAGAGTTATGACGTTAGAAAATGCAGTACGAATTTTTGCAGGCACGATGGTATTGATCTCGGTCATACTAACCGTGTTCGTTCACAGTAACTTCATTTGGTTCACCGTGTTTATCGGCGTTAATCTTATTCAAAGTGCTTACACGGGAATCTGCCCTGCTGCTTATTTTTTAAAGAAATTTGGTTTTAGATAATCTAGAGCGTAGTGACCTTTCACACAGGCTATTCGTGAAAGGTCAGCTCGCCCTAAAACTTGGAGTTAAAAATGACTAAGATCTTAATCGTCGGTGGTGTTGCAGGTGGTGCATCTGCGGCGGCGCGTGCTCGTCGTCTAAGCGAAGATGCCGAAATCATCATGTTTGAACGTGGCCCGTTTGTTTCATTTGCCAACTGTGGCTTGCCTTATCACATCGGCGGCAATATCCAAGAACGCAGTAAGTTACTACTACAAACGCCAGAAAGCTTTTTAGCACGTTTTAACGTTGATGTTCGCGTGATGAATGAAGTAGTTTCTATTAACCGACAGGACAAAACCGTTACGATCAAAAACCTGTTGGATGAGTCTGAATACGTAGAATCATACGACTTCCTACTGCTTAGCCCAGGTGCAGGCCCTATTGTTCCGCCAATCCCAGGTCTCGATAACCCGCTAACCCACTCGCTACGTAACATTCCAGATATGGATCGCATCATCGAAACGATCCAAATGAACAAACCAGAGCATGCTACGGTTGTTGGCGGCGGTTTCATCGGTTTAGAAATGATGGAAGCCTTCCACCAACTTGGCATTAAAACCTCTCTGATCGAAATGGCAGACCAAGTCATGACGCCAGTAGACCGTGAAATGGCAGGTTTTGCTCATGCAGAAATTCGTGACAAAGGTGTCGACCTAAAACTTGGCGTCGCGCTTGAATCTGTGAAATTCGTACCTAACGAGCACGTTGCAAGTTTCGACTCTGGTGAGAGTGAGAAACACCAACACCTAGAAGGTGAATTGGAGTTAACACTAAACAACGGTGAAAAACTCACCACCGATATTTTGATTATGGCAATTGGTGTTCGTCCTGAGACAAAACTGGCGCAAGAAGCCGGCCTTCAAATTGGCGCGCTAGGCGGTATTTACACGAACGAACACATGCAAACCAGCGATCCATCTATCTACGCTGTCGGTGACGCGGTAGAAGAGAAAGACTTCGTGACTGGCGAGCAAACTCTAGTGCCACTTGCAGGCCCGGCAAACCGTCAAGGTCGTATGGCAGCAGACAATATGCTCGGCCGCAAAGAAACTTACCAAGGCACACAAGGGACAGCGATTTGTAAAATCTTTGACCTTGCTGTGGCTTCTACCGGTAAAAACGAGAAGCAACTAAAACGCGCTGGCGTTGAATACGAAAAAGTGTACGTCCATACCGCAAGCCACGCGAGCTACTACCCTGGTGCAGAAGTGGTGTCGTTCAAAATGTTGTTCGATCCAAAATCAGGCAAGATTTTAGGTGCTCAAGCAGTTGGTAAAGACGGTATAGACAAACGTATTGACGTTATGGCTGTTGCACAACGTGCTGGTATGACGGTTGAACAACTACAGCATCTTGAACTGACTTACGCGCCACCTTACGGCAGTGCAAAAGATGTGATCAACCAAGCGGCGTTTGTGGCAAATAACATCATCAAAGGTGACGCAGCGGCGATTCATTACGATGAAATCGACAACCTGACTGAAGATCAAATTCTCCTCGACGTCCGTAACCCGGGTGAATTGGAGTCTGTTGGTTATCTTGAAGGGGCAATCAACATTCCGGTTGACCAGTTACGCCATCGTATGGGTGAACTACCAAAAGACAAAGAGATTGTGATTTACTGTCAAGTAGGCTTGCGCGGTAACGTGGCATACCGTCAACTCGTCAACAATGGTTACAAAGCTCGTAACTTGATTGGTGGATACAGAACACTCAAATTCTCGAGCTTATAACGGGATAATAAAAAAAAAAGAGAAAACCGAGGGATTGGTTTTCTCTTTTTTTATTTACATGGACTCAAATCTAACTCATTAACCTTCTATCGCCAAACGGACTGCCGCTTGAGCATGGATAGACGTGGTATCGAGTAGCGTAACATCGGTGTGACTTTGGTTTACAAGTAAGGCAATTTCAGTGCACCCGAGAATCACAGCTTCAGCTCCCTGCTCTTTTAGTTTTTCAATAATTTGCAGGTATATCGTTCTCGATTCCTCTTTGATTTCACCTTGGCATAACTCTTTATAAATAATGTTATGCACTATAGAGCGATCGTCTTGAGCGGGAGTTATGACATCCAGCCCATAGAGGTCGGAAAGCCGTCCTTTGTAAAAGTCTTGCTCCATTGTGAATTGAGTACCAAGGAGTCCGACCTTTTGAACCCCTTTCTCACGAAGTAACTCAGCAGTCGCGTCTGCGATATGTAGTATGGGGATATTAATACTGGCTTCAATTTGAGGAGCAACTTTGTGCATTGTGTTCGTACAAATAAGAATAAAATCAGCGCCCCCTTTTTCTATTGAAGATGCAGCATCAGATAGAATACTTGCCGTTTCTTCCCATTTACCTTGGTGTTGAAGTTTCTCTATCTCTGAAAAATTCACGCTATACATACAAATTTTTGCGGAATTTAGGCCGCCTAACGTCTCTTTGACTCCTTTGTTGATCAATTTGTAATAACTAAGCGTCGACTCCCAGCTCATGCCGCCTAGAAGACCGATAGTTTTCATATAACTCTCCAATCGTTATACACCACCGTGGGAGGGGTGCTTTTACAAACAAAGTCAACCACGTGGATAGACAGCCTTCTAGCTTTGTCACTAGTGAAAACTGGATAAACCTGCAATCAGAAAAAACGAGAACCAAAAAGGACGACTACGCGATTCTCATATCTCCTCGCAACATTGTTACCGCACTTCCAGAAAGCTTAACGCATTCCGGACTCAATAATTCTGTATAAACAACTCCACTTCTCTTGGATGCTTGGAAGCCTTTTAATTGCGCTTTACCGAGCTCTTTAGCCCAGTAAACACATAAAGCGCAATGAGCAGAACCTGTCACTGGATCCTCATCAACACCCACCCAAGGGGCAAAATAGCGAGAGACAAAATCAGCGTCAGTGCTTGATTGAGCAGTGATAACAACTCCACGACCTTTTTGTTTAAGTAACGCACTAAAATCAGGTTCGAGTTGCTCTATCAAAGACTCATCATTGATGACGATCAACTGCTTATTATCAAACTGACCATAAGCGATTACATCAGCCACATCGAGCCCTAAGCCGTGAAGCAAGTCTGTGTTAATACTTGCTCGCATATCTAAAATAGGAGCAGGAAACACCAAATGAATGTCGTCATGATCAAGTTGTGCAGTTAAAACGCCGGATAGCGTGCCAAACTCAATGGTATCACCTGTACTATATAACCCTTGCTCTCTCAGCACGTGCGCCGTGGCCAATGTGCCATGTCCACACAAAGCGACTTCCGTTTCAGGTGTAAACCAACGAAGTTGCATTGTATTTAATGACAGAAACGCGGTTTCAGATAGTGACATCTCTGCCGCTATGGCCAACATCACTTCCTCATCAAGGCTTGATTCTGTGATACACACACCTGCAGGATTGCCTTTGAACACATCTGATGTAAACGAGTCGACCTGAAAAATTTTAACTTCCACAAAATATCCTTAAGTTCTATCAACCACTGTAGAACCATTAGCAGCACTTAGTGCATTTGTACCACGTAATGTATTGCACCAGTTATTTGAGCAGTAAACCTTTCTTAACTAAGAAGAAACCACTTCTTCTCCTGATGGGATTTATTGGTATTTTGCCGAAGTAATGAACTCACCGAATGTTTCACACCAAACAACAACAGTATTGTATTCAGAAATGGAAATGCCTTGAGGAACCTCAACAACGAAGTTATTGAACGTTTTGACATCACCAACCAAGCTCATCTCAGATTTAAGGTCATTAAACGCTTGTTCAGTCTCGACAAATTTAGGAGATAAATAGAGTTTATAGTCAGGCCCGGGAGCGAGTTTTCCTACCAGCGTAATAGCTTGGGAACTCAAATGAATTTCTCCCTCTCCCCAATGAAAAGCGTCGCTACCTTTGAGTTCCCTCTTAAACACTGCGCTGTATTCTGCACCTTGCTTGCTCTTAGCAACTTGCTCATCGGTCGGCGCAGGCGGTGCAATAAGAATCGGTAAAGTATAGATACCTATCGCAATACCAATCGCAACAGCCACTAAGTGGCTTAACGTTAATTTAATTATACTTTTCAAGGTCATCTATCTTCTTGTTAGTTTCATCAGCTTAGATTTCGGCTCAAATACAGACATCCGTCAGGTTATACGTCTAATAGCCTAATTTCATTAATATTATACACAAGCTGGACCAATGCGCCTTAATTGCTGCCTTTTAGAGTGCTATCCAATAACCCCGTTATTAACGAAAATAACTATTTAAATTCAGCCCCCTAAGCGCCTTCGACGAAATGATCTAAAGGCAAAGTGAGCAATTAAAAACGGCTGATAATTGATATCAGCCGTTTGCTTATCTGGAATGTCGTTGTGCTGGTTTGGGAACTATTCTGCTTCCACCAAAGCGATCTTATCGGATGTCGATTTTTCCAATTTGATCGCAATAAACTTAGAGGTTGGCGTAAACGTTCTATCCCCATAACTATCTAAAGGAACCAATGGGTTCGTTTCTGGATAGTAAGCCGCCGCCTGACCTGCTGGCACATCATAGGCAACAAGCGTAAATCCGCTCACGCGACGCTCTACGCCATCTTCCCATAATGACACCATGTCCACTTTATCGCCCGGTTCAAATCCGAGTTTACGAATATCCGCTTCATTGATAAACAGTACTTCGCGCATACCAAATACACCACGATAACGATCATTTAAGCCGTAAAGTGTCGTATTGTATTGGTCGTGTGAGCGCATGGTTTGCAAGATCAAATCTGGCTTTTGGCCTTTTTCGAGTATCGCTTCGCTGATCAACTGTTTCGGCAACTCACTAGAGCTGAACTGTGCTTTGCCGCTTGGTGTATTCCATCGACGCTCGGCAGCTGGGTTTACCAAGTGGAATCCACCCGGGTGTTTAAGCTTATGGTTAAAGTCGGTAAAGCCCGGAATCGTGTCGGCAATCAAATCGCGAATACGGTCGTAATCTTCAATCGCCCACAACCAATCAATTGGTTTTGCCCCGAGTGTCGCATTGGCAATACCGGCAATAATCGCTGGTTCTGAACGCAAATGCTCCGAACGCGGTTTTAGCTGACCAAATGAGATATGTACCATGCTGAAAGTATCTTCAACCGTCACACCTTGTGGGCCCGTCGCTTGCTGATCAATCTCAGTACGGCCTAAGCATGGAAGAATAAGCGCATCTTTACCTGTGACAAGGTGAGAACGATTTAACTTCGTCGAAATGTGTACGGTTAAATTACAGTTTCGCATCGCGTTGTGCGTACGTTCTGTGTCTGGCGTTGCTTGTGCAAAGTTACCGCCCAAACCGATAAATACTTTCGCTTGCCCTTCTTCCATCGCTTTAATGGCTTGCACAGTGTTGTGGCCTTCACCACGCGGGACGGCAAAGTTAAATCGACTTTCAATGCGATCCAACAACAGATCTGAAGGTTTTTCATCAATACCCATCGTACGGTCGCCCTGAACGTTACTGTGGCCACGCACTGGTGAAAGACCCGCGCCCGGCTTACCAACGTTACCTCGTAACATTTGAACGTTTGCGACTTCTTTAATGGTTGGCACAGAGTGACGATGCTGAGTCAACCCCATTGCCCAACACATGATCACACGTTCTGCACGTCGATACATACTCGCCACCATCTCGATTTCACTTAAATCAAGACCCGATTGTTCCGCGATGTGTTCCCAAGAGGTTGCGTCCACTTCAGCCAAATACTCATCAATACCTATCGTGTGTTGCTTGATGAATTCACGGTCAAATACCGCTTTGCCACCGTTTTGAAATGCCTCGCGTTCCCATTGCAACAAGAATTTCGCGATGCCACGAAACACTGCCATGTCTCCGCCTAAAGCAGGACGCAGGTACGCCGTGTTGGTAGGCTCTGAGCCGTTGCTCAACATCTCAATCGGCATTTGTGGGTTTTGGAAACGCTCTAATCCGCGCTCTTTCAGCGGGTTTAGACAGATAACCTGTGCACCACGTTTTACCGCTTCGCGTAGAGGTTCAAGCATTCGTGGGTGGTTCGTGCCCGGGTTTTGACCAATCACGAAAATCGCATCAGCTTCTTCAAAATCATCAAAGATCACTGTGCCTTTACCAACGCCAATGGTGTCTTTCATCCCGATTGCACTGGCTTCGTGGCACATGTTGGAGCAATCTGGGAAGTTGTTGGTACCGAATGCGCGCACAAATAGCTGATACAAAAACGCCGCTTCGTTGCTTGCACGACCAGAGGTATAAAACTCCGCTTGGTGCGGTGAATCTAATTGATTGAGATGTTTCGCGACAAGTGCAAAAGCCTCATCCCAAGAGACTGGCACATAGTGATCGGATTCGGCATCGTATCGCATTGGGTGCGTGATACGACCTTGGTATTCCAACCAGTAATCAGTTTGCGTTGAGAGAGATGAAACGCTGTGATTGGCAAAAAACTCAGGATCAACCAGACGATTGGTCGCTTCCCAGTTTACTGCTTTCGCGCCATTCTCACAGAAATTGACTTTACCACTATCTGGCGACTCACCCCATGCACATCCCGGACAGTCGAAACCGCCATTTTGGTTGGTTTTGAGCATAGTGCGAATGTTTTTAACTGCATTTTCACTGCCCCACCAACTTCTGGTTACGGCTTTCAGTGCACCCCAACCACCAGCTGGACCTTTGTATGCTTTTATTTGTTCTTTTTGGCTCACGACTTTACTCCTCGCAGATATACCAGCAAGCAGGGTACCCGTGAAAACAAGCGCGTTATTTATTGAGATAATGCGGAAGTATTGAAGGGCTTAGTTTCTAATCCATGTATTTTTTAATCCAAATAAGTAACCACTCAACATGCTCTCGCTTGTCCGAGCGTTTACTTATCTAGATTCTTGATATCGGATACCCGCCTACTGTTTCTAAGACTGTTAGATTCAATTCGCATTGTTGCGCCTTGATCTAAATCAAAGATTAAGTCGTTATTCAATATGCGTCCAATTGATAATCCTGACCGAGTGATAAACAAAATCTATGACGAATTTTTCCACTGACGCTCATCACATTTTTAATCAATACAGTTTATGAGGTTAATCGTTTTCCCATTCGATTCCACCTAGTTAGCTTAACGAACTCAATAAAATCGGCATTCTTGATAATAGATAGTATCTATCACACTATAGATACTTTAAATTTGACCCTAATTAATATCAGGAATAGCCTTGATTCAGATCAATTTTGAGTGTGGTTTTATTCTTGACTTGGTTTTGGTTTTCCATTTCCCAGTTAAAACGCTCCAGCGCTTAAAAAGTACGGTAGTGCTGTGCCCTTTTTTAGGGAGTTCCCCGTACATGTGACTCACAACGTAAGGTGAACAATCCATTATGGATATCAAACAACTGAAATATCTCATCGCACTTGAACAGACCAAACACTTTGGTCAAGCCGCCGCATTGTGCCACATTACGCAGCCTACTTTGTCCATGAGAATCCGAAGCTTAGAGGAAGAACTCGACCTCGAATTAATCCAGAGAAGTCAACGATTTGAAGGATTTACTGAAGCCGGAGAGCGCATTTTAGCTTGGGCAAAAACCGTCTTAGCCGCTCATGATGGATTGCAAGCCGAAGCCGCCAACTGCCGTGGTCAGTTGGTCGGTTCACTTCGGCTTGGAATGGTGCCACTCGCCAGCCAAAACCCGATGCAATTGCTCAAACCATTAGCTCAACAGTTCCCTGAGTTACGCTTTCAAATACTCTCCATGACGACCGAACAGATCATAGACCAACTCAATCGCAATCAGCTTGATTTGGGGATGTGTTATGTCGATCAAGTCAACACCGCTTACTTCGATGTTATCGAGCTAGATTCGACCAAACTTGGCGTTTTATTCGATGAGCGTCATTTTGATTTTGCCGAATCTGAAGTGTTGTGGGAGTCACTCAATAACATTCCGCTAGGGCTGCTTTCGAAGGGCATGCACTATCGCCACTCGATTGATCTTAGCTTTGTGAGTAAAGGGCTAGTTCCACAAACCGTCATTGAAAGTAACTCCACCTTTCACTTGATCCAAGCAGTAACCAGTGGCCTTTGTTGCGCCATTATGCCGCTGAATTGTGGATTGGAAGAGTTGAACGATACGCTTCGCATTATTCCTATCGAAGAAGCCGCCGTTCACGCCCCGCTAGGTTTGTTAAAGCGAAAACAAGAACCCTTCTCCGCGCTAACCGATCAGTGTTTCGCAGAAGCAAAAAGCATATTCAATCGATAACAACAATCCACACGTCAATTTTTGGCATACACAACGGCTTATGAGGTGATTTCATGAGATGTACTACTCAATCTTATTTTGAACTGTCCGATTTCAATCAAGCACCACCTCAACCAAGTGCATTCAATTACCGAGAATTGATTGATGGCCGCCCAGTGCAACAAATGTCGTTGGCGAGCGAGTCCGCTTTAGCTATCAGCTACAACGGCATTAGCCAAGCGGTCATGATGGTGACGCCAGGCCATCTGGAAGACTTCGTGAAAGGGTTTAGCTTAAGCACAAGCATCGTCCACGACTTCAAAGAGATCAAAGACATTGAAATTGGTGGCGATCACGAATCTCACTATGCGGAAGTGGAAATCAGCAACCGCGCTTTCTGGGCGTTAAAAACACAACGCCGAAATCTTGCTGGCACAACAGGATGCGGCATTTGTGGCGTCGAGGCTCTTGAACAAGCTTTGCCTGATTTGGCGCCGCTGACCCCGTCTCTTCCTCCGCGCTCCGATGTATTTGAAGGGCTGCGAGACAAAGTCGCACTGCATCAAGAAGCCGCACGTGAATCTGGCGCGTTACACGCCGCTTTATTTGCAGATTTACAAGGCAACATCAAGTTGTGCCGAGAGGACATCGGCCGTCACAACGCGCTAGATAAGTTGATTGGCGCATTGGCCAACAATCACATCGAGCCTCAAAGTGGCTTCGCTATCATGACAAGCCGTTGCAGCTTGGAGTTGATCCACAAAGCCGTTCGCGCGCGCATCCCCACTCTGGTTTGCTTATCTGCACCTACAGCGTTAACCGTCGAATGGGCAAGAAGAAACCATTTGAACCTAATTCACTTACCAAAACACGGCTCGCCGCGTCTATACAGCCCTGCGCCTTAACACGTCAACTTAGCCGAATTCCTAATATTTCTAACAGAGACCTCTGGGTCTCTGTTGTTTGCTTCTCGTTCCCAATTGATACTTAGCGACAAGACACTATTCTCTCCAACCAAACGTGCTCACCCCTTGTCTGCACTAAGCTTACGCATATTAACCCGCTTGCATTTGAACGCTTTCCAATCCGATAAGAACCCTGTCAAAAACCCATAAATTAGTAAGGATTTTGTGTGACTCTTTTCACGCTTTTCCGCCTTCCTAGGCACTTCTAGGAATTTTTCCTAGCCGATCTAGGCAACCATCTCATGTGCCTCACAAAACCACTCTCTAGAATTCCGCTCAGTCAAAGGTAACAAGAGCGCATAACGGTCTCCGTTGTGTTTCTAAAACAATTACAAGAGAGTTCATCATGTTAAAATTCCTCGAACAGGTGCGGAAGCCGACCCTCGATCTTCCTGTCGAAGTTAGAAGAAAGATGTGGTTTAAACCGTTCATCCAATCTTACTTGGTCGTATTCATCGGCTACCTAACCATGTACTTGATTCGTAAGAACTTCAATGTCGCGCAAAACGACATGATCTCAACTTACGGTTTGAGCATGACAGACCTAGGTCTTATTGGCCTTGGCTTCTCCATCACATACGGCATCGGTAAAACCGTTGTGTCTTACTACGCTGACGGTAAGAACACCAAGCAATTCCTCCCTTTTATGCTGATCCTTTCTGGTCTTGCCATGCTTGGTTTCAGCTTCAGCATGGGCGGCGGTAGTGCAAGCCTGTTCTTGATGGTGGCTTTCTACGCTCTGAGTGGTTTCTTCCAAAGTACTGGTGGCCCTTCTAGTTACTCAACCATTACAAAATGGACACCTCGTAACAAACGCGGCTCTTACCTAGGCTTGTGGAACATGTCGCACAACGTTGGTGGTGCGGGCGCAGCGGGTGTTGCTCTTTTCGGTGCTAACTACCTATTCGACGGCCACGTAATCGGCATGTTCGTGTTCCCTTCTATCATCGCAATCATCGTTGGCTTTATCGGTATGCGCTTTGGTAGCGACTCACCAGAAGCTTACGGTCTAGGTAAAGTAGAAGAACTTTTCGATGAAGCAGTGAGTGAAGAAGACACCGCCGCTGAAGAAAACCAGATGACCAAGAAAGAAATCTTTGTTGAATACGTTCTTAAAAACAAAGTTATCTGGCTACTTTGCTTTGCAAACATCTTCCTTTACATCGTTCGTATCGGTATCGACCAATGGTCAACGGTATACGCGTACCAAGAGCTTGGCCTGTCAAAAGAAACGGCAATCTCTGGCTTTACTCTGTTCGAAGTCGGTGCACTTGTGGGTACGTTGATGTGGGGTTACCTGTCTGACCTAGCAAACGGTCGCCGCGCATTGGTTGCTTGTGTATCTCTTGGTTTGATCATCGTATCGCTTGAGTTCTACCAGCACGCCACTAGCGAGTTCATGTACTTGGCCTCTCTATTTGTATTGGGCTTCTTGGTGTTTGGTCCGCAACTTCTTATCGGTGTTGCCGCGGTTGGTTTTGTCCCTAAAAAAGCAATCAGTGTGGCTGACGGCGTAAAAGGTACATTCGCTTACCTAATCGGTGACAGCTTCGCGAAACTTGGTCTCGGTATGATTGCAGACGGTACACCAATCTTCGGTCTAACAGGCTGGAAAGGTACCTTCGCAGCCCTAGATACCTCCGCCATGATTTGTATTGTTTTGCTTGCTTTCGTCGCTATCGCGGAAGAGAAGAAGATTCGACACGCGAAGAAGCTTCAACTTGCACAAAACCAAGCCTAACTTCTCTGCGCGCTTTACTTCGGTAAAGCGCGCAAGATCATTAAAATGAGTTGTTCAATTCAGTATCATTAAAGGTTTTTCTATTGGCTCCTGTTGGAGCTTATTGTTGTTAATCGTCTGCTCTATTTGGTTGTAATAATGATTCATGTTGCTCTAGTTGATGATCACGTCATCGTGCGTTCTGGTTTCGCACAATTATTAAATTTAGAAAGTGATATTACCGTTGTTGGTGAATTTGGTTCTGTCGCAGAAGCGCGCAAAGGGTTGCCTGCGGTACACCCACACGTCGTCATCCTAGATATTTCCATGCCAGATGAAAGCGGCTTAAACTTTCTTAGCGAAATACCAACTGGCATTGCCTGCGTGATGCTTAGCGTGCATGACTCCCCTGCGATGGTGGAAAAATCACTAAAGCTAGGAGCAAAAGGCTATCTTAGTAAACGCTGTAGCCCAGACGAACTTATTCAAGCCGTGAGAACCAGTGCTTCTGGCGGCTGTTACCTCACATCAGATATTGCACTTAAACTTGCAACGCCTAGCGACAACACCACCTCTCTATGCCAACTGACAAAACGTGAAAACGAGGTATGTCAGCTACTTGCTACCGGGTTAGATGTAAAGTCAGTCGCGGCAGAGCTTGGCTTGAGCCACAAGACCGTGCATGTGCATCGTGCAAATGCCATCGACAAACTCGGCGTGAAAAACAACGTTGAGCTCGCCAAACTATTTTCTCAAGAGTCCTTTTAATGCGAGCTTATGCTGTTACCACCATTTGCGGACTTTTTGTTATGGCTTGCGCCTGGTTCTGCTTGTGGGTGATTGCCTATTACTTTGTCAATGATCCCGAGCTGGCGATCTTATTGTTTCCTTTCGCTTTACGATTAGGTGTCGCCCTGCACACTCGCACCGCTTATTGGCCAACGATTTATCTTTCAGAGTGGGGGCTTTCCATCGCACTTGCGATCTTACTGGGTCAACCGCAGTGGCTTACCGTGCTGATTGCGAGCATTGCCAGTATCCCGGTCACTCTGATTGCGAAAAAATACTACTACGGAGACCAAAACCGCCATTTAGCCGTGATGAGCGTTGTCATTATCATAAGCGCGTTTATTAATGTGATGGCCGTTGGTTTTCACGTTCCTTCGGTTTACATGGTGTGGCTGGCTAGCATTTCTGGAGGCTTGCTCGTGGTGCCTATGTGCTACTTGTTATGGAGTTATTTGTTCCAAAGTCGTTGGTCTCCGCTTAGCTCTCTCCTACTTAGTAATGCCGTTGTATTTCAGGTGCGTCATATCGTGCTTTATGCGCTGCTTTTGATCGGCAGTATTTTGGTGCAAACCAGTTTGCCTGAAGAGCTAAAACGATTTGCGCCATTTTGTATGGCGATTCCAATCATCGTGCTTGCTCTGCGTTACGGCTGGCAAGGGGCCCTACTCGCCACCATGCTCAACAGCATTGCGCTGATTGCGGCTCGCAGCGGCGTATCAAATCTAGAAATCACCGATTTGTTATTATCTCTCTCGGCGCAAACCATCACCGGCATTATGCTCGGTTTAGGGGTTCAGAAACAAAAAGACCTCAATCACAAACTGCGCGGCGAACTTGCACGCAATCAGAATTTGTCTCGCCAGCTTATCAAAGCGGAAGAATCCGTAAGACGCGATATTGCGCGCGAGCTACATGACGAAATCGGCCAGAACATCACGGCGATCCGCACACAAGCCAACATCATTAAGCGGGTAAATAACGCAGAAACAAGCGTGGGTTGCGCCGACATGATCGAAGGGCTTTCCCTCAACGTGTACGACACCACTAAGCGACTGTTAAGCAAGCTAAGACCAAAAATGCTGGATGATTTGGACTTAAAAGAATCCGTCGAGCAACTAACGCGAGAAATGGAGTTCGCCAATCACGGAACCAACGTTCAACTGAACTGGCAGGGCGATTACACCAGCCTGAGTGACACACTCAAAGTCACCCTATTCCGTTTATGCCAAGAATCATTAAATAACGCAGCCAAGTACGCAGAAGCGCAGTTGATCAATATTGAACTGACAATTGGAGAAGCTGCGGTGTCACTGATGATTCACGATGATGGTGTCGGCTTCAAAGTTCAGGACAGCATGAAAGGCATGGGCGTTCGCGGCATGCAAGAGCGTGTGCACGCGTTAGGTGGAAAAATGGTTATCTACTCCACCAGCGATCAAGTGATCGGCACACAAATCAGCATTACTTTACCTAAGGTGTAACTCAAGATGTTTGGATTTTTACGTTCACCTAAATTTACTCAACCGAGTCTGAGCAAGGAGCAAATCGACCAGCGTTACCACCATTGGCGTTTGCACATTATGTTGGGGATGTACATCGGCTACGCAGGTTTTTACTTTACCCGTAAGACCTTTAACTACGCCGCACCAGCTATGATTACCGATCTTGGCTTAGATAAAGGCGATTTGGGTCTTATCGGTACACTTTTCTACATCACCTACGGCTGCTCGAAGTTTATTTCTGGCACGATTTCGGATCGCTCTAACCCTCGTTATTTCATGGGGCTAGGCTTGATTGCGACAGGTCTGGTCAATATCGCGTTCGGTTTTTCTAGCTCACTCGCGGCTTTCATTACTCTGTGGATCTTAAACGCGTGGTTCCAAGGCTGGGGCTGGCCTTCATGCTCGAAGCTGTTAACCACTTGGTATTCACGTTCCGAGCGTGGCTTCTTATGGGCGATTTGGAACACCGCACACAACGTTGGTGGCGCGCTGATCCCTATTTTGGTGGGCTATTTAACGTTGCACTACAGCTGGCGTGAAGGTTTTATTCTACCCGGCATCATCGGGGTATTACTCGGTCTATTCGTTTGTTGGCGATTGCGCGATAAACCCACAACAATGGGTTTACCAAGTGTCGGACAATGGCGCAACGACGCGCTAGAACTTGCGCAAGAAAATTACGGACGTGGCCTCACCTACCGCGAAATTCTGAAATCGTACGTATTTAACAACAAATACATCTGGCTGCTCGCGTTCAGTTATGTGTTGGTTTACATCGTCCGAACCGCAATAAACGACTGGGGAAACCTGTATTTAACCGAGCAGCATCACTATAGCCTGATTAACGCCAACGCTGCTCTGTCGATGTTTGAAATAGGTGGTTTTGTTGGTTCATTGGTTGCGGGTTGGGGCTCAGACAAACTCTTTGGCGGTAACCGTGGGCCAATGAACTTGCTGTTCGCGATTGGGATTTTCTTATCTGTCTCCGCGCTTTGGCTGATGCCTCTGACCAACTTTGCATTCCAAGCGGCGGGATTGTTCTCCATCGGCTTCTTTGTCTTTGGGCCACAAATGCTGATCGGTATGGCGGCGGCGGAGTGCTCTCACAAAGATTCTGCCGGCGCGGCAACAGGATTCGTGGGCTTGTTCGCCTACATGGGCGCAGCATTGTCTGGTTATCCATTGGCGTTAATTCTTGAAGAATATCATTGGACGGGTTTCTTCATCACCATTTCAGTTTGTGCAGCCGTTATTGGCCTTTTGTTGCTGCCATTTTTGCAAGCGCAACCATCACGAAAACCACTCGACCCAAAACCTCGATTGTAAATCGACTTATCGCCCTTCGGGCAAATTGGCGAGTGACCTAACCACGCTCGCCATCCTTATTTAACGTATCTCTGCTCAATTTTTCTTCCGATTAAGTTCGGAGGGTTAACTATGGGAAAAATTCATGAATTTGAACACTATTTCATCGCATAGCTTCTTTCAAATGAACAACAAAATCCAAAACTACGCTTGGGGAAGCACCTCTTCTATTCACGATTTGTTTGGCTTTTCTAACGAAGCGAATGAGCCTCAAGCAGAAGTATGGATGGGGACTCACCCAAACGGCTGCTCTGAAGTTCAGATTGAGCAAAACACGCTGCCTTTGTCTGAACTGATCAAACAAAACCAACCCGCTTACTTATCAGCAGAAACCGCAGCGAAATTTGGCGACCTGCCCTTTCTGTTTAAGATCTTAGCGGCCGAACATGCACTGTCGATTCAAGTTCACCCAAGCAAACAAGATGCCGAAATAGGCTTCGAAAAAGAGCAAAGTGCTGGCATCCCACTAAACGCGAGCCATCGTAACTACAAAGATCCAAACCACAAACCTGAGTTGGTATACGCACTGACAAGTTACCAAGCCATGAACGGTTTTCGCTCGTATGCCGAGATTATTGAGGCATTTAGCCTTTGTGATATCGATGAGCTACGCGCGCCATTAGATGCATTCAAACGCGAAATCAACTCACAAGGTTTGCGAGATTTCTTTGTGCACATTCTGACCATGGAAGGAGAAACAAAAGAGCGAGCACTGAAACAGCTTCTTGCCCACGCTTCACGTCAATCGGAGCAAGGCACTGACAGCGACGTTTTCCAGCTCATCTTGGATCTATCCACTCAATACCCCGGCGATGTCGGCTTGTTTGCGCCATTACTGTTGAATGTCATCACGCTGCAGCCTGGCGAAGCGATGTTCCTTAGCGCAAAAACGCCACACGCTTACATTAAAGGTACGGGATTAGAGATCATGGCGAACTCAGATAACGTTTTGCGTGCAGGACTCACGCCGAAACATATGGATGTTGAAGAACTGGTTAAATGCACAGATTTTGTGCCTAAGCCTTTTGACAGCCTTGTTTTAGAACCCAATGCCAATGGTTGCCAGAGCCTTTACCCCGTTCCAGTCGCAGACTTTAGTTTCAGCATTATTAACCAACCGAATCACGACGTGGTTGAGGCAAACAGCGCAGAGATTTTGATGGCGATTGATGCCGAACTGACACTCATCAGTGATAACGGTGAGACGTTAACCGCCGCGAAAGGACAATCTGTATTTGTTCCTGCTTACGTTGGCCATTATCGCATTCAAAGTGCGGGACGTGTGGCTCGCGCTTTCAACTAGTTTTTGAACAACTGATTCAAACTAGCGTCTGACCCAAGGGACTGGGTTAGACAATTTATTCCTTTCATAGATTGAGCCAGTCCGCTTTTAAGGTACTCATGCTTACACTTTTTCGACTCAAATCCGCAGCGGCCTAAGCCATCTAAGTTCTCTACCCCCGATTATTCTGTTCACTACAGCACTCATTGTCAAAACCCATTTATTTCTGGTAAATCCTCCGCTCCAATATCAAATTACTTGGATAACAAAGGCGCTCACACAGTGGTATTTGTTGCAAAACGTATAATCAACGTTGTAATCAAAGCCCCAATCACTACAATCTCTGGTTCGATTTTTCAGTTAACGTTTGTATGCCGAAGTTAAACCAAGATAACCCTGTTCAAAGCTCCGCCCTTTCCGATATCGAAACCAGCAGTAAGATTCAATCGGCATTAGAACCGAAGTTTCACAAGCCAGAGAAACGTCTCTGCTTAAGCCCTGGCCTATCGGATAAGCATTTGGCGCGCCGTTGGCAAGTATTGGAACAAGTGACCAATAAAGATCATCTTCTTGATCCTTTCACACAGTCACATTGCGACGCTTACTCCAACAACATCGAGCACTTCATTGGTACTGTCAATGTGCCGGTCGGCATCGCAGGTCCTTTACGCGTCAACGGTTTGTATACGAACGACGACTTTTTGGTTCCGCTCGCAACGACAGAAGCCGCGTTAGTCGCTTCCTACAACCGTGGCGCAAATCTTATTACCGCTGCTGGTGGCGCGAGCGCATTGTTGCTGAGTGAAGGGGTGAGCCGAACGCCAGTGTTCGCCTTTAATAACCTTGCCGATGCGGGTCAGTTCGTCAGTTGGGTTGTGACCCAGTTTGACGCATTTCGTCAAATAACGGAATCCACCACCTCACATGGCAAACTCAAAGACATCAATGTAAATATCGAAGGAAACCACGTTTATTTGGTCTTTGAATACGTGACCGGTGACGCTTCCGGACAAAACATGGTGACCATCGCAACAAACGAAGTGTTCCATCATATTTTGGCGACCAGCCCAATCAAACCAACGCAAGCCTTCTTGGATGGCAACTTATCAGGCGACAAAAAACCAAACGCGCACACGCTGCGCTCGGTACGCGGTAAGAAAGTATCCGCCGAAGTGACCATTCCTGCTGAGTTAGTGGAAAAATATCTGCATACCACGCCGGAATCTATGGTGCAATTTGGCAAAATGACCACGGTGGGTGGTTTACTCAGTGGGACGATTGGCGTAAACGCGCATTACGCGAATGCCCTTGCCGCGCTGTACATTGCGTGTGGTCAAGATGCCGCTTGCGTTGCAGAGTCTGCCATTGGTATCACTCGTATGGATGTGGACGCTCAAGGCAACTTGTACGCGTGCGTGACCTTGCCAAACATCATGGTTGGCACGGTTGGCGGGGGCACTAGCCTTCCAACGCAAAAGGCATGTTTGGATATTTTGGGTTTGCACGGCAACGGCAATGCGAAAGCCTTAGCCGAAGTCGCAGCTGCGCTTTGTCTGGCCGGTGAACTCTCAATTGTCGGCGCATTTTGTGCCGATCACTTCTCCCGAGCTCACCATAAGCTTGCTAGAAAATAATCCTTTTACTTTGTACAAGAGAACACCCATGCGGTTTTCTCTTGTGCCAATAAAACAACTTTATTTATTAGCTCATAAATTAGTTTAAGTTATATTGCAGACTTAATAATTGCATCACTCTCACGTTGACCGCATTATTGCAGTATCACCACACATTCCTCGCTATATCACTGTTTGACCCTATTCTCACGTGATATTAAATATCAGTACGTTACCTAAATAAATATCAAAAACATCTAGCACTAAAGTACCAAATTCATAGATTGAGTTTTTTGTTAGTCACTTATAGAGACTATACTCGTTCCTGCAGCTGCTTGATTTTTCTAAATTTATTATTTAGCTCAACTGAGCTTAATCACTCCCGTTAAATGGATTTAAGTCGTTCCCTCGGGTAAGCGAGTTAACTATGAGACGTCAGAAACAGAATGAAATCTCTTGTTGGGTACTAGGGTTGATTATCTTATTACTAAGTTACGTCCCTTCAGTACCAGCAGAAATGGAACTAACGCCCTCCGATCAAACCGTTGCGCGTTTCCTCTATCAGAGCACTTTTGGGCCAACACCAACATTAATTGATGAGGTAGAAGAAGTCGGGATGGAAAGTTGGATATCTCAACAAATCTACCTTCCTGCCACCTATCATCAACCGCTCTATCGGACACCTTTTTCCAAAGGCGCACAATCCAATCGAGAAAACGCTTGGTATCAAATTGTTATTACCGCTGATGATCAACTCAGACAGCGCATGGCGTATGCATTAAGCCAGATCTTAGTGGTCTCTCGCTATGGCGGTGTCCTTTCCAGTAAGCCCACTGGTCTAGTCGACTACTATGATGTATTGATTGCTAACGCTTTTGGCAACTACCGAGATTTATTATATGACGTTTCCATTCATCCTGTTATGGGCAGCTATTTGTCCATGCTCGGTAGCGCAAAAGAGAACAACACGACGGGTGCATTACCTGATGAGAACTTCGCTCGAGAGTTGATGCAGTTGTTCACCCTAGGCTTGTATGAACTGAATATCGATGGCAGTAAAAAGCTTGATCGTACAACGGGTAAGCCTATCCCCACATATACCCAAACGGATATTCAAGAGCTCGCTCGAGCATTAACTGGGTGGAAAAATGCCGATTTAGCGTTTGTCGAACCGATGCGAGTCATCAGCCACCGACACGATGATGGCGAGAAACGATTGCTTGGTAACACAATTCCTGCTGGTTTAACTGCGCAAGAAGAGCTTTCAAAAGTGATCGATATTTTGATGTCTCATCCAAACATGGCGCCGTTTGTTTCTAAGCTACTTATCCAACGTTTTGTAACTTCGAATCCAAGTCCGGAGTACATCGCACGTGTTGCTTCGGTATTCAATAACAATGGCGAAGGAGAAAAAGGAGATTTAAACGCGGTCATTCATGCCATCTTGCTCGATTCTGAGGCTCTAGGCATGACAGATACCCCGCCAATAAAAGTGAAAGAGCCAATACTGGTCCTAACTAATTTTCATCGAGCAGCGGGTTTTACAATCAAATCTACACGTTACGAAGACGCTACTACGATGATGAATATCGCCAATCAAGGACCTCTTCGTTCTCCTTCCGTATTTAATTTTTACTCTCCTGACTACCAACCATCTAACGAGTTTACGGAGTCTGGTATTAGCTCTCCGGAGTATGAGCTACTGAACTGGTCCGTTTATACCGATTTGGTCAACTATATGTTGACCAGCTCTCGCAGAGGCGGCGGTGATTCCTACACACTCGATCTCGGCGAGTTCTATCTTCTTTTGGATGATCACGATGCCTTAGTCGAGCTGGTTAACGAACGCTTCTTTGCTGGAACGGCCTCGGCGGAATTAAAAAAACTCATGCTCACCGTGTTAGATGAATATCGTGAGGACTATGTGCCAACAACAAAGCTCGCCTTGGTGATTTTTACCGCCATTTCCGGCGATGAATTCTATATTCAGGATTAGGAGTGGATTATGGATATTTCACGACGACATTTTATAAAAAGCACTGCATCGATGGGCGCTTTAGCTTCGCTTGGTCTACCAGGTTATTCTCTCGCGGCGCCATCTAATGACTTTCGAGCATTAATATGTGTCTATTTAGCAGGTGGAAACGATGCGTTCAACACTGTACTGCCGTTGTCTGACGCGCACTATAACCAATATGCCAAAGTCAGAGGGGCTCTTTCTGTCGCCAAAGACGACATACTCCCTATCAATTTGCGTACCGCCGATAGCTCGGATAATCTGGTAGAACTTGGCTTACACCCCAAACTAAAGGCGCTGTCTTCAATTTTCGAACAAGGCGATGCCAATATCGTGCTCAATAGCGGTATTCTCAACCATCCCGTTACAAAACAAGCGATTGAGCTAGGTGAAGCGTCACTTCCCGAGCAACTGTTTTCCCACAATTCACAAACAGACGCTTGGTTACTTGGTGGTATGCAAGAATCTAGCAATTTGGGTTGGGCGGGCAGAATGTTGGACGTATTAACTTCTGAATCAGAAATAACCCCGCTATACAGTGTGCACGGGAACTCGCTTTGGTTACGCGCGATGGAACACCGCCAAACCGTGCTGAAAAAAGACCGTGCGGTTCAGCTTACCGCGATTGATAACCCCCTATACAAGGGGATCTATGATCAACTGCTTTCTCATCAAACAGAGAATCCTTTTAGTGGTCACTTTAATTTGATGGTTGATGAGTCGATGATGATGAGCCGCGTGCTAAGCGAGCAACTCAATCATATTGATGACGCGCCGCTGTTCACCTCATCAACACTCGGCAAGCAGATGCAAACCGTCTACAAATTGATCGCAAGCCAAGATGTGTTAAAGCAACAACGACAAGTCTTCTTCGTTAAACACTCTGGCTACGACCTACACGATTCTCAATTAGTTCGACACCCCGTACTACTCGAAGATCTAGCGACTAACCTCTTAGCAATGTATCGTGCGATTACGCGGTTGGGGCTAAACAAGCAAGTCACCTCTTTTACAATGTCTGACTTTGGTCGACGGATGACAAGCAACGGTAACGGCACCGATCACGGCTGGGGTGGTCATCAACTATTGATTGGGGGCGCGGTGAATGGTCAGCGACCTATCGGCACATGGCCTGAACTAGTATTGGGCGGAAACGATGACTATTCTCAAGGTCGACTCATACCCCAAATTGCAGCTGATCAAGTGGGCTCAACCCTCGCGCAGTGGATGGGTGTGAGTGATAACGCGGCACTGGAATACGTGTTCCCGAATATCCGCAACTTCGCTAATTCAAACCTTGGCTTTATGGCTTAAGCTGCTTTAATGAGCTCTTAATTAACTTGTCATGAAAAAGGGAGCATTTACGCTCCCTTTTCAATATCATTTCCGCTGAGTGTCCGTTACGCTTCGTCGCGACGGCGCTCGTTACACAGCTTAATGGCACGCTCAAGTAATTCTAGCGCGGATTGCTCACATTCAGGCAGAGCCGCATCACTTTCACCAATTGGCGTTACGCGGTCACCCCATTTCAATACTGCCGCCCCCCATGTCAAACCTGCACCAAATGCAGCAAGAAGCATGTTATCACCTGGGTTAACTCGGCCTTGCTCTACCGCTTCACACAATGCAATTGGCACCGTCGCTGCAGAAGTATTGCCGTAGTTTTGGATGTTCACAAACGCTTTGTCGTGTGGGATCCCAGATAGGTCACATAGGGTTTGAATAATACGAATATTCGCTTGATGAGGAATAACAACGTCGATTTGATCGGTAGTTAACTGTGATGCTTTAAGCACGGTTTTCGCAGCTAGCCCCATGCCTTTTACCGCACGTTTGAAAATTTCTTGTCCTACAAAGTTGAAATCCCAGTAACCGTTGTCTTCCGCAAAGCGATCCATACAAGTACCAAACTTTGGCACGGATAGAATATCGCGACCTTTAGCGTCACAACCAATTTGAGATTGCAGTAGACCCGTTTCTTTTTCTGTTCTTGATAACACAACGGCGCCCGCGCCATCACCAAATAGAACAGCGGTATCTCGCATGGCCCAATCGATGTAGAAAGACAATCTTTCCGCGCCAATAATGATCGCGTTGCGATAGTTACCTGATTGAATCAAACGTGTGCCCGTTTCAAGGCCGTAGACAAATCCCGTACATGCGGCATTTAAATCAAAGGCCGCCGCAGAACGAATGCCCAAGTTCTGCTGTATTTTAGATGCGATGTTTGGAATAAGTGAATCCGGAGAACAAGTCGCCACAATGATTAAATCAACGTCGCTTGCGTCAACGCCCGCGCGCGCCAATGCGTGTTTGGCAGCAACGGTTGCCATGTCTGAAGTATTTACATGGCTAATACGGCGGTTTTCGATACCGGTGCGGGTACGAATCCACTCATCTGAAGTATCAAGGAAAGTGCTAAGATCATCGTTAGAGAGCACGGCAGGAGGTACACATTTCCCCCAACCTGTAATTTCAGCGTAGTAATTTGTCATCGCAGACCTATTTATTGTTGTATTTTAATAAAATTTCTTAGAACCTTAGGCTCAAATACAAACCTGCTCTGCGTTATTTCGGCAGGTTAAAAAATAAGTATACAAATAATGAGGCTGACTGGTAAGTCATGTTTTCATCAATACGTAATTAAGGAAGAAGTCATGTCATCGTTTAAAACTCGCTGCCCTTCATGCGGCGGTCTGAATCGTGTCCCTAATGAGCGTGTTGCAGAACCTGCAACTTGCGGTAAATGTAAAAGTGCACTTTTTGATGGCGCGCCTATCGAGGGAACGCAAGATAACTTTTCTGCTCTATTACAAAGTGATACGCCTGTTGTCGTCGACTTTTGGGCCCATTGGTGTAATCCGTGCGTCGGTTTTGCCCCTGTTTTCTCGGATGTCGCTCATGAACAAGCAGGAACGGCTCGTTTTGTAAAGATTGATACAGAAGCACAACAAGCGCTCGCTGCACAATTTGGCATTCGAAGCATTCCTACCATCATGGTTTTCAAGAACGGTCAACGCGTTGATATGATCAATGGTGCGCTGCCTAAGAGTCAGTTTGATCAATGGTTAAATCAAGCACTTAATAAGTAATCCTCCACGCCAACCTCACTGGTAGGTTGGCGTTTTTATGCAACTTATCGACCTATCTATTTAACAAATATTATTTGTCGAAACGACTTAAATTAATCATTTTACTTGCCTAACTATTAGCCTCATATTCGCGCCGAATAACCCATAGATTTCATTTAACTTATAGGCGCAAAACAGTGGAAAACACAGTCGTTCCTGCAGCATCACCACGAGTTACAGTTCCAGTCGTCGCACTGTCTCTTTATGCGGTGGCTTCGGGCTATTTAATGAGCTTGATCCCTCTCATGCTCGGTGAATACAACATCTCAGCAGATTATGCGAGTTGGTTGGCGAGTGTTTTTTATGGCGGCTTATTGGTTGGCGCGATGTTTATTGAACGTGTCGTGCGTCAAGTTGGTCACCGCAAAGCATTTATTGGCTGTTTGGCTGCCTTTTCGCTCACTATCGTTGCTCTACCAGCATTCCCGAATGGCCTAGTTTGGCTCGTTGCGCGCTTTATTGCTGGCGTAGCAGTTGCTGGTGTGTTCGTGATCGTTGAATCCTGGTTGATGTCGGGCGACGAAGCATCACGCGCAAAACGCCTAAGCCTATACATGCTTTCTCTGTACGGCGGCTCGGCTCTAGGTCAATTTGGTATTGGCGTTCTTGGCGTAAGTGGCGGCGTACCCTTTGTTGCGATTACAACATTGATCCTAATGGCGATGCTGGTACTGATGTTTATTGAGTGTGAACAACCAAACAGCCATGAATCAACCGCTTTGTCATTTAAGCAAATCGCCAAGCTAAACCATGCTGCAATTATTGGTTGTGTTGTATCAGGTTTGACCTTAGGCGCGATCTACGGATTAATGCCTGTTGAGCTAACTAACCGTAAAATCAACCATCAAGACATTGGTACATTGATGGCATTAGTGATCCTAGGTGGCATGTTGGTTCAACCAATGGTGACCACATTGAACAAATACATGAGCCGCACAGTGCTAATGGCGTTCTTCTGTATTTTGGGTATTTTTTCGATCGGTTTGACCTTTATTTCATCGTCAGCCGTGGTATTAGCTGCTGCTTTATTCTTTTTAGGTGCAGCTACTTTTGCCTTGTACCCAATTGCGATCAACTTAGGTTGTGAAGGACTTGATGAGCGCTTTATTGTCTCTGCCACACAAGTCATGCTGTTCAGCTACAGCATTGGCTCTGTTGCTGGCCCGGTTGTGGCTGATAAATTTATGGGCCAAGAACACGGCTTACTAGGCTACTTGTTTGCCGCTTTGGTTGCGACTGGCGTATACATGCTACTTGCAGCGAGTAAAACTAAGCAGCGTATGGCGGCTGGCCTCTAACCACGCAACTTCTACTCAACGAAAACGAGGGCATGTCGCCCTCGTTTTTTTATTCTTCGCTTTTTTGTTTAGATAAACGTTTGTGACGGTTTGACGCGTTCGCAGCAGGTTTTTCCGGTACCGCGCGCTTTTCATGAAGTAAATGACGAACCGCCAAGATGGGATGTTTCAGTAGCATTCTGGGGCCAGAGTAACGCATGACCAAACGCATTTGCTCTTTCGGGTCCGGTTTATAACAGTGAATCGGACACTTGTTACAGGTAGGTTTATTCTCTCCATAAGGACAACGGTCAAGACGAACTTCTGCGTATTCAAGCAGCTCACGACATTCTGAGCACAAGTCACTTTTTGTTCCATGGTGATCGTGACAGTAAACCTCTACCATGGCTTTTACCGTCTTAAATTCAGTGGCGAGCTTGCCAAGTAAAATATCGCTCATGAGCTTCCAAAAATCACAACGTCATTGTGTAAAGTTCTAACGTTCGACCATTATCGTATTGCTGCTCAACTCGTTCAAACTCAAAGCCCAGTTTTTTGAGCAAACTTATACTACGAATATTGTCATTGTTGGTGATGGCAGCCAACTTATCGAGTTTCATTTCCCCTCGAGCATATTCCAGCACCGCGGTTGCCGACTCGACTCCGTAGCCGCAACCATAAGCAGAAGGTAAAAAACCATACCCGAGATCGTAGTGTTGCAATGTGTCACGTTTAACTAGCCCACAAATACCGATCGGTTGTCCATCGTCTTTTTTCTCTACTACGAGTAAACTCACGCCTTTAACTTTTTGCATGCGTAGCATGTTTTCTTTTATATAACGCGCCGCTTCATATTCAGTACGAATTTGTTTATCTCCGACAAAACGGTAAAAGTCTGGGTGGTTATAAAGTTCTAATATGAATGGTGCATCATCCACACTCACAAGACGTAATATCAAACGTTCAGTGATCAGTGTTTTCATTTTGACTCCATTAAAACGCGAGAGATGATTGGACATAGAAACGTACTTGAATCTTGCGACCGACGTAAGGGCTTATTTAGTTGTAACTTGATAAAAAAATAACTATCCTGCCCCGCTAAATTAAAGGACCACCACCATGAACCGCAAGAAGAAAATCAATCAGATCTTAAAAGCGAAGCAGAAGAAGCATAACGCTAAGCTACATAAGAGCAATAAGCCGCGTTATATCTCCAAAGCTGAACGTGCAAAAATGGAAGCTGAAGAACAAAACCAAGCTTCAGAGCACACGGAAAACGTTGTAGACACAGCGCAGACAGATCAAGCCTAAAAGAAAAGCCGCTTTAAGCGGCTTTTTTGATACTCGAAGAGAGTTAGCTTTAGTATTCAACACTGTAGTTCAGTGTGAATGTGCGACCTCTTCCTTTGTAGTCGTACGCTGCTGCATCGTAGTGTGCTGCGTAGAGAATCTGCGCACGTTGTCCCCAAGCGGTTGTGTAGTCTTCGTCAAATAGGTTTTGAATACCAAAGCCTAACTGCCCAATAGGTAGTGTTACATTACCCAGAAGATCAAACGTGGTGTAGCCCTCCAACTTATTGTTGGCGTCATCTTCGTAATCAAACATCGTCTGACTTTGTAGACGAATTGAGTACGAATCTTGGTAGTATGCAGCCCATGCATTAGCCTTAGACGTACTGGCTTTACCTGCGCTCAAATCCTCCCATTTACCATCGGTTTTCAGCTCAGAAACTACGTAGTGTCCTGATGCCCCTAACAGGATATCGCGGGTCACCCAGTAATTGATGTTTGCTTCTGCACCGTAAACACGCTGCTCGTCGTCAACATTCGTAATCAACAACGTTTTTCTATCATACTTGATGGAGTTGTCGGAAAGCGAGTAGTAGCCTGCCGCCTGAAGCGCAAGAGAGTTGGTATCAAGACGGTAACCGATCTCATAGCTGTCCGTTTTAATACCTGACATTTTTGAGTCAGACACATTAATGCTGTTGTTCAACGCATAGTGCCCGTTTGCATCCACAGCATCATAACTGCCTTGACCATAGTACTTCGCAGGGTCAGCAAGTTCGAAACCTTGAGAGAAGTTTGCCCAAAGTTGAGATTCATCATTAAGCTGATAAATGGTGCCCAAATTAAACAGACTTACAGAGTAGTCGGTGCTGCCACCTGGTACCGCATCCGCTGACACCCCCTTACCCGAGGCAATCTTCTTTTGTACGCTATAGGCAACAAAGTCATCAATCTTGTTGTCCATGTATTGATAGCGGTAGCCTGCTTGAACGGACCAATCTTGATTAATTTGATAGTCACCTTGAACAAACATTGCGTAAGACGTTACATCTACACCTGGGTAACGACCAACTTCGGCGTACGTTTTATTAATCAAGTTTCCCAAGTTGTTCGCGATAGTTGGATCGAACAGAGCTTGATTGCTCTCAAAACGGTCTAAATACGCATCAACACCATAAACAAGGTTGAATGATTCCCAGTTTTTTGCCAGTGCCAAACGTCCAGCAAAAACCTCTGTTTTTTGCTGAGAAGCACCTTGATAATAAGGAGTAAATGTTTGGTCTTCACTTCGGTAAGATAACTCGCCAATCAGTTGATGACCGAATACGCTGTCGTGAGCGTAGTTCGCACTTAAGAGAACTCGCTCTGTACCGTGTTCACGATCGGAATCGAATCCCTCTCGTACATCAACAAATTTATTGTTAACAATGTACAAGCCGTATGGCGAATCTTGCTGGCTGTCATAGTATTGTGCGACAAGGTTTAACTTGCTGGCATCGGAGATTTGAATCTCTGTCGATCCCATCACATCGAGCGTTGAATTGTACTGCAAAGAGCCTTGGGAGATATCTGGCGTGACAATGTCGCCATTTGCGTCAAATGCACCTTGTGTCTCGGTGTACACAACCGAACCCCTAGCGGCAATTCGCTCATTACCACCTGAGATAGACTGCGCTAGTTTGTAATCAAAGTCATCGCTGCTGTTAAAACCTGTAGTGCCACTCACGTAGGATTCAAACGACAAGTCATCGGAGTAAGCTTTCTTGGTGATAATGTTGATAACACCACCTGTAGCGCCAGCCCCATAAATGGAGGTTGCACCAGATAGTACTTCAATTCGCTCGATGTTGAATGGGTCAATTGCATCAAGCTGACGACTAATTGGGCGAGAAGACTGCAGTGAGACACCATCAATCATCACCAACATCGCTCTGCCACGCAGGTTCTGGCCGTAGTTAGTTCGACCACCCGTACCAACGTCTAGCGAAGGAATGGTCGCAGAAAGAATGTCACCAAGTGTCTTGCCCGCGCGATATTGTTGGGCAATTTCCTCTTGCCCTACAAACCAAACCGTTCCTGGAATATCAGAGATCGATTTCGGCATCACACTGCCCACGACCACCATTTGTTCATCACTTGGTGTTGATGTTTGTTGAAGTTCTTCCGCAGCTATTGAGCTAACTGCGTATCCACTGCTCATCGCAAGTACGATGAGATTAAGAGAAAACGTCCTTTTTATCATTGTATTTATCTTTTGTTGTCAACAAGAGCATGCAATGATACTTATTCTCACTCTCAAATCGAGCACTGTTACATAAGTTAACCAAATGTTAATTAGGATTATGCTTGCTCATAAACTGTCGATTTTTTTCTAAACGAGGACAATCTTCACAAAGCTTTCTGCCTTCACACTTATAGACTAAACAACAGCTTTTTCTGACCAATTTTAGCGGCTGATCCAGTGACGTCTCATAAAGTGAATGACTACTGTTGGCATCTAAACCCAATGCCTGTAACCACAAGATGGCATGCTCACGCAATGTCGTGTTGGTCATTTGCGGAAAACGCTGTTGAAGACGAATCAAACAAGCCATGATCCCATCCGACATCAATTGGTGAGTGAAACCTGGGCGAATGCGCGTCCATTGACTCATTTCTTGTTGGTAGAAATCGAACAACTCTCGAATTTGACGTCCGGCCTCTTTTATTAATTCTTCTGGCTTACCATGTATATGTGTTTCGTCAGCGAATCGATATCCAGATACAAAACAAGGCTTGAGTTGCTGCGCCATCTCACGAATGTTTGGCAACGTGTGGAAACCGTAAATAGAAATGAACGCAACATAAACAGGCTGCCAACACAACAAATCCCACGTTCTCGTCAACCAATACGCTTTTCCTGCTTCCGGATGAGCCTCAGACAACTGTTGGTAAAGGCCTTGAATGATCGGATTGATATCATTTTCGATATGAATAACTTCTTGCCCTATTTCGCCAATATCACCGTGCAGGTAAGGCGTAATCTCACTCGAAGTTTGAAATAGTTGCGGGAAAAATTGCTCAGACATGATGGTTTATTGTTGGTGTAGTCATTCTGACACCTTTATACCCAAGCACTAATCGCAATGCAAACTATTATCCTTTGTGTTCACATAACCAGAGCCTATTCTCATCAGTGGTCTCTGTCTCTATTTTCAAGCTCTTTGCGCCCGTAAGGTCTGGTTACGTATGCGATAAATAGCAACAAACTCTTAAACCTCTTCGCATTTAGCGCTGACATGACCGTAAAAATACACAGCATAAAAACACCCTGATAAAACTGTGTTAACAGTTTCCCTGTGTAGCGTGAGTTATTGCCAATAATTGAATATTGCTGTTTCTTATCCAAAGGAGTGTGAACAACATGAAGTATTTTCTTTCTGAATATCGGGACAATGTAATTAAGTAATTTGGCTATATAGCCCCCTGTTTTGAATAAGGAAATCCACATGTTGTATCTTGAGTTTCTATTTTTGCTCGTGATGCTGTATATCGGCTCACGTTATGGTGGTATAGGCCTTGGGGTCGTATCTGGTATTGGTTTGGTGATTGAAGTCTTCATCTTTAAGATGCCGCCAACCTCCCCTCCTGTCACCGTTATGTTGATAATCTTGGCAGTGGTAACATGTGCATCCATTCTTGAAGCGGCTGGTGGTTTGAAATACATGCTGCAAGTTGCCGAACGTGTGCTTCGTAAAAACCCAAAACGCGTCACCCTGATCGCTCCTTTTGTTACTTACTTTATGACCTTCTTGCTCGGTACAGGTCACGCGGTTTACTCCATCATGCCAATCATTGGAGACGTTGCACTGAAAAACGGCATTCGTCCAGAACGTCCAATGGCAGCCGCTTCCGTCGCTTCACAAATCGCGATTACGGCCTCTCCAATTTCAGCGGCAGTGGTTTACTACTTGGCACAGCTGTCCGATATTCAACACGAGATCACTCTGCTTTCTATTCTGCTCGTTACTGTACCTGCAACGCTATTCGGTACGTTGCTGATGTCACTTTACAGCCTAAAACGCGGTAAAGAACTGGAAGACGATGAAGAATACCAAGAGCGTTTAAAAGATCCGGTGTGGCGTGAAAAGATCCTCAACACCACTGCAACGTCTCTTGATGAAGTGCTACCAACAAGTGCTCGTAACTCTGTGTTGCTGTTCATCGCTTCTATCTTGGTTATCGTCGTTATCGCGATGTGGCCGGACATTCGTACCATAGTGGATGGCGCGAAACCAATCAGCATGGCCGTTGTGATTCAAATGATGATGCTCTGCTTCGGCGGTATCATTTTGCTTGCAACCAAAACTGACCCACGTGACGTACCAAACGGCGTAGTATTCAAATCAGGTATGGTGGCTGCCATTGCGATCTTCGGTATCGCCTGGATGTCAGATACTTACTTCCAATACGCAATGCCTCAGTTCAAATCTGGCATCGTTGAGATGGTAACCAACTACCCTTGGACGTTCGCGCTTGCGTTGTTCATTGTGTCGGTTGTAGTGAATTCTCAAGCAGCGACTGCACGTATGATGTTGCCTGTCGGTCTTGGCTTGGGTCTAGATCCTGCACTGCTTATCGGCCTAATGCCTGCGGTATACGGTTACTTCTTTATTCCGAACTACCCTTCAGACATCGCGACAGTGAACTTCGATACGTCAGGTACCACTAAGATTGGTAAGTGGTACTTCAACCATTCATTTATGTCGGTAGGTTTGATTGGTGTGATTGGTGCCTGCTGTCTGGGCTACTTGTTAGGACAAATGATCATTCCTTCATAATTAGCCAAATCAACAATAAATTAGAGGCGAGTCATTGTACGTTAGCGTACAGCCTGAATGACTCGCCTTTTCTTTGTCACGCTAGTGATTACAGTAAGAAGTCATCATCAATCGCGACAAAGTTATCGGCACAATCAATCAGAGTTTGGGATGTTAGCTTAGGCACACCATAAACAGTCACCGTTTTATTGAAGCGCTGCTGAATTCGTTCCACCAGAAGACTAAAGTCCCCATCTCCAGAAACGAGAATCACTTCCTCAACTTCAGGGGCAATTTCAATCGCATCAAGAGTAATACCGACATCCCAGTCGCCTTTCGAGCTGCCGTCACGACGCTGAATATAGGGTTTAAGCATTACCTCGAACCCAACACCGCGTAAAATGTGATGAAACTGACGCTGTTTTGGATCGTTACTCGCGATGGCATAAGCACGAGCACTCACCACCTCTTTCCCTTGCGTCGCAACATACCAAAACTGGTTGTAATCAAAATTACTGCGATACGCTTCGCGACAGGTGTAATACACATTCTGTACATCAACCAAAATGGCGATCTTTTGTTTTCTTTCTGAATTCATCTTTTCTACGCTTGATTTATTTGCTGCCTACCCTAAGTCAGTTTTGGTAAAAGCACAATGAGCCAATTCCACTAAACTTAACGTATAAACGGTATTTGGGTTTCTAGGGGAACTGTCATGGGTGGAAAGTTACTAGTGATACTACTTTCTTGTATCTTGTCATCGACAGCATTCGGTTATCCAGCACATTCAAAGTACTGGCCGCATCGGAGTGTGCTTTACTTCGCTCCAGAAAACGATGAATACGTTAAACAGTTCTTACTAGAAACACTCATGAATGAGTGCGAGTTGGAAGACAGAGATGTGGTCACATTAGTCATTACAGAACAAGGTTATACGTCTCCAGCTTGGCTCAAAGAAGAGTTTGATTTGAAAATGCTTGCCAAGCTGTATGAAATTGAAAAAGGCTCACATACCGCAATTTTACTTGGTAAAGATGGTCAAGAGAAATACCGATGGGGCGCAAAAACGGATTGGCCATTTATCAACAACTTGATTGATCAAATGCCAATGCGTAAGCAAGAAATGCAGAGACGTCATAGCCCCTGCAAAATCTAACCATTAGATGAACTTATTTTCTAAACCAGTCTAGTTTGTTGTGCAACTGAGTCACGCTGCCAACGAGGATCAATGCTGGACTGATCGCCTTCTCAGCCATTTCAGAAAGTTCGTTCAGTTTTCCTTGGAACACGCGCTGCTCTGGACGCGTACCATTTTCAATAATGGCGCATGACATCTCTGGATCTAATCCATGAGTGATCAGCTTATCCATGATGTGACCGCTTTGCTTCAAACCCATGTAGAACACAAGTGTGTTGTTAGATTGCGCTAACGAATGCCACTCAATTTCGCGACCGTCTTTTTGCACGTGACCCGTAATAAATTGAACGCTTTGCGCGTGGTCGCGATGCGTTAATGGAATACCCGCGTAAGCTGTTGCACCCGCCGCAGCGGTGATCCCTGGCACCACTTCGTATTTGATGCCATATTCTGCAAGCTCTTCTAACTCTTCACCGCCGCGTCCAAAGATGAAAGAATCACCACCTTTTAGGCGCACAACGCGTTTACCTTCTTGTGCTTTTTCCACCAAAATTTGATTGATCTGGTCTTGTGGTACGCAGTGAAAATCGAGCTTTTTCCCGACATAAATCATCTCGGCGGATACGTGTGCTAACTCTAGAATCTCTTTAGATACCAATCGGTCATACACCACAACTTCAGCCGCTTGAATGGCTTTCAAACCTTTGACCGTCAGCAAGTCTGGATCGCCCGGACCTGCACCAACTAAAGAAACAAAGCCGCTGTTTAAAGATGAGTTCGCAGTAGTCATATCAACGCCTATCGGAAATTTGGATATAAAGAGTAACACTCACGTTATTAACTTAAGGTTTAAACTACCCCAAGGAGTTATTACTTTTTATAGCTAAATCAATACAATATCTATTGAAAGTTAAATGAGTTGAGTAGCCCTACCTTCCATAGGTAGGGCCAGAAAAAAGCAGTTTATTTTGCGATTGCAGGCTCTGCTTTTACTTCTTCTTCAACTACGTTGATAGAAGGCGCTGTTTTCGCATGAGTTAGGTACAGTGGCAGACAAGTCATTACAAGACCACCAACGATGTTACCTATGATGGTTGGGATAAGGTTGAAGTTCAACCAAGTCGCGATACCAAAATCCGCACCTAAGATCATACCCAGTGGGAATAGGAACATGTTTACTACTGTGTGCTCGAATACTAGCGCGAAGAAGATGAAGATTGGGAACCACATCATCGCTACACGACCAGATACTGAACGTGCCGTCATGTTGCCGATCACGCCTAGGCACACCATTAGGTTACAGAAGATAGCGCGAACAAAACACGTGATCCATCCGTCCATGCCCATGTTTTCGAAACCAAGGCTACGGGCAGTCGATACAGCGACAAACTTCTTCGCTACCGCGTTGAGCTCTAGAGAGAAGTTACCGGTTAGAGAGATAGCCACTAGGTAAGCCACTATTAGAGAACCAATCAGGTTACCCAAACCTACCAATCCCCAGCAACGGAAAATACGACCCCAAGTGATACCCGGGCGGTTTGCAAACTTAGCCAAAGGAGCAAGACCAAAAACACCTGTGACAAGGTCGTAACCCATCACACTGAGAATCACAAAGCCCACAGGGAAAACAAGCGCCCCCACAAGGCCAATGCCCGTTTGTACAATCGCGGTAATAGCAACCACCACTGCAAGAGACAGAATAACGCCTGCCATCGTGCCGCGAAGCAGAAGATCTCGAGTGCTGGTATTAATTTTCGCTTCACCCACGTTGATCATGGTTTGCACGAATTCAGCAGGTTTAAAGTCTGTAGACATGAATGTGTCCTTATTCAAAATTGAAAGTTAAAAAGTTAAAGATTGAATAGAGAAAGGCTTCCCGTTGACACCCACTGCTGTCGACATCATCTCGCTTCCCTGTTCCCCCAAGATGACGCTTGGAAAGCCTTTGTCTATTGAATCTAAGTACTCGGTGCATTCCCTCCCCTAAAGGAGGAGGGAATGCAAACCAAGCTTATGCAGAAATTTCTACTTCACCGTTGGTTACGCGCGTTTTGTACGCTTTCACGTTAAAACGCTCGTCTTCCATGCACGCACCTGTTGTCAGGTTAAAGCGTTGCTTTTTAAGTGGGCTTGCTACCCAAAGTTCGCCTTGGTGCTCACAAATCAAACCGCGAGAAAGCACGTTTGATTGGAAGAACGGGTCTGTGTTGCTGATCGCCAGCACTTCTTCTGCTTGTGTTGGGCGGAATACCGCAACTTGCTGACCATCAACCAGTGCACAAACGCCAGTGCCCGGTACGATGTCGCTGATTTGGCAAATCTTTTCAAATGACATAATCAACTTTCCCTTATGCTTCAGTGATAGCTACGTGTAGGATATCGCCTTTCGCTTCAGGGTGTTTTTCCGTGAAGGTTGCTGGGCGGTGCTGTTCGCGCTCTTGAACAAACACAACGTTGTCATCGCGCTTGTCAGAGTTGATGAAGTGTGCGAAACGAGTCAGTTGTGATTCGTCATTGATGGTCGCAGTCCACTCACACTCGTACTCATCTACAAGCTTCGCTACGTCTGCTTCTAGTTGAGCGTTAATGCCAAGTTTGTCTTCAACAATCACTTCGCGTAGGTAGTCAACGCCACCTTCCATGTTTTCCATCCAAACGGATGTGCGTTGTAATGGCGCAGCTGTGCGAATGTAGAACATCATGAAGCGATCGATGTACTTGATTAGCGTTTCTTTATCTAGGTCACTTGCTAGTAGGTCTGCGTGACGAGGTTTCATGCCGCCGTTACCACATACGTACATGTTCCACCCTGCGTCAGTCGCGATAATACCAAGGTCCTTACCTTGTGCTTCCGCACACTCACGAGTACAGCCAGAAACACCGAACTTCATCTTATGAGGTGTACGAATACCTTTGTAACGGTTCTCGATGTAAGAACCTAGACCAACAGAATCTTGAACGCCGTAACGACACCACGTTGAGCCAACACATGTCTTCGCCATACGAAGTGCTTTTGCGTACGCTTGACCTGTTTCGAAACCAGCGTCGATAAGTTTGCGCCAGATCTCTGGAAGATCGTCTTTTTGAGCACCGAACAGACCAATACGTTGAGCACCGGTTACTTTGGTGTATAGGTTGTATTCTGCAGCAACGTTCGCTAGTGCACCCAGTGCTTGAGGTGTAACTTCACCACCCGCCATACGTGGGATAACAGAGTAAGTACCGTCTTTTTGGATGTTACCGAGGAAGTTATCGTTCGTGTCGTGCAGCTTAACCAGTTGTGGCTTAAGAATGTGCTCACCCCAGCAAGAAGCCAAAATAGAACCAGCCAGTGGTTTACAAACTTCACAACCGTAACCTTTACCGTATTTCTCTAGAAGCTCATCAAACGTTTTGATCTCTTCAATGCGGATTAGGTGGAACAACTCTTGACGTGAGTATGCAAAGTGCTCACAAACGTCGTTCTTCACTTCAATACCAGATTTAGCAAGCTCGGCGTTGAGTACAGAAGTGACTAGAGGAATACAACCACCACAGCCTGTGCCAGCGCCAGTCACTGCTTTGATGTCGCCCAATGTATGGTGGCCATCAGCAACCGCTTGTGCGATCTTGCCTTTGGTTACATCGAAACATGAACAGATCACTGCGCTTTCTGGTAGAGCGTCGGCACCTAGTGCTGGTTTCTCAGCGCCTGCGTGTGCAGGAAGGATCAAGGCATCTGGGTGTTCTGGTAGGTCGATTTCGTTCAACATCAATTGAAGCAAATCGCCGTAGTCAGACGTATCACCCACGAGTACTGCACCTAGCAGCTTCTTGTTGTCTTCAGAAACGATAAGACGTTTGTAAACTTCTTGCTCTTCGTTCTGGTAAACGTAACTCTTACAGCCTTCAGTACGACCGTTCGCGTCACCGATTGAACCTACTTTTACACCAAGAAGTTTCAGCTTCGCAGACATATCAGCGCCTTCGAATTTGCTTTCTGTGTTACCTAGTAGGTGATCAACCGCAACGGTCGCCATCTTGTAACCCGGAGCAACAAGGCCGTAGAACATTTCATTCCAAGACGCACACTCACCAATCGCGTAGATGTTCTCATCAGAAGTCTGGCAGTGGTCGTTGATGGCAACACCGCCACGAGGGCCAAGTTCTAGCTCCATTTGGCGAGCCAGTTTGTCTTGTGGACGAATACCCGCAGAAAATACGATGAAGTCTGTCTCTAACTCAGTGCCGTCAGCGAAACGCATGACGTTACGAGCATTTTTACCTTCTGCTGCAATCTCTAGCGTGTTTTTGCTGGTATGAACGTTCACGCCCATACGCTCGATTTTTTGACGAAGTTGATTACCACCAGCAAGGTCAAGTTGCTCAGCCATTAGCTTTGGCGCGAACTCAACGACGTGTGTATCTACACCGAGTGCCTTTAGTGCGCCTGCCGCTTCAAGACCGAGTAGACCACCACCGATAACCACGCCTGATTTGCTGTTTTTCGCACACGCTTCAATCGCTTTCAGATCTTCGATCGTGCGGTAAACAAAACAGTCTTTGCTTTCATGACCTTTGATAGGCGGGACAAATGGGAATGAGCCTGTAGCAAGAATCAGCTTGTCGTATTGAACTTCACGGCCCGTGCTGGAGTAAACAATGCGGTTTTCACGGTTAATGTTAATCGCACGTTCACCGATCAACATGTTGATGCCGTGTTTCTCGTAGAAGCCTTCTTTCACTAAAGAAAGTTCATCTGCAGTGTGGTGAGAAAAGTAAGAGGAAAGGTGCACACGGTCGTATGCGACACGAGGTTCTTCACAGAAAACGGTAATCTCCATATTAGAGATATCAGCTTTCTCGACTAAGTCTTCAATATAACGGTGCCCTACCATACCGTTACCGATGACTACTAGCTTCAACTTGCTCATTATAATTCCTAAGGGTTAGGTTCTTATCACTGAGCTCATTGTTAATTGTGAAAGAAAATTAATACATGATGTAAATCAATTACAATTTCAAACTGCCCTAAAGGGGTAGATGAACGTTTTTATCTTGATATTGAAGAATAAAAGGTAATTTATTAACGGATGTTGGTAGTTTTTACAAAATGAGATAACCGCAGTCATGCTCACAAGGGCTATACAGTTTTGGCTTTTACAGAATGGCAATGATTGTCGAGTTAAACCACGCTAACGATAAACCCTGCTTTGTTTAAAAACAAAGCATTCGTTTTAACCTAGCCGTTTCAAGGCTATTAAAGGTGAACAACTGAAGTGACTGAAAGTTTTAGAAAAATCAAGTCTCACAACAAAAATCTTTTACTAGCTAAGTCGCACTATAAAGACTAGAATCTGATTTAGTTCATATGGAATAAAATCCATATGATTGATACCGTAATTGACATATAGAGTGCCGTCCCATGTTTGTGAGGCGGCCTTTTATTTGGGAGTCATAAAATGTCAGAAAACAATTCTATCTACATTTCAAGCTTAGATATGAACCGAATCACGGCTTTGTTGGATAAAATGCCAAACATCGCGGCGGAGCTTGTTGAGCTAGAAGCAGAGCTAGACCGTGCGACGGTTCTTGAGCCAGAACAAATGCCAGATAATGTGGTCACGATGAACTCAACTGTAGAGTTTAAATTTGCAGGTGAAGATAGAACCATGACAAAGACACTGGTTTACCCATCTGAGCTGAAAAGCAGTGATGATATTTCCATTTTTGCGCCCGTAGGCAGCGCACTGATCGGTTTGTCTGTTGGTCAAAAACTTGAATGGCCAATGCCAAATAATCAAGTGAAGACAATTGAAATTGTCGATATCACCTACCAGCCTGAGCGTTGTGGTGCACTAAACCGCTAACCCTCAGTAGTCCCGGTGCAAAGGCCTCATTTATGACTTTGCACCAGGAGAGCCCCTCGCTTATCCCCTATTTCCTTCTTTGTTTTTCCAAGCATTTACTTTGCTGCTCTTAAGTAACATCACCGATTCTTTATTATTTACCGCATATTCAATACTTATATCTCCAAGCTCAATCATAGAAATTGCAAAGTATTTTTCGTATATTGTCGCTCCGAAAACGACGTAAATTATGCGCAAAATGGAAGAATATCTAACTAAAATTGCCTGCTTAGAAAAAGAAAATGAAGAGCTGAAGCGGAAGAATGCGCGACTACAAGAAAAGTTGAATGCTGCACTCGACAGTAATGGACTGTGTTTGTGGGAGCAGCATATTCCTTCAGGTACTTTGACGATATTCAATATGCAGTGGGGCAAAATGCTAGGTTATCAGCCCCATGAGTTAACCGCGACGGTTGAAACGTGGAAAAACAATCTCCACCCTGAAGATTATGATCTTGCGGTGGGTGCATTTGAAGATCACCTAGCTGGCAAAACCGACCTTTATGAGGTAGTTCATCGCATGATTCATAAAGACGGCAGTGATAGTTGGGTCTACGATCGAGGGCGCATCGTCGAGTATGGTTCTGATGGCAAACCACTACGCATGATGGGCACTCATATCGATATTACAAAAGAAAAGCGATATGAGCAGCAACTGGCTAAGTTAGCTTCGAGTGATCCATTGACCGGACTGTTAAATAGAAAAGCAATTGAGGAAAACTTTAATCATCAACCTCAAACCAAGCCGTCTCAGCAGTCAGCCTTAGTGTTTGTTGATATAGATAATTTTAAAGCAGTTAACGACCAGCTAGGCCATCATACTGGTGATACTCTCCTCATTAATATCGCCAATAGCTTAACAGAGCTTGCGCCAAGCAAGTCTCAAGTCGGACGCATAGGAGGAGATGAGTTTGTCGTTTTAAGCTCTTATTCAAATCAAGAAGAAATATCTCAACTTTGTGATCGACTCTTAAGTTCCATCATTCCTGCGATAAATCAGGACTTAAATAAAGTAACGATTGGAATGAGCATCGGTGTTTGTCTATTTGATAAAGGAAAACAACAGTTTAATGAAGTTTATCAAAAAGCCGATCATGCAATGTATGAGATAAAGAAAAATGGCAAAAATGGCGTTGCCTATATCCAGATATAATAAGTCTCTTGTTTTTTGAAATTAATATTTCTTTAATTTGACAATTTTCTCTATGGGATTGATAGCGTCTTATTTTTAATAAGTAATTTATATAGGAAACAAAAGAAATAACAAACAATTAAGAGTGTTGCATACTACACGGTGTAATATTACTACTGTCTTTGTAACTACTTTTGTTGCATACAATATTATTTCTTATTATTTTTATAAAAACCACCAGTAAAAAGTAGTTAAACATTATAATTCATGAACTTATAAAAACCGAAATACATGGTTGAATTTTAACCACCCCTTCTGCTAATATCTCGCCTCGTGTTTAAAATTAATAAACACACACAAATATAAAACAAACTTTATAAAACATAATGCACACTTGATAATTACTGGTTCTATTTGGGTAGAGCTCGGTATTTATTTTATTTAAAACATTATGAATTTGTAATTTCATTTAATATCAAAATATTAAGTAGGTATATAAATTGAAGAAGGTCATCCTCCCTCAATTGGGCTTTGTTGCGTCAAATTTACGCTTGCTAGCTCTTGGCTTTGTAACCCTCGTGTCAGCATATTCTTTTTCATCAGAGGTTTATGCTGAGCAAGTGGCTAGTGGTGAACAAAAAACATTAGTTGTACTCGTCAATTTCCAAGAAAACCCTCAAGAGATCCCGATCTCTAAAGAAGACGCCCATCATGTTGTTTTTAATACCGTTAGCGACTTCTATTCGCAAATGTCCCAGGGGCAACTTTGGCTATCTGGTGATGTTGCTGGAACATTCACCTTACCGATATCAAACCAAATTTGCGATGATGATGCTGTAGCAGCGGAAGCCAACAAAATGGCTGAAACTGCGGGATATCAACTATCAAACTATGACCGTTTTATATACTTAACAACCAAAACTGGATGTGCATCAGAAGGCTCTGGTAGTCAAGGAGTAACTCCCTCTAGAGCGTCAATAAATGCGGTTTTCGAGCCTCGAGTTATCGCCCATGAATTAGGACATAATTTTGGATTGCATCACGCTTCCGCACTCGACTGTAAAGACGGTACGTTAGCTGGTGATTGCCGTGTCATAGAGTACGGTGATAGCTACGATACAATGGGTAACTACGATATGGGTTACTTTAGCGCCTTCCAATTGGAAAACTTAGGGTGGCAGACCTCCCCTGCTCAAATCATTTCTAGTGATGGTGTTTACTCTATTGATGCCTATGAAGACTTTGAAAGTACTTCATCAAAAGTTTTAAAAATCCCAAGAGGTACCGATCCAATTACAGGTCAGCGCCAATGGTTTTACGTTGAATATCGACAAGCTCTTGGCTACGACAGCTTTTTACGTGACCGTTCGTACATCGTATACCGCCAAGATGTGACAGAAGGTGTGGTTGTGCGCCTAGCGACAGACGGTGATCTTAAAAGTAGCCGCTTGCTACACATGAAGCCTGGCTCCACTTTCAAACAATTATTTGGGAGTAATGACTGGGAAGACCCTGCTCTTCCAATTGGTGGAACATTCACCGATCCAAAAACAGGCGTGTCGATTACTTTGGAAAGTGCTAATGGTCAAAACGCACAGGTCAGTGTCATATTTGGTGGTGAATCCGGGCAATGCGTTGCGACATCGCCTCTACTCTCTCTAACCCCACTATCAGGTTCTGATGCAAATGCTGGAGAAACGTTAGCGTATAATCTTAAAGTGACGAACCAGAACAATACAGAATGTGCAGACGCGACTTATACAACGGCTTTAAGCGTTCCTGACGGATGGAATTATGACGCAAGCGCGTTGACGGTTCCTTCCGGCATGAGTGCAGAAACGACGGTCATGGTTACGTCAAACAGCGATGCTCAGCCGAACTCTTACAGCATAACCGTTGACGTTATAGATGCTGAAAATGAACAATCAGCCAAAACCGAGCTATCTTACACAGTGTTGTCTGAGTCGACGTCACCACTTGAGGCGGTGAATGATAGCGTAACGATCAGTGATAAATCCGTCGTTCGCATCGAGCAGTTAAATAATGACTCGTTTGAACAATCGACCTCTCTTGCAATTACGGTCGCTAAGCCAAACAAAGGCAGCGCCCGTGTACTGAGCGATGGCTCCATTGAATACACACCTTCGAAGAAGTTTAAGAATAATGATTCATTTACTTATACGATCAGTGACGGTCAATCTTCTTCAACCGCGACGATTAGCATCACCTTACAATCGACTTCTGGTGGGAATGGTGGTGGAAACGGTAAAGGGAAACCGAACTAAATCACGCAATTCATACAAAAAAGCCTGGAGAATACTCCAGGCTTTTTATTCAAAAGACGTCAATTAGTTACTTGGTGCAGGACAAATATCACAGTCTGCAGAAGCTGTATTCGTCGCTTGAGTATTATCGATTTTCAAGAAACCAACCGCCGTCACAGTATCACGGAAAGATTGTGTTTCTGCATTGCTAAATGCCGTTGGGATATAACTACCAGTATAAGACTGACATTGATCCGAAGCGAGTTCGATATTATTCACTACTGTCACGTCATCAGAAGCATCCTCAGGCGTACCTGAGTCATCCACCACAGAAACATTCACTAAAGTAAGTCCAGGCGTTGTGTTACATACCATTCCCGAGAAGCTCACTTCTGCAATGATACCGTTTTCAGTAAGTTTGAAGCCGCTTTCACATGATTTCGTTACACTAATCATTGGAGACAAGCTCAATGACTCACATGGATCACTTGCGGTATCAGTAATGGTCGCTTGGCCACCCGGAGTCGCAGCTGCTGTGACTTTCACCGTATTAGTTAGACCATTGCTTGTACTTTCAAAACTGCCGCTGTATGAAGCACTGTCACCTGAAGCAATGGCACCTAAGCTATGTGTAGTACCTGCTTCTAAGTCCTCTACAACAACATCGTAGAGCGTACCGACACCATCATTAATCACGTCGCCGCTGTATGAGTAAACGTAACCATCTTCTGTTTCATTCACGACCGCTTGATTACATGTTTTGGTGATATCAACACTACACAACTCAAAGTCACCAACCACGAAGTCTTTCAACTGAGCGGTAATACTGCTTGATGCTCTTGTTTCGGCTGCAAATGAGCTAAAACAGGTGTCTGTTTGTAGAAGTTCAGTAAGGTTTACACCACCTTCAAAGAAGGTTTCTGGAGGGAAGACATTTTCGACACCACTTTTTGGCGTATACGCCCATGGTGCAGGTGAGTCAGTTGTATTGGTTGAAGCACACACATCTTGCGCGCCTGGTGAACACAGTGCATTTGTCTTAACTTTCAAACGTAAGTTTGTCGCAGCACACTGACCATCTTGTGGATTATTGTTATCAGCTTTCGCACAAGTTGTGTCCCATTCAAGAACCAAAATTTCTGGCCCCTCATTTGCCCCTTGCAAATAATTCACCTGAATCAAAAGGTCGCCAGCAATATGTTGACCAGTGAATGTACCGTCTGGGTTTGTACTGACTGAGTCTTGATAAAACCAAAAACCTAAGAAGGCATCACCGCTGTTACCAAAACGGTCTGCACCAAAGGTGAGTACAAGGTCATTATTAATGTTGTATGCCGCTGCATACGCATGAAGAATGTCCCCTTTATCAAGTACCGTACCAGTCTTCCAACCAAGTTCCGGTATGTCTTTGATGTCTTTATTACCACCAGTAAAGATTGTATCCGGTGTTGCCGTGTCATTCTCAAAGCTAAATACTAATGCTCCACCACTGTTTGGCGGCGTTGACCAGTCATCTGGGGCACCTACTCCAGAGTCATCTATCGCATTAGCATTTGCTTCTAACTCAAATACGCCATCTGTTGGTGTTGCAAATGCAGAGCTACCTATTAGCAAGCTTGTAAATATTGCATAAAGAAAGCTCTTCATCGTATGCCAGATACCTGACTTACAAGAATTCATAACCTACTCCTTAGAACGCTTCTAAAGCTAGACGAAGGTCCCTATGTCATTAATTGCCTTTTAAGAAAGAGTGAAAGCGAGATACAACTTTCGTTTCGAGCTCCTATAACGCATAGAGCATGCCACTACTTAAGGTTATGATTTTATTAAACTAAATATTTTCAACAGCGAAGAGAATGAACAGAGTGTTCAATTTTAAAGAAAGAGAAAGAAAACAAAAGAGACAAAAAACCTACGATAACAAAGATATATACGTGTTCTAGGATAATGTTACAGATTGACACTTTATTGTTTACACCTGTGACAGATGCGCAAAAGCGACAGTATTGAAACTGTCCACTATGAATATGAAATAGACGCTTACTCACCTACTCCCAATAATGTGAAGGTGATGTGTAACACCTGTTTGCATAGTGTTACATCCTTTACACATCTAATTGAATACTCATTTAACTAAAACATATTCAGTCGTTTAGCGAATAAGTTTTAGCTCAACCATTTATGAAAATATAAACAAACTGTTCACCCCTCTGTACAAAAATAAAAAATAACCAACAAATACAAAAGGTTAAATATGGAACACTCTATGCTAGTCAACTGGCGCAGTTTAACTCTGTGAGAAAACTATCACGTATGTGGGCTCAAGGACGTAGCGAGCCCACTTACACAAGGAGGTTTTATGAAAACCATATTTAACTCTTGGTGGGGCAATAAGAGTTACCGTTGTTCCACTTTATGTAGCCAGAACATACTTACAGCGATCAATATCAGCAGCATGTTTAAGCTGTTTACTTGGGTCATAGCGGTTAGCTTAGTGCTGAGCTCTCAAATTGTTTACGCATCCGCTGGCGACCCTTCAAGCCGAGGCGTGCAACCAATATTTGTTGAAGGGAATAACACCTGTCAACAATTACTTCCAGGGATCGATGGTTTGATAGAATACAAGCTTGAGCCAGTTACAGACGGCACTTTCGGTGATGGCATGCTTGAAGTGGTTATTGATCAGCAACCTGGGGCAAAAACCTTCAGTTGGGATCAAGGTGATAGCCCTGTGATTATGCAAGCTATCTTCGTAAAAGGTGGTCCTGACGGAAACCTATATAACTACTTTACAGATGGATTATTGTATCAAGATGATGCCTTACTACATGCACCTGTGGGTAACAATGGTAGATACTATGGCTTAAGTCATATTTCATTCTGTTACACACCAGGCGTACCAGACATTAAAATCACTAAAACTTGTACATTTGGTGATGTTGTCAATGGTAACACTTTGAAATACAACTATAAACTCACTGTAGAAAACACCGGTGACTTTGCATTGTATGATGTTGTGGCCACAGACACTACAGCCGTTGACAACGATATGGCTGCCGGTGACCATGTGTTCAATTTAGCGATGCTCGCCGTCGGACAAACGCAAGAGTTTAATGGTTCGTTTATTATTGACCAAAACGGTATCACTAACTACGCAGAAGTAAGCGCAGCACTTGAAACTGGTGGTGGTGTTGCGGTTTCTGACAACGCAGATTGGGAATGCCCAAGCCAAAACATCCCTGGTTCATTGTCTCTAGAGAAAGACTGTAGTGTCGTCGTCGTGAATCGATTTGAAGATACTGGTATTAATGAATACGGTCTTCAAGTCAATTACAGTGGTAGTGTATGTAATACCTCCAATGTCACCATTGACGGCATTGTCGTAATCGACAACAAAGACTCGAATCCAATCCAGGTTGGTATGCTTGCGCCTGCTGAGTGTTACGACTTTACTGGTAACTACGAGCCAATCCCAGGAGATGGTGAAGGCCTTCCATTACCGGGTGAAGAAGTCAGAGCGTTTACAGATACTGTGGATGCGAGTGGTGAAACTATCTTCGGTAATGTTGTCGTAGAAGCGATAACAGCGTCTGCAGAATGTACGCTATGTCCAACTTGTCCAGAGCCAGTTAGCTGCCCTGAATAAAGTCTCTTACAACTTAATAAAACAACGCCTGACGTTAACTCGCCAGGCGTTTTCTTTCGAACTATATCGTTCTATTTATTCTTACCTTTCCCATTGTTACCAGAGTTGCCAGAATCGCCACCAGATGAGGACTCTAACTTCACTGAGACCTGAGCGGTCGAGCTGCTTTGACCATCACCTATAGTATAGGTAAAGCTGTCGTTATTTTTGAATTTCTTCTCAGGTGTGTAACGCAGGGTGCCATCTGATAACAGCTCTAGTCGCCCCTTGCTTGGTCTAGTAAAAGAAACCACGCTTGCAGAGTTTTGCTCTCCAACAATATCGTTTGCCATCACATCGATAGTCACCGACTGTTTCGAAGACATAGTCACCTGATCATCAATAGCAACGAGCTCTGGTGATGGTGAGATTTCAGTGGTTACAGAGTAATTCACGGATGCTGCGGTTTGCAGACTTGAGTCCTCGCCGTGCGTCACGATCATCTTTAAAGCATAGTCTTTATCACTAGCGTCAACCGAAGATACGACTGATATCATTACTTGTCCGGTTTCACCTGCTGCTAGCGTGATTGCATTGCTGCTTGCTTTCCAACCAGTTGGCACTGACGCGTTTACAGAAAAACTGCTCGCTGAACAATCTGCACTATCTTTGTTGGTAATAGTAACCTGATATTGAACCTCATCGCCGGCTGCAACCGAGTTGTTTGTTGCAGCTTTCGCAGTCACTGATGGAGCATTTACAGTACAAGTCCCGATATTACCGTTGTCAGAGCCATCAAAGACAACGCTTACTTCGGCGATGCCGTTCGCAGCACTCACCAAACTCAATGTTACACCTGAGTCTGGGTCAGTATAGCTACCACCGACCGGCATAGATGGGTCAAACCAGTCATTTCGGCCAAAAACCGCACGATATTCAGAATCAGTTTTAAAGTGAAGCAAATTACTGCTGCGCCCATCGCCTTCTACAGCACTTCGAATGATGATGCCATCCGTAACGTCCCCACGATAGAACGAGTAAGAACGAGCATCTAAAAAGTCGTCAAACCCAATAGACTGGCGGTATTCAATGTAAAACCATTTTTTTGCACCTGTAGAAGGATCAGTACCACGAGGTACTTTTATCGTAACTGGCTGATCACTAGTCGTCTCGTAATTCGCGATGGAGTAAGTACCATTTTGAGTAACTTCCAGTGTCTTTGAGGCGTGCTCTCCCTCTAGCCATCCTAGTCGCTCGCGCTGGAAAGTATTCAAATAGCCGATGTCTGGACCACCCATTACATCATAGGTATCACCGTATTCACGCAACGTACAGTTGTCTGAAAGCGTATGCTCGCCACAATCAAGTGCACGAGAGTGATGCAAACCAAAGTTATGTCCAAGCTCATGAGCGATGTTCATCGGAGAAAAATCACCATTGATGTGCGCGCGTGAAGGCATGCCATCAATAGTTGCCGATCCAGCGACACCACATGCCGTTTTTGTCATCAAGTAAACAATACGGTCGTACTCTTCAAGCTTCACTCCCGCTGCGATGGCTTCTTGATCCGCTGCATCTTGAACAGCGGTAAAATCACAAACCTGATTAGACAACGGTAAATTAAACCAACCTACGACTTTCCCAGACAGCCACATTTGATCAAAAGAGCTTTCACGGTAGAAGTCATTTACTGTGCCAAAGATTAGATTATTTGCCTCTGACAAAGTTAATGGCTGCTCATTTGGGTTTTCTTTAAAGTTCAGCAGGATAACCAATGTATTTTGCTGTCCCGTCGTACTTCCTGCTGCACTGGCGTAATGGATGCTCTGTAAACAAGCGAATATTACTAATAAAAATGACAACCCTTTATTTAGGATTGTTCTATTTATTTTAATATTTTTTATCACTGCTTCACCTAATTTTAAATTAATAACTAGTTCACCTTCCCGCCAATATAAGCAGAAATGGTAGGGTAAAATAATATAAATTTTAGGCAATAAAATGCCCTAGCCTATAAAACCAAATATGTTCCTATATACATCAACATGGTTATAAAAAGATAACCACCAAAAATATAAGAGCCGGAATCATAGCAAAGCAACCGGTCAAAATTCAACCAGAGCGATAAGTAATTTAGGTTAAGTTTGTGTAATAATAAATTTGTCCATTTTTGTCAGTTACTTAAAATAACCTTATGATTGTTTTATATGAACAACCTTTGTATTCAACAATGACTTTAATAAATCACTTGCACTACAGACAATTTAAATCATTAAAAATCAAACAATTAGAAATTGAACTAAAACAACCTCAATTTCATCGCATAAAGTTATAACCTTTAAATTCATTAACTTAATAACGAGTCATTCGAATAATATACCTCAACAATTCTTGAGTAATATTACCCATCCTGAATTGTTAAATTTACGTTAAATTAAAGTGGTGGAAAATTTTTTGCTCACCTAGTTTTATACTCGATTACAAGACAGACTGAGCGATACAGTGCAATATCAACTAGAGACATATAGAGAAACAAGCAGGATATATGCGCAACTTTATTTTCAATATTGAACTAAAATCACATTGATAATATAACGCTATAGATAGCAATTCAGGAAAACCAGTTAAAGGGTGATTATCTGATAATTGAGGTTGGTATTTGTACAAAAATTAATTATTCAATAAAAAATTGTGTATTAGAATAGTTTGACAATACCAGATAGTAAAAAACCGGCACAAGGCCGGTTTTTAGAAATAGTGGAGGCGCCTCCCGGAGTCGAACCGAGGTCCACGGATTTGCAATCCGCTGCATAGCCACTCTGCCAAGGCGCCTTTCTGATTTTTATATCTCTGTTACCAAAGATTTTGATGGTGCCCCGGGCCGGACTTGAACCGGCACAGCGCGAACGCCGAGGGATTTTAAATCCCTTGTGTCTACCAATTCCACCACCAGGGCAACGCAATCATGCGATGGGTTAGACACCATCTGTCTCAGCGGCCTTTGCCGTGAGAACGAGGCGTACTTTAACGGATTAATTTATCTGGTCAACAAAAAATTAGTCTTTTTTATTCAAATGGTTAAAAAGCCAACTCAAACGAACAAAGGGCGATCATTTTGCTCACAAGAACATCAGCGTGTTTTACTCTCGTTTACTTTGCTTCATCACTTCATGTCAACGAGGAATCGACAAGTCGCACAAATTGGCAGTATGGGTATAAACTTAACTCGTACTGCAGGGGACAAATAAGCGCTCATCATGTTTCGAAAGTCATCATTTCAATTACCGCTACATACTGATTCCGAACTCGACTTCGTAGTGCCCCACTTCTTACTTACTGAATTTGATTATGCACGCTCTCTGGAACAGAGGATCGTCCAAGACTTGGATCCTGAATATACACACCAATATCGCGTCACACTGAGGCGCATACGCTCACTATGCTTGCTACTTCACGAACTGCTCCCTCCTTTTGAACTGCGTATTTTGAAACCTCATTTAAAAATAATGATGAAGAAAACAAATAAGCTGCGTGATTTGGACGTATTTATCTTGGACAAAAGCCAATACATTGAAATGCTCCCAAACCACAAATCCTCTCTTGAGCCGCTTTTTGGCTTTATAGAATCCGAACGTACTTACGAACAGGCAAAAGTTGCGCGTTGGCTAGCGACAAAAGAATACACAACGCATTGCACTTTGGTCAGGAATAGTCTGCTGCGAAGTACACAACACGAACGAGCGGATAACAACGTACCTGCGTTACTCTTCGCAAGCCAAAAAGTCTCCGAACAATTTAAAAAGGTCGACAAAGCACGGCGCAAGATCTCGGGCAAAAGTTGTGACAACGTGATTCACTCGATGAGGATAAAGTGCAAAGCGCTGCGTTATTTGTTAGAAGGGTTTTCCGCACTCTACCCTTCCCCACAGCACAAAAACAACGTGAAACAATTAAAACTATTGCAAGACAAGCTCGGTGACTTTAACGACACTTCAAGTCAAATTGAATTTTTCGCACAGCTCAAAGAGGCAGTAAACCTCAATAAACAAGATCGTAAGACCCTGAAAAAGCTGCTTAACGTGCTTAGTGAACATCACGATACTTCGCGCCAGACCATCTTAACGCACTTAGACCAATTTGAGGCTTTCATCCACGATACCAACACACAATGCCTCTACCAGCACTAACCTAGGTTCACGTATTTTTAATATTCATTAATTACAGTCAGTCGTTAGGCTCCATAAAGAAAGATAACGTGAAACCATTAAAACGATACCAATATGAGCGCTATGCCGTACTCTGTAATCTCGCCTATCCTCGCGTCTTCAGACAAACTCAATACGGATTCGATCCTAATGGGCAACGAGTCATTAGAAATGAACACGGTAAGATTATGATTCGTGTGCTCTGGAGTAAAAAACAGAGTGAAGTGGTCGTAGTGATTAAAGGCTCACACAGTATCAGTGATTGGTTGTTAAACTTCGCGATGTGGACGAGAAGCTGTCGAAGGTTGGGACTGAATTACCGCATTCACGCGGGTTTCTATCATCTTCTGTTTCAAGAAAGTTTACCGAGCCGAAATGAAGATCGGTTGGGGTTGACCGTGCTCGAGCGCCTCGAAGGTATCGTTGTACCGCTCATTCTTAGAGGAAAAAGAATCACCATTACTGGTCACTCTTCAGGTGGCGCGATTGGCAGTGTTTTTGCCGACTATATTGAGAAAAAATACCCAAAGAGCATTAAACGCGTCGTGACTTTCGGTCAGCCCGCGGTTGGAGATTGGACCTTCAAAAAACGCTACCGTTTGGGGCACAAAACTTACCGGATTTGTTGCGACATCGACATCGTGACATTCATGCCGCCAGTGCCTTTTCTCTATTGGCATGTAGGCAAAATGTTATGGTTGTATAACGGGAGAATATACGAGAATACGCCAACGTTCATTCGACTTGGACGTTCTCTATTTAGTTGGTTGATGCGACCATTCTCTTATCACTTTATGAGTAAATACATCCGCGATAAAGACTTCTTTGACGAACGCTGAGCTAAGTACCCTAAAACTATGATGTACAGGCACTAAAAAGCCGGACTCAGCCGGCTTTACGTTTTTGTGGTGAATTACAGAGAGGCAATTTCTTTTTCAAGTTGATATTTGCTATCTGTGACTATGCGCTCTAACACTTCAACGCGTCGCTTCAAGTCACCAATTTGCTTGTTAAGGTTATCTTGTTCTTCTTGGCTCATTGTATTACGTTCAGATATCTCCAAGGCTCTTACTTCTTTACGATGATTCAAGATTAACTTAATTATCCCGCCCCCAAATATGGCACCGAACACAATAGCCACAACCAATACATCAGCAATAGATTCCATTCTTCATCTTCCTCTAGATAATGCTCAAATATAAGTTACTCATTTGTTATATGAATATCAAATAACGTATTGATTCGCTGCAAAGTTTCATCAAAATTTGCCTGTTCTGTATCAAAATCACAAGAATGGATTACTCAACGCTAACCCAAACCGAGACAGATCCACCATTTACAGGGAACTCAGCCCACCCGTTCGCATCTGTCCAAACGTCCTCAGTTCGGATGCCCAACTTGTCGACATAGCGTGTACTTGGCTTGCCCGTATACATCCACTTCGAGCCACCTGGTCCATCGCTCATGATCACTGCCATTGAATGTGGATGTTCTGCATCGCCCTCGCGAGTCCAGCCAATTACATCCCAATGGTCAAGATAAGAATGTTGTTTGCCATACGCATAGTCTTTACGCAGTGTTACGAGCTCTTCGATGTAAGGCACTTTGACCATATTGATGTCATGCCCTTTATCACTGTACTGCGCGCCGTAGTAATCTGCATAAAACACAGATGGATAACCTTCTTCACGCAATAAGATAAACGCGTAAGCGAGCGGCTTAAACCACCAATCGACCGTCGACTCCAACGCCTGCAAAGGTTGAGTATCATGGTTTTCTACTAAGGTTACCGCTTTGACTGGATTGTCCTTCATCAGCGTACCATCCATGATTTGACGCATATCGTAGCTACCACCCGATTTAGACGCATTGTAGAAGTTCATATGTAACGGTGCGTCGAATAGAGACATGCTGCCAGAAGTTTTGGTGATAAAGTTATGCAGCTGATTCACATCGTAGTTCCAGTACTCTCCGACCGTGAATAGTTCTTTCCCTGTTTTCCAACGTAGGTGATCAATCCATTCTTGAAGATATTGATATTTGATGTGCTTCACCGCATCCATTCTAAAGCCATCAACACCAGTCATGTTGATGTACCACTCACCCCAATCTTTCAGTTCTTGTTTAACTTCAGGATGATCCATGTCCAAGTCAGCATACATAAGGTAGTCGTAATTCCCCTTTTCAGAACTGACTTCCCAATCCCATGCCTTACCTTCACCTTTGAATTTAAAAATGGCTTTTTCTTTACCTGCATCGTCCCAGTCCACGCCATCAAAATGGTACCAAGTCCAATGGAAGTTAGAGTACTTGTCGTTGCGTCCAGGGAAATCAAACTCCACCCACGCTTCAATCCATTTATCACCAAGTTCAATGTTGCGGTTGTTCCAATCTACCCGCTTAGTATCAACCCAAGATTTCCCATCCGCACCACCACGGTGGTTAAACACCACGTCACCATAAACCTGGATATTGTTATTGTGAGCGGCATTGATAGCACTAAGGTACTGATCTTTCGTGCCGTATTTGGTGCGCACTGATCCTTTTTGATCAAACTCCCCCAAGTCGTACATATCATAAACGCCGTAGCCGACATCATTACTGCCACCCGCTCCTTTGTATGCAGGTGGTAGCCAGAGCGCTGTGAATCCGTTTTCTGCTAGCGTTGGAGCGTTATTTTCCACTTGAGTCCACAGTGTGCCATCGTTAGGCACATACCAATGGAAATACTGCATCATTGTGCCATTCTCAGCAGCCAATGCAGATGAACTTAGCAGCAAGGTTAAAGGTAAAATAGTGCGTTTTAATTTAAATGTTTTCATTATTTTTCTCTCACGTTAAGGACTAAAATCCTCCTTTCTGCTCATACACACCAAGCATTGCCAACGGTCACGCTAGTCAAGTTGCTGCCTGTGATACAAAAAGTTCGGATTACAATCGAAGAGAAATTAGCACCAATCACCCTATACAATTATTGAGTTATTTAACATTTATAAAATCAATGACTAGTGCATTGAAAATATTGAATGGTGATCAAAACATGGGAGGAATTTAGAGAAGCGTGAACAAGTATAGAATGATGGATTTAAAACGAAGAAAGCCAGTCATTTAAGACTGGCTTTCGAAATAGTGGAGGCGCCTCCCGGAGTCGAACCGAGGTCCACGGATTTGCAATCCGCTGCATAGCCACTCTGCCAAGGCGCCTTTCTGATTTTTATATCTCTGTTACCAAAGATGTTGATGGTGCCCCGGGCCGGACTTGAACCGGCACAGCGCGAACGCCGAGGGATTTTAAATCCCTTGTGTCTACCAATTCCACCACCAGGGCAACGCAATCATGCGATGGGTTAGACACCATCTGTCTCAGCGACCTTTGCCGTGAGAACGAGGCGTACTTTAACGGATTAATTTATCTGGTCAACAATAAATTTTATCTTTTTGATTTAAGTGCTTAAAAAGCGATCCAGACGGTACAATTGGCATTCAATTAGGCCAAGAAACACTCGTTAGCTTTCATCAACTTTAAATCACACACATGTTGATGCCCGTAACTGCTTAGCTTGTAAACGCCTGACTAACGCGGATCGTAGTCACCACTCTCTTCAGCTCGGTAACATCTGTAACAATTGGAGTCCCTACTCTTGGCACTATTTCACACGAAATATCATATTTTGTTACCGATAACTTTGCATCGAATGTGGTCGTACCTTTATAAAATCATTGACATTTTTTATTTTCAAAAAAAGCTCAATTCATTATCGAAAATATCAATAAATAATGATAGCTTACACTCGTTGCAGTAATTTAATGGACATATATCACATATAAGGACGTGGTTTACTTTGGCGACACACCATAAGAAAAACAAGGTATATCACTAATGTCTATCAAGAATCTTTCTATAGCGAAAAAGATATCGCTATCGTTTTTACTCATTGCCATCGTCAACATTGCGTTTGGCGTATTTTTATCTACAGAGCTCAAAAGCATTAAATCTGAGCTTTTAAACTATACCGATGATACGCTTCCTGCTATGGAAAGAGTAGATTCGATCCGAGATCACTTGTCTCGCTGGCGCCGTGCTCAGTTTGCGACATACACTTATGAAGACGCAGACCAAATCAGAAACAAAATTGCCAGCAACATTCGCGAACGTGAAAAGATCAGCAAAGAGCTCGATTCTTACGGTGAAACGATTTGGCCTGGTGAAGAGCAACAAACTTACCAGCGCCTTATGCGTCAGTGGAAAAAGTACTTGGTCACTATGGATCAGTACAACGAAGCGATGCTAGCCAACGACAAAAGCAAGGCCCACCCTATTTTGGCGAACTCTTTACCTGCTTTCGAAGCGGTTGACTCTGAGCTCGGTGAACTGATCCGTCTACTTAAAAATGCTATGGACAGTAACAAAACTCATATTCTTTCTTCTGTAAATGGATTGAGTAACTCGTCAATTGCAAGCAACGTGATTATTCTGCTTATCATGGTAGGCATGACGTACGTGCTGACACGCCTTATTTGTGGCCCACTAAAACTTGTTGTCGAGCAAGCAAATGCCATCGCAACAGGTGACCTATCAAACGACATCGATCGTAAAGCCATCGGCAATGACGAGCTAGGTGAGCTGGCAGATGCGACCACTAAGATGCAAGATGACTTGCGCCAAGTTATCGACAACGTGATTGCTGCGGTCACACAGTTAAGCAGTGCAGTAGAAGAGATGAATCAAATCTCTGATATTTCTGCGTCTGGTATGAAAGATCAACAACTGCAAATCACGCACATTGCTACGGCAATGACAGAAATGAAAGCAGCAGTAGCCGATGTTGCACGTAATACTGAAGATTCAGCGAACCAAGCTAACGAAGCAAACCGTCGTACACAACACGGTGTTCGTGAAACGCAAGGCATGGTTGACGCGATTCATGAAGTTTCAAACGTAATTGGTGCTGCGGGCGATACTGTGGCAGAGCTTGAACAGCAATCAAATAAAATTAACGTTATTGTTGATGTTATCCGTGACATTGCCGATCAAACCAACCTACTTGCGCTTAATGCAGCCATTGAAGCTGCGCGTGCTGGTGAGTCTGGTCGCGGTTTTGCCGTGGTTGCGGACGAGGTTCGAACACTTGCAGGCCGTACGCAAGATTCAACCAGCGAAATTACGTCGATCATTGAACAGCTACAATCGCTTGCAAAAGACGCGAAATCTGCGACAGAACTTTCTAGAACCAGTATCTCAGAATGTGCAGAGCAAGGCATTCAATCAAAACAGCTGATGAGCGACATTGAACACTCGATTTCTGATATTTCAGACATGGGCACCCAAATCGCCACGGCTTGTAACCAGCAAGACTCTGTTGCAGAAGAGCTTAACCGCAGCATTGAAAACATACACTTGGCATCTCAAGAAGTATCACAGGGCTCAGAGCAAACCGCACAGGCTTGTCGTGAGCTAAGCCAGCTGTCAATTTCTCTTAAAGATGTAATGAGCCGCTTTAAACTGAGTTAAACTCAGTTGATATTGAATCAAACTCGATTTGCGCAAATTGAGTGCAATCACTGAGATATATTTAGGTATATTGAATCATGATCTTCAAAAACGCTCCAAAGCACTACTTGGAGCGTTTTACTTCGTCAGGTACTTTCCCCAAGTACTCAATAACATAACCAATACAAAAAACGCGTACGGAGACTTTATGCGCTTAAATAAAACCTTACTATCACTGACTATCGCTGCTGCAACCGTTGCTCCTGCGATGCAAGCTAATGCTGCCCCTCTTCAAATTAGCAACACTGTAGTAAAAGCAGAGCAAGTTCAAGGCGCTAACGCTTGGCTGGAAATAAACTTAGGTCAATTCCGCGATAATATTGAGCAGTTCAAGTCGCACATGGATGGCAAAACGAAAATCTGCGCCGTGATGAAAGCCGACGCATACGGTAATGGCATCGCAGGCCTGATGCCGACTATTATCGAACAACAAATTCCTTGCGTTGCCATTGCAAGTAACGCCGAAGCACAGACCGTGCGCGACAGTGGCTTTAAAGGTCAACTTATGCGTGTACGCTCGGCGGATATTGGCGAGATCGAAGCCGCAATCGACCTAAATATCGAAGAGCTGATTGGTACTGCAGAGCAAGCCAAAGCACTGTCTAAGCTAGCAGAGAAAGCGGATAAAGAAATCAAAGTTCACCTTGCTCTTAACGACGGTGGTATGGGACGAAATGGCGTTGATATGACAACAAAAGCGGGCAAGAAAGAAGCGCTAGAAATCGCTCAACAAGATGGCGTTAATATTGTTGGCATCATGACTCATTTCCCTAACTACAATGCAGACGAAGTTCGTCAAAAGTTATCTTCGTTCAAAGACAGCTCTGCATGGCTGATTAAAGAAGCGAGCCTAAAACGCGAAGATATTTTGCTGCACGTGGCCAACTCTTACACTGCACTTAATGTTCCTGAAGCACAGCTTGATATGGTTCGTCCTGGTGGCGTTTTATACGGTGATCTGCCAACCAACCCTGAGTACCCTTCTATCGTGTCTTTCAAAACACGCGTGGCATCCGTTCACCACCTGCCAAAAAATAGCACTGTCGGTTACGACAGCAGCTACAAAACGAGCAAAGAAAGTCTAATGGCGAACATTCCTGTTGGTTACTCTGATGGCTACCCACGAAAAATGGGCAATACGGCAGAAGTACTGATCAATGGCCAACGAGCAAAAGTTGCAGGTGTGGCTTCAATGAACACCACCATGGTTGATGTTACAGGTATCAAAGATGTTGAGCCTGGTTCTGAAGTTGTACTGTTTGGCTCTCAGCAAGGCAAAACGATTTCGGCAGCAGAAATGGAAAAACATGCAGAGGTCATCTTCCCAGAACTATACACGGTTTGGGGTACTGCGAACCCTCGTGTCTACGTAAAATAAACCCTTTCAGTTATTCGTAACAGAACGAAAAAGCGAGCCTCGTGCTCGCTTTCCTACTCATATACTAATCTGTAACAATCCGTGCTCTTCTCAATTGAACAGAGCTTGCTATTTGCGTTGCGTTACTTTCCTTGAACCCTAGCAAGTGACAAATCCTCTAACCCCTTCATCTTAAAATCGTTCAGGTATACTTGTTTTTTTATATAGCACTTAGTGTTTGAAAGCCATTTCAATTGATGTTAAACATGAAGTTTACAAAAGAATAACAAACGCATTCATATGGCACTGCCCTTTTTGCCTGCTGGCTAGGTATCTCTATGACAGAAAATACTCAACATCTTCAGCGTTCCTCATCTGAGTTGCACGAATTTACCCGGATCGACGTGTGGAACGGTTTCACCCAACTTTTACCTCTGTCCATGTTTGTGGTCATATTTGGCCTCGCATTCGGTGTTGCCGCCGTACAAACAGGGTTAGATGTATTTCCCACTATGTTGATGAGCACACTGGTCTTCGCCGGTGCTTCACAATTTGCCACGCTAGAAATGTGGGGAGCAGAAGTACCTCTGATTCCAGTGCTTATTACTGTATTTGCTATTAATGCTCGTCACCTCTTGATGGGCGCTACGCTTTATCCATGGTTACGACAACTCCCACCGAAAAAACGTTACGGTGTAATGCTGGTAGCATCAGACGCAAACTGGGCAATGGCACTCAATGCATTTGGTAGAAAAGAACCAGGTTTTGGTTTGCTTGTTGGCGGCGGCTTAGCGATGTGGTCGTTTTGGATTGTCGGCACCTGGATCGGCATTTATTTTGGTAACGCAATCAAAGACCCGGTGAGCCTCGGACTCGATATGGTTATGGGATGCTTCCTGCTGTCTATGGTGGTGGCAGGGCCGAAAGACTTAAGAATCTTTGCGATTTGGGCCACAGCAGCAGCCTCTTCTATGTTGGCGTATTGGTATTTACCAGAGAATAGCCACGTAGTGGTTGGCGCTATTACTGGTGGAGTCTTAGGTGCTTGTTGGAAGGAGAAAAAAGCATGAACATCGAAACGAGCGTAGGTGGAACACTGCTTATCATCATCGCTATGGCGCTAGTCACGCTCATAACCCGCTGGGGCGGAGTGTATGTTATGTCATTTATTCCAATTAGCGAACGGGTTCAACGTTTCATCACTGCGATGTCAGGTTCCGTATTAGTTGCCCTTTTAGCCCCACTAGCGGTTGAAGGTGATAACGGTGCTAGAGCAGCACTTTTTTCTACTGCTGTCGTCATGTTCATCGTGAAAAAGCCTCTGCCCGCAATTGCAGCTGGCATCATCGCAGCCGCCGCGGTACGTGCTCTTTAACCGTCCTCAGCTAGATAATTACTTAAGCTCACATTCTTCGATTGTGAGCTTAACCGAGCCTTATAAACTAACCATAACAACTTAGTCTCAACTTAACCACGGTGCTTTTTGGCATTGCTCTTTTAGTAGAGATAAAAAGCCAGTGACTCGCGCTGACCTCTCATGCGCAGCAGAACTCACGAGGGCAACAATATCGGCATTTGGAAGCTCGTAATCTGGTAATAATCGCACTAATTTACCACTATCAATCTGTGACTGAATATCCCATTCAGATCGCATGATGACCCCTAAGTCTCTTAAGGCCCAGTCTTTAATCACTCTGCCCTCATTACTTGCAAGTGAAGGACGAATTCGAACATTTTCTATGGCTCCTGAGACTGTATGAGTAAAGCTCCACAACGTGACATCTTCATTATTTTCTCTCAACGCAATACATTGATGCCTCTTAAGATCTTGCGGAGTTTCAGGCTGTCCATAACGTGATAAATACTCCGGCGAAGCGCAAACAAAGCGCTTGTTTGGGGCTAAACTCACCATCTTAAGGCTGGAATCCGCCAGGTGACCAATGTAGATGATAATGTCCCATTTATGATGGTTGGCCCAGTTTGGCTTATCTGATAACTCTAGCTCCACTTCTAGGCGCGGATGAGCTTTTTATACTCACCTAATAAAGGTGCTATCACATCGTTGCCAAAGCCAAGGGGCGCCAATACTCTTAGACGACCACTGACATCCCCTCTGCTTTCATTGAGTTTATCGGTGAGTTCATCCAAATCCTCAAGGATAGAACTACCTGTATCGACTAAAACGCGCCCTTCTTCTGTTAAGCTAACTATGCGCGAAGGCCGTTGAAGTAACTTAAGCGATAGCTTCTTTTCGATATGTTGAATACGCTGAGTGACTGATGGAGGCGTTATATTGAGCGCACGAGCCGCATCTGCCAATGTCCTATGGTTAGAAACTACCACAAGAAATCGAATATCTTCTGTCGTTAACATTAACTTCCAACCTAATGTATAAGTAGATTTTTGTTAATATAATTCAACTTCTTCCTACTTCATAATCATTTCATCAATAGTTAATTTCACTTTGCAAGCTTAGGTAAATGAAATGATTAAGCATACAGAACACCCTAATTTAGAAAAACAATACAATGCTATTGGCACACCATTTCTCTATTTGGACAAACAAAAATTTTTGAGCAACCTTACTCAAATGCGCAGCCATATGTCGAAACTAGGCACACCACTGAGGCCCCACTTTAAGACAGTAAAATCGTTAGATGCGCTTCCGTACTTAATTGACTCTATAGAGGATCCAATCACTGTATCCACCCTTGAAGAAGCAGAACAGCTTGCCAGTTATGGTTGTAAAGACATTCTCTATGCTGTTGGCATATCAAAAGAAAAGCTATTGCGAGTCGAACTGCTACTGAAACGTGGTATGAGTATTGTGGTTTTACTTGATAGCATGGAACAAGTCGATTTCGTTAACACCTACTGTCAAAAACGTGGGTGTGTTATTAGCTGTCTGATAGAGATTGATTGCGACGGACACCGAGGTGGTGTAAGTGCAGATTCCGAAGCCCTAATTGCAATGGCTAATAGCTTAGATAAGGGTTTGGCCGATTTTAAAGGGGTGATGCTCCACGCAGGTGAGTCTTACCACTGTAAGTCTCGAGAAGCGTTAAACCAATCCGCCAGTAATGAAGTAGCGACTGCACAACTTGCAGCGAAACGCCTCGAGTCGGTTGGGATTTACTGCGATATAGTCAGCGTGGGGTCTACCCCGACGGCATGCTCATACACAAACACAAGTGGAATCACAGAAGTCAGAGCTGGCGTCTATTCGTTGTTTGACTTAGTGATGCATCGGCTTGGAGTGTGTACCTTAAACGATATCGCAATCTCAGTAGTAAGTAGTGTTATTGGACACAACAAATCGAGGGGGCAAATATTTGTTGATGCTGGTTGGATGGCTCTTTCTTTAGATAAAGGCCATGACGAACAATGTTATGGCGTGGTTCTCCAACCGAACGGCCAAGAGAATCAAATACTGAAAGTCGTGCAGGTAAATCAAGAGCACGGCATACTCGAAGTGGCTTCTGGAAGCGAGATCGACTTCGAATGTTTTCCCATTGGTTCTAGAGTACACATCGTCCCAAATCATGCATGTTCTACAAGCGCGATGCACAGTAAATACTATGTCTTTGACTTGGTCGAGGGTCAAATTGAGCAATGGCAACGTGTTTCAGGGTGGTAAACATGATTTATCTAGATGAAAAAACGACAGCAGCGTTAATTTCTCACGAACTGGCATACAAAGCGGTCAAAGCGGCATTTTCTTCAGTACAAGATCAGCACTCATCAATATTTCCGGTCGTTAACGCATCAGGCCAGATCGAAGGCTCAATGTTTTCACTCAAATCAGCATGCACAAATCAATTACTTGGTTGGAAAATGGGAAGCTATTGGCCCTGCAATAATCAGTTTGGGCGACCAAACCATGGTACTCATATCTTTCTTCTTTCACCGGATACGGGGGAAATGAAAGCCATTTTGTCAGCAAGTTTGGTCAATGCCTACCGAACTGCAGCAGCTGATGCCATCGCTGTTGATCTACTGGCGAGACAAGATTCATCTGTACTCGCGTTATTTGGCACAGGTCATCAAGCTAAATACGAAGCGCTTGCCATTTCAAAAGTTAGGAATCTATCTAAAGTCCTGATTGTTGGTAGAAATCAGACTAACGCCAACCTACTAGCGCAAGAGCTAAGCAAAGAAGGGTTAACAACAGACATCAAATCCGCTCAAGAAGCCTGTGAAAGCGCAGATATTATTGTTACCGTTACAGCGTCCACCGCTCCTTTGTTTGAATCTTCATGGGTAAAACCTGGAACTCATATTTCTGCAATGGGAGCAGATAAAATAGGAAAACAGGAACTTCCACCATCGCTATTTGAGAACGCCACCCTCTACTGTGACTATTTATCTCAGTCCAAAACGGTTGGTGAGTTCCAGCATGCGCCAGATAAAGAGATCTATCAGATCGGTGACAAGCTTCAATTAAAAGAAAGGAACAAAAACGACACTACTATTTTTGATAGCTCAGGAATTGCCTATCAAGATCTTTATGTTGCGCAAATGGTTTTAGATAAATACCTATCCAAGGAAGATTACCATGAATAACGTTAGCTTTTTAAAAATAAACGGTAACACCATCGATGACATTATCGACCTCTCCGTGGAAGAGTCCCAAAAACATCTCATTGCTAATAACGCAGAATGGCTTGCAGAGGCGAGTTTCAACGACGATAGCGTCAGTTACGGCATTTATTTAGACGACAAGCCAGCTGGGCTCATCTCTCTTATCGATCCAAGACTACTCGACAAGTTCGATGATCACTTTCAAAAGGATCATTTGTACGTGTGGCGCGTCATGATTGACCATCGTTTTCAAGGAAAGGGATTGGGAAATCAAGCGATTAACTTTAGCAAGCGATACGCTTCCATTATCGGTTTACAAGGCGTGTCCCTGACCACAATGGATAAAGAGGAAGGGAATGCTCTCCATATTTACCAAAAGCTTGGTTTTACCCCAACAGGAAGAAGACTTGATGATGAAATAGAGTTGATTTTTAGCGTCAAAGAGTAAAAAGCCAACCTGGTCGGCCATATAGTGTTCCACCAGGTTGACTTGACGAATATTCAATGCTTATGCACAGCAGTTACAATTGCGCTTATATTTGTCCATTTTGCCAATACCAGGGTTAAAGGTGTTGGTTGGATCTAGCTCGTGGTAAAACTTCTGCAGCGAATTTTCAGCTTCGTACAAGTGACCCACATTATGTTCTGCTGGGTATTTAGCACCACGGCTATTGAGGTGTTCTAGCATCAACTTTTTCATCAACTTCGTGTCGGTCCCTTTTTTGAAAATGTAATCTTGATGGAATACATAACACATAAAGTGACCATAATAGAGCGCTTGAACAAGGTTCTTACTCACCTCTTCCGGTAAAGTTTCTAGCCACTCTTCATCATTGCGTCGCAAAGCGATATCAAGTGCAACGATGTCTTCTACGTCTTTTCGGTGAATCGTCTCGTAACGAATTGCTGCACCTGCTGCTGCAAAGCGATGTAAATAAGCTTTTTTACCTTCTTCCGGCGTACACTCGAAGAAATCACAGTCGTCTTCAACAGCCCAAACTTCTTTGAGGTATTTTTGTGCTTCAGCAATACCACCATCACTCATTTTCAATACCAGGTGATGCTCATACTTGTCACGGAAATCCAGCATTCGCTCTGGTAAATGTTGTGGGAACAACTTGCTTGCATAGTACAAAATGGTGTCTGGCAGGTATTTACTAACAAACGGGACGCGCTCTAAGACATTTTCTACTTTAGCTTTAAGTGCAAACATTTTTGGCAGCTTATCTGTGCCTAGCAAGTCGATGGATAAAAAGACGTCTTTGCCGTACTTCTCTGCCATGTTGAAGATATCTCGATGCAAGTATTCTCCCATCTCAGGCAAGTTCTCAAACGTAGATAAGAAATCTTTTCGCAGCTTCGTCAGTTTCGCAGGATCATTGGTGCCAAGGTAAAAAACCTGCTCTTTTTCGGGTACTGGGTAGCTATCAACTCGAACGGCGAAAACACCCAATTTACCAGCGCAGCCACTGGCTTCAAATAAACGACGTTCATCGGCATTAAAGCGAGAAGGAATGTCAGAAGTCACGTCTCGAACACGTTCATCGTATTCTTTGTCTGATGCCATTCGCTCGTCATGAATGATCTTCGCTGGGTCAAAGTTTCCTTCTTGCAGGTTTGTCAGAATTTCTTCTGGCGTTTCACCTAAACCTTCAATACCAAGGTGATTAACCAGGTGTAACTGGCCTTGCTTATCGACCTGCGCATAAATCGCCAACTCCGTGTAAGCAGGACCACGCTTGACTAACGCACCGCCTGAGTTATTGGCGATCCCCCCAACCACAGTGGCACCTAATGATGAAGAACCGATGATAGAGTGCGGCGCTCGGTTCACCGCCTTCAATTCTTTTTCCAATGAGTGCAAACTTGCACCAGGCAAGCATACCGCCTGCTTACCGCCATCTAATAAGTGAATCTTCTTGATTTTGGTAATATTGATCACGACCACATCACGGTCATAATCATTACCACTTGGAGCTGAGCCTTCTGTTAAACCTGTTTTGGCAGCCTGCATAATAATAATGCAGTTTGCTTCAACGCACTGTTTAATGATCTTCCATTGTTCTACAAGAGTATTAGGAAACACGATAGCAAGCGCAGTGCCACTACCTGAGCGAAAACCCGAGCGGTAGTATTTTGTTTTAACCTCGTCGGTTAGGACATTTTCTTCCCCAACGATAGTTTTAAATTCGTCAATCAGCTGCTTTTGTTTCATATCCGTATCTCTAGTTATTGTACTTCGCTCACATCACCGTTTAGTGACGGTAATGGGCGTTTGAGCCACTATAAGCAGTCCATTTCTCGGCGTCTATGTCAGGCAGGCGAGCAACACTTAACCAATAGACAACAAACAAAATAATTCTTTTATTTTTCTGTCACTTATCTTTCACATTCGGAAAATTTAACGCAAGAAACAGACCGTTTCTTAAAAGAAACAATAGCAAAACCATTTGTTAACAGTTGTGCGCAGCATCTTGTTATCAATATTAGTGATAAAACAAGGAGAAAGCTTAAGCTTCTAAATTTATAAGAATTATTAGAAATGAAGATGGAAACAATAACTCAACACCAACATAACGATTAGTGTTGAGTTATTGTCTTAAAATCGATGATTTTGACTTTGAAAGCTGGTGTATAGATGATCAATGAAGATCTTAATTTTTTCTGGTTGTTGACGAGTGTAAGGATACACCGCATAAATACCCAAACATTTGGCGGTTTCGTCTTTGAACAATTGAATCAGGCGGCCTTGCTTTAAGTCTTCATAAACCAAGACACGTGGCACATAGATGACTCCCTGCCCCAACAGTGCGACGTTTCTCAATACCGAAGAGTTGTTGGTACAGAGGTTACCGTCGACTGTAATTTGATACACCTCGTCTCCGTCTTTAAACGCCCACTCACGCGCCCCGGTTTCTTGGTAGGAATAAACCAAACAATTGTGCTTATCCAAGGCTTGAGGTTGCTTAGGAATGCCATGTTTAGCAAGGTATTGAGGTGACGCACAAACAATCCAATTCGCATCCACCAGCTTTCTTGCAATCAGACTAGAATCTGGCAACACACCCGTTCTAATTGCCAGATCAAAACGTTCATTCACGATATCGACGAAACGATTATCTAGATCCATATCGATATTGATGTCAGGATATTTCTGATTAAACTCATTGATCACTTGAGGAAGAATTAACTCACCAGAGATAGTGGGTACAGAAACTTTAATGTTTCCAGATAAATTCTTACCTAACCCCACAATGGATTCTTCTGCCGTTGCCACCGCTTGATAAACGGCTTTTGCATGAGTAAAGAACGCTCGCCCTGCCTCCGTCAACGTTAACGTTCGCGTTGTTCGGTAAAGAAGCTGTACACCAAGCTCTTGCTCAAGCTTCGCGATGCGTTTACTGACAACCGATTTGGTCAATGATATGTGTCTTGCTGCAGCGCTAAATGAGCCTTGCTCGATCAGGTGATAGAAAATGATGTAATCGTCGGTATTTCTCATGCGTCTTCGTCAAATCCTTTGGAGACCGACATTGTAAACGGATATTGGTCAATCTGCGAAATATCGGGTCACACTTAACAGCATAAATCGCGAAAGAAACAAGGGTTATACCCACAGTTCAAGAAATTGAGATGGCGTAAATTTATCAATATTCAGATACAAAAAAACCAGCTTTCGCTGGTTTTAAGTTGATGCACTTGGCATCGAGATACCGCAATTGCCATATCTGAATAGCTTGGAGCGACACACGAGGTTCGAACTCGTGACCTCAACCTTGGCAAGGTTGCGCTCTACCAACTGAGCTAGTGTCGCATTGATTCTCGAAAGCCATTCGCTCTCAAAGAATAATGGAGGCGCCTCCCGGAGTCGAACCGAGGTCCACGGATTTGCAATCCGCTGCATAGCCACTCTGCCAAGGCGCCTTTTTTACTTCGCTTCAGGGCTCTTCCCCGTTGCGTTGGTGGCTACTTTACGGATTGAGAGAAGATAGTCAAACAAAAATCTTTCATTTTCTGTTTGTTTGATTTCTTTTAAGCCAATTAGACCAAAGTTCGATCTTATCGGCTTAAAACGAAGCAATATAAATCTAGCTTTCTGTACGTTTTACTCAATAGAATTTCAATACCACTTAGTAATTACCGACCCGTTTAAGCAACCTGCCCACAACATTAGGATGATAGGACCACGTGTGATCAAACATCGACATTAATGCTGGGTTTCCGTATTTAGATAGGCTGATCGCGTGAAAACGGTTTTTCTTCACTTTAAGCGCATCCACTTTGGCAAGCAACTCGTCTTGTTGTTTTGGCGCGATAAAGTCGGAAATGACCACCATATCGGCATTTTTGTACTTATCACCGCTCATCAAGTCGATAGATTTGATCAAAGTTGGCTCTAAGTCTGTACCACCATGGAAGCTATAAGTTAAAAAGTCCGCCGCCTCGCGCAGACCATCTTGTTTGGTTAGCTCGTACGTAATGTGTTCCGTCGAAAAAATAATGACATAGCAGTCACGTTGCTCCGCTAATGCGATTTGCATCAGAGCATAAGCCATGGCTTTGGCGCATTGCTCAGGAAACCCGCTCATGGAGCCGGACGCGTCCACACACACAATAAACGGTCCTTTTTCGATATCTACCGCTTTGTTGTCAGGTCGGTGAGCTTTAACTTTACGTAACGTGCGCGATTTGCCTTGTGTACGGTAGTTCATAAGTCGTTTATCGACTAAGTGTTTATAGAACACGACTTCGAGTTCAGGATACGCCAAAAACATCGTTTCGTTGGGAAGTAGCTTATTTAAATCATCGCTTTCGTGAATGCCGACAATATCATCTGTCGCTTCATCACTCTTCTCTTCGATCATTTGTAGCTCTTCAGTAGGCGCGCGGTTAAGTTCGGGATCATTCACTTGCCCCGCCATACGGCCAAGTTGCTCGGCTATTTCTTGCAAGCCTTGGTGCTTCTTCAGAAACTCCGCATGGCGTTTCATCACTGTTAAGTCAGTTTTGCTCAACTTGGCAGATGCCATATCCCATAAGCGCCCTACACTTTCAGCATCACCCGACTCCGTGACCTTATCCATATTACGCATGGTCTCCATACGCTGATACAGGTCATTCAGCACTTTCTCTTTATTGGCCTCAAGCTCGCTTACTTGCGCTTGCTTAATCGCATCGGCTAGGCTTTGGTACCATTGATCACAGAAGTAATGTGGGAACATGGGATTATTCATCCCCTTGTTCTTCTCCATCATTCGGCGAGCCTGCATATAAAAAGCGGAGTGCCACTCAAGCTTTTTAATCACATCTTCGATGTTTTCGAAAAACGCCTCTTCATCCCAGTGAATGACCTCTTGATATAAAGACAGCTCTTGTTGGAAACGCTCTGTCTCACATACCTTGGTAATCCGTTTTTTAACACTGCCCCTCCACTTTAATAAGTGGCCTTTGACTGAAGATTTAACGCCTCGGTTTTCTGCCATCATCATGACTTGTGAACGCGCCATTAAATCATTAACTGCGCTATCGATGATGCCAGAGTCGGCTACCATCAGCGCGAGGTTAAGTCCGTCTGCACCTAGCATGTCGTCTCCTTATGAGAAAAACTGATGTAAGTTTTTAAAGCGTTGGATAACTTTCTCGCTTTCAGCTTGGATAGACTCAAGTCTCTGACTGACCTGCTGCAGACTCGACTCCATTAGGCGTGGTAATTCAGGATCAACAAAGCTATGCGGAAGCGCATCATGGAAATTCGCTTTTACCTTGCGCATATGGTGCTCTGCTTCACTGAGTTGATTTACGGCTTTTTCACTCTGCGTTAACCACTTTTGGTAAAGCTCTACATCCAAGCCCTCTTGAGTCACTAAGCTCACCAGAATGCCTCGGTTTGCGATATCACGGATAACTAGGTTATTTGCGGCATCAACATCAAATCGTAAACGACACATGTTGGTGTTTTGATTGACGTAGCCATACACATCACCGTGTCCTTCTTTGATGACTCGATTTAGTTCATCTTTTGGCACGTAAACCCAGCGGCTATCGCCTTTCTCTGATTCTGAAACCGACATGTTGCTTTGCAAAATAACCAGTTTAACTAAGTTAACGGCTGCGCCAACTTTGTAGGTCTTAGCTTTAGAGGTATCAAAACGCATGGTTTCTTTGCGCAGAATACCCGTTGCCGCTTCAGACGTTAACGTCATGCGGTAGACATCTTCAAGCTCATGCTGAACATCGACCAAAGACTCGCGACAGTATTCAATTTCCTGTTCGGCGTCTTGTTGGTCAAATGCATATTTTAGGGCGAACTCTTGTACCACTTCGCGTACCACGTCTCGCGATTCAGGGCTGTTCCATAAACAATCTTGCAGCAACAGTAGATCAAGTGGGTTGATTTCATCGCGTCCATTAAAAAACGCGCTCGCTTTTAGCAATTTCACGGCTTTCTTCCAGCGGCGGTCAGACACATACATGTCGGTATTAGCGACATCGCCAAACTGAGCTTCGACTTTGCTTTCTAACATCGTTTTAAGCTGGAAAAGCTTCTCGAATGCATTATCGGTTAGCGTCAGCTTGTCGAGCTGCTGTTGCCATTGATGATATTCTTCATCTGTTATTGCTAGCCCTTCTGGCACTTGTGCCTCTTGTGACGTGCCTACCGTCAACATCGACTTAAAGTTTTGTTTATTCTGAATTCGATTCACAAACACGCGCACCAACATGCGATCATAGAGTGCATCCAAACCGCTGTCTTCATCTGGCAGTTCATTGGACGCCGATACCAACAAACGCATTGGCACACGCTCAATATCGCTGCCATTTTTGAACGTTTTCTCATTGACCACTGTCAGCAATGTATTCAGAATGGCGGGGCCCGCCTTCCAGATTTCATCTAAAAATACGACTTGTGCGGTTGGCAAATACCCTTTAGTTAAGCGAACATAACGACCGTTATCTTTGAGTTCTTGAATACTCAGTGGCCCAAAAACTTCTTCAGGTGTTGAGAATCGCGTCATCAGGTATTCAAAGTAACTGCTATTATCGAACGCTTGGATAAGTCGCTTGGCAATTAAGCTTTTTGCAATGCCAGGTGGGCCTAAAAGAAAAACACTTTCACCAGCAAGTGCCGCAAGGAGGCAGAGCTTGATGGTATGTTCGCGTTCATAAACGCCATCCGTTAACGCTTTAGCCAACTTGTTGATGCGTTCTGAGAGAAGCGCTTTTTCGGCATTTGAGGCAAATAAGGTTTGTGTCATACGTTCTCCGGCTGCTGAACTGGTATTGCGTTAACATTTTTATACACTTGTTATAACTTTGTTACAAATGTATTTTGTTGAATTCCCCTTATAGCAGATGCTTACCCCCTTCTTTAGCCAGCAATCAAAGTTTCCATTTATGAGATACAGCTCACTGAAAGTGCAAACGCTTTCGTTGTGTTGCAACATTTTTTGCTTTTGTTTCCCACCATTTGTGGTTAATGTCGAAAAACGTCAAAATGCGGTAACAGCTAGGGTTAATAACTGCATGAGCAAAATAATTCATAAATGGAAGCAAATTTCTCTGATTGAAGAAGAGGTTATGCTTCCTACAGGACAGGCAATTACGCACACCACAATCCATCATCCGGGCGCTGCGGTGATTCTCCCTATTACAACGGAAGGAGAGATAGTCCTTGTCCATCAATTTCGCCCTTCACTTAATAAATGGCTTTTGGAGCTTCCTGCTGGTACAAGAGAAGGCAATGAAGACCCTCTCTGCTGCGCGAAAAGAGAGCTAGAAGAAGAAACGGGCTATAGTGCAGAGAAATTTACCTCTCTCGGCCAAGTCACTCCCCTTGCCGGATTTTGTGATGAGATACAGTACCTATTTGTTGCTGAGAAGCTCAGCCAAACCAACCGTTACGAATGTGATGAAGATGAAGTGATTGAGGTTGTTACCTTGTCACTCCAACAACTCGAAGACAAGATTATTGATGGCACAATTACCGATGCCAAAACGATCGCTTGTTTAAGCAAAGCGCGCCTTTGCGGATATATTTAGGACTTTGACCAAGGAGACATTCATGGATTTTCGATCAGATACCGTTACACAGCCTACCCAAGCCATGCGAGAGGCCATGTTTAAGGCCACCGTTGGGGATGATGTTTATGGTGATGACCCTACGGTCAATGAGCTTGAGGAGTTTGCCGCAGAGCTTGCAGGATTCGAAGCGGCTTTGTTTACCACTTCAGGCACGCAAGCCAATCTGCTCGGCCTAATGGCGCATTGTGAACGCGGAGATGAATATCTATGTGGGCAGCAAGCACATAACTACAAGTACGAAGCTGGCGGCGCAGCAGTACTTGGGTCAATTCAACCTCAACCAGTCGAAAATAACCCAGATGGCACACTCCCATTTGATAAACTGGCAGCGGCGATTAAGCCAGATGATTGTCACTTTGCTCGTACCAAGCTGCTCAGCTTAGAAAACACGATTAATGGTAAAGTGCTGCCTCTGTCTTACTTAGCAGAAGCTCGTGACTTCGTGAATAAGAACAATTTGAAGATGCATCTCGACGGCGCTCGCGTTTTTAATGCAGCCGCTGCGCTTGATGTTCCGGTAAAAGAAATCGGTCAGTATTTTGATTCAATGACGATTTGTCTGTCGAAAGGTTTGGCTGCCCCTGTTGGTTCGTTACTGCTTGGTAGCAAAGAGTACATCGCAAAAGCACGTCGCTTAAGAAAGATGGTCGGCGGTGGTATGCGTCAAGCGGGTATTCTTGCCGCAGCAGGCAAACTCGCCCTTACCGAACAAGTGGAACAGCTAAAACAAGATCATACCAACGCAAAAACCTTAGCGGAAGGTTTAGCTGAACTGCCTGGTTTTTCAGTCAACCCTGAATTTGTTCAAACGAATATCGTATTCGCGAAGCTTGATCCTCAAGTGGACATAGTAAATATCGCTGCGAAACTAAAGGAACAAAATATCACGATAACACCTGGAAACCCCATTCGTTTCGTGACTCATAAAGACATTTCAGCGCAAGATATCGACAATTTCTTATCAAGCATTAAATCTCTGCTTTAGTTTGATTTTGATCATTGAGCTTCCCCTAAGGGGAAGCTTTATTGTATCGATATGACTTTTTAGCGAATAGACAATCTTCATGTTCAGATTTGTACTTCTAACCTCTCTTATTTTCTCTTCCGCTAGCCATGCCGCGCCTTTTGGTGATGCTGATAAAGGTAAAATCAAATCCCCTAGCTGCGTCTATTGTCATGGTGCAACAGGCGTCGCAGGTAATGATGCCTATCCAAATCTTGCAGGTCAAAATGCCCAGTATCTATACGATGCGATGAAGTCTTACCAAGCAGGCGAACGTAAAGGGCCGCTTGCCGAAATGATGGGCGCACAATTAAGAATGTTAAATGATGAGGATCTTCGTGATGTCGCTGCATTTTATGCAGAACAGACGCAAGACAAATGATTTATTTATCTCGGCTCACAACAAGAGCTTGTGAGCCCTCGCCCCGAGCCAAAACATTTAACCAAACTTTGCTTGTAAAATAATCACAATGACTTCACTTCAAATATTTGATGAATTTATAGTTCAATATTTCCATTAATATTGACTTTTTATTCTGGTTTATTGATATTTCATGCTTCATTGAATTTAACGTGAAGTAAGTTATGTCTCACACACATGCGCAACCAACGGACTCGGTTGCTACACCCAAATCATGGCAGATGCCAGATACCCTCATTTTGATCTTCATTGTTGGTATTCTCGCTGCGATTCTTACCTACTTAATTCCTGCTGGCCATTTTGACAGTCAGCAAGTGACTTATATGGTCGATGGTGCAGAAAAAACTCGCACGGTTATCGATCCATCTTCTTTCTCTTATGCAACCGACGAAAACGGTGAATTGGTTTACAACAAGGTTGGCCTGTTTGCTTCTGGTGGTGGCATTGGTCTCATGAACTTCCCTTTCGAAGGGCTAGTTTCAGGCTCTAAATGGGGTAGCGCGATCGGCGTGATTATGTTCATGTTGGTTATCGGTGGTGCTTTCGGCGTTGTAATGCGAACAGGCACCATCGACAACGGTATCTTGCGCCTTATCGATAAGACCAAAGGTAACGAAGCGCTATTCATTCCAGTGCTATTTTTGCTGTTCTCTCTGGGCGGTGCGGTATTTGGTATGGGTGAAGAAGCCGTAGCATTTGCGATTATTATCGCTCCGCTTATGGTTCGCCTTGGTTATGATGGTATCACTACGGTAATGGTGACCTATGTTGCGACTCAAATTGGCTTCGCTACTTCTTGGATGAACCCTTTCTCCGTCGCTATTGCACAAGGCATTGCGGGTGTACCTGTTTTATCCGGCATGACTGTGCGCATGGGGTTATGGGTTGGCTTTACGTTAATCGGTATCGCTTTCACAATGCTCTACGCCGCTCGAGTGAAGTCAAACCCAGAACTTTCTTACAGTCACCGCACAGACAAATACTTCCGTCAGCAAGAGCTTGGCAATCAAGATTCTCGTTGGAATATCGGCGATACACTCGTCATTCTTACGGTCATCGCGACCACAGTATGGGTTGTTTGGGGCGTAGTCGCTAACGCATGGTACATCCCAGAAATCGCTTCTCAATTCTTCACTATGGGCTTTGTTGTCGCGATCATCGGTACGATTTTTCGCTTAAACGGTATGACGCTCAACTGCGCAGCCGATGCGTTTAAGGAGGGGGCGGCTATTATGCTTGCTCCTGCTCTATTGGTTGGTTGTGCGAAAGGTGTGTTACTTATCCTAGGTGGCGGTACGACTGATGAAGCGAGTGTACTGAATTCTATTCTGAACAGTGCTGGCGGCGTGATCAGTGGGCTTCCTGACGTAGCTGCGGCATGGTTAATGTATGTATTCCAATCTATCTTCAACTTCTTCGTTACTTCCGGATCTGGACAAGCGGCACTGACGATGCCTTTATTAGCACCATTGGCGGATATTGCAGGTGTCACGCGCCAAGTTGCCGTTTTGTCATTCCAACTTGGAGATGGCTTTACCAACGTTATCGTCCCTACTTCAGCATCCTTGATGGCAACGCTTGGTGTTTGCCGCATCGACTGGGGTGATTGGGCAAAATTCTGCTGGCGATTTATCCTATTACTCTTTACCCTGTCGAGTGTCGTCGTTATCGCAGCTCATATGATGGGGTTTGCGTAAAACGAAATCAATTGGCACTAAGGCGAGACACGTTCTCGCCTTATTAATACTCTTCGTATGGCGACGTTAAGGTTTTAGATTGGCTTATGGTTTTGGAGTGGTAACTTTAATGGCAACACAACTTCTCGATGACATGATTCAAGGTCATCAAGTGATTCAATCTCTCAATGTAGCAGACCTAGGTCCGGGTGAGCATAAGTTTTGGTTCCGCATCGCGACCAACGCGCTCTCTCAGTGGCAACATCTTCCTGTTTTGGTATTCAAAGGTGAAAAACCTGGCAAGAAAATCATGATCACCGCAGGGGTTCATGGTGATGAATATAATGGTGTGTTAGCAGCGCAGAAGACCGCTAGAGAACTCATTGGCACTGAAGTCGCTGGTACTGTCACTATTGTTCCAACCATTAACATGCCAGGTATGCTAAACCACAGCCGCGATTTCTATTCCGCAGACCCGGATGCGTCTCCTGCAAACTTAAACCGCTTTTTCCCTGGTGACCAAAACGGCAATGAGGCACAACGCTACTTATATGCATTGTGGAATGATCTGCTCAAGCCAAATGCTGATTTAGCCATTGACCTTCACACTCAAACCAGTGGTGCGGCCTACCCACTATACGTGTTTGCAGACTTCCGAATTGAGCAATCATTAGAAATGGCTCGTCTCATTAATCCTGATGCGATTTTAAATGATCCCGGAGATGCTGGCGTCCTTGAAACAGTTTGGAATAACCATGGTGTCCCAAGCATTACGGTTGAAGTGGGTATGGGGCGCTACACAGAGCAAAAACTCATTAGTCGAACCGTATCAGGCATTTTTAATGTGTTGAAGCAGCATAACGTCGTAGAAGGTGAGATAGAGCCTATCACTTCATGCTTGGAAGGAAACGAGATCGTCAGTATGAAAGCGACACATGGCGGCTTTGTACTACCTCATGTCGGTTTGATGGATTTTGTCGAGCAAGGCCAACTGGTTGCGATTCAATACGACAGCTTTGGCACTGAAGTTGAGCGCTACACCGCCCCTACAAGTGGTACAGTGCTCAGCCACAATGTGGAATCTATTCGGGCGCCTGGCTCTCTGATCGTTCGTTTGATTAAGTAAACCATAACCGTTTGTCGATAAATCAACCTTTCGACGCTCACTCAAATTTATATAAGCCCCATCACGAGTAATCACAAATGATGGGGCTATATTTTTGGTTACATGAGGTTACAAGGTAACAAAAATATTCCAAGCAAAACTCAAAACCGCTTAGACAGAAACTTCGCTTCTGTTGATTTTAGAAGTCACATTGATGAACTTAAAACTGGCGTCCACTCTCTTGATCAACGAGAATTAGCTCATCTAACGCGAAACCTTTCTCTTTAGCAACCTGCTTAAAACGCTCCAGGATTTTCTCATCAACGTTGGGTGTTCTAGACAATAGCCACAAGTAGTCGTGGTTGTAACCGGAGACAAACGCATAGTCGTAGTTTTCACCTAGCTCAAACACAATGTAAGAAGAATAGATTGGCCCAAAAAAGGAGACTTTTAAGTGCCCAACCGTTTCGTCTTCAACAAAATAAGCTTTACCTTCAACTTCGGACCACTGTTGATCTTCTTCTGAATATCCGCGGTTTGTCACCTTAACCCCACCATCCTCGCGAAGCCGATACTCGGCCGTAACGTTGGATAGACCACGCTCAAACGAATGATCGAGCCGTGCGATTTCGTACCACTTGCCTAGATAAGGCTCTAAATCAAAATTGTTAACTGGCTCCACCCCATCAGGTTTAGAGGTACAGCCAAATAAAGTTACAAGTGATAAAAGTAATAATGTTTTTAGCGATTTCATACAACACCTAAATTTGATTTAGTGATTGATTTTACTGTAGAAGGTAGCAAATCGATCACTAAGTCGCACCACTGTCCCAAAGGTACGTAGCTACACATCACAGTTCTTCATTATCAATAGCATGCTGAACACCAAAACCTCGTTATGTCAGCAATTCCCTAACAATATTGTTCTATGTTTTACTTACAAGTTGGTCATACTTGTATATTTTGTCAGCATTTAACCGTATGCATATAGAAACTTTGCACAATATAGACATACGCTGTCATATCACCCTCCTATAATACGTCGCGATATAGACAGAGGTTATTGTTATGAAATTAAAAACAGTGTCAGTTTGTGCACTTTTGGTATTGCTTGCAGGTTGCCAGCAGGAAAACCCAAGCCAAGCGACACAATTAACAACCTCGGCAGATGTATGTAATACACAAGGAAACATGCCAGGTGGGTGGAATGAGTTTAATGCTACCCCTGATGCACAAAAGGCAATGGCTTTTGTTTTGAAAAGAATGGACACAATAGCGTCGTTCAAACAAATACTGAACGTTCACGCGCAAATCGTTAGCGGCGTCAACTATGCCATTGAGTTTGAATTGGATGATGGCTCTATTTGGAATACAGTTGTTTATCGCAACCTAGATGGTGAGTATGCGATTACCCAATCGCCAAAAGAAGGCCACTTTTGCGAACAGTAGCGATTAAGTAAGAAAGCCCCTAGGTAGGGGGCTTTGGGTTTTGTGATAGCAACGGTATTAGACAGCGAAACTACATTGAGATTTGACCGATACTGTCGAACCGAGTCTTGATGGTTCAACATCAATCCTCTGCGCCATTTGTTCTTTTAACTCAGAAACGTGAGAAATAACACCGATCATGCGTCCAGTCTGTTGTAAATCCACTAACGTTTGAATGGCGAGATCCAAAGACTCTGGGTCTAAACTACCGAACCCCTCATCAATGAATAAAGTGTCTAAACGGATACCACCACTATAGGATTGCACAACATCCGACAAGCCAAGCGCCAATGCAAGCGCTGCCATAAACGATTCACCACCGGAAAGTGTTGCAACATCACGTGTTTTTCCTGTGTAGCCATCTTCAACCATTAAGTCTAAGCCGCGACCCGCAGCGCCTTTGAAGCCCTCTGTTTTTCGAGCAAGAATATAGCGCCCTTTACTCATGAGGCTTAAACGTTGAGAGGCCTGAATCAACACATCATCCAACAGTACACCAAGAACAAAGCGATGAAGGCTAACCCTGCTGCCTGTTTTACCGCTGGCAACGTCGTATAACGTACCAAACACTTTGTACTCTTCTTCTAACTTGCTATTTTTCTCATGCAGCGTATCAATATCTTTACGAACTTTTTCAATTCGCTCAAAGGTTGAGCGCGTGGTATCGAGCTGATTCCTTACTTCAATATACTGCGCCTGCAGAGTGGTTAAGCTGTCGTTAAGCGAATCCAAGTCCGGTCTTTCAAGCGCTTTCAATGCATGGTTTAAATCATGTAGTGTTTGTTCAAGCTTGGTTTGTGTCTGTTTGAAGTTGTCTATTTCTTTCTGCCACGCTTGAAGCTCATCATCTGTCACTCTGCTATTTAGATAACTGCTTTCATCCTCAAATTTACTCGCCTGTAATGCCTCATTCCACGCTAATTCTGCTTGGCTAAGCTTTTGTTCTGACTCAGATAGCCACTGCTTGTTCGTCACTAACTGACTTTCAGCATTCGATTGCGCTAATACCGCTTGCTGCAAAGCGTTTTGCGCCTTTTCTAAACCTGTATTCAAGGTCAGAATTTGCTCTTTTGTGAGCGAAATGTCACGCTCAAGCGCATCAACGGAACTGTATTTTGGATCAATGGAAGCTTGTAATTGAGTCAATTGTTCTTGGTTTGCTTGAACGGTTGATTCATTTGCCGCCATTTGATTCTGCAACTCATGAATTTTATTTTCACCCACTAAGCAGCGTTGATTAAGCTGTTCAACGTTCTTTTCTAGCTTTTCAATATCAATAGATTGTAGACGTAGAAGTTGATCATTAAGCGCCTGCAACTCAGTTTGAGCCGTCGAGATCTCAGATGCTGCATGCTCACCAAGCTCTTCTTTCAACTGGTTACATTGATTCTGATACTGACTAATAACAACGTTATGTTGCTCTAGCTGATTACTTAGCTGGTTCAATGATGCTTGAGCTTCTCTTTCTTTCGCTCTAGCCGCCTGAACTTGCTCTTTTGTAACGATTTCTTCAACAAACGTTGCAGGGTTAGGATGCGCTTGGCTGCCACATACCGGACATGCTTCACCTGCCTTTAGTCGCTGCGCTAATACTGCCGCTTGAGCATTGTGCCACTTAAGCTCTATGGTATCAGCGGCTTGTTGACACTGCATATAGCGCTGACTGGCTTCCTGTAATGACTGCTGCTTGCTTACGGTTAACGCCGTGAGTTTAGAGAGCTCCAAAGTAAGACCATGCAGCTTTTGTAGATCCTGTAGTAGTCGTTGTTTTTGTTTTATTTCCGCATCGATGCTTCCAACAAGCGCAACATCTACTCGGGCTTGCTCTAGATCTTTCTGGCCCTGTTGCGCCTGAAACGCTAACTTGTCTTTCAGCTCTATGTACTGTTTTAACGTTGCTTCAAATTGTTGTTTTTGTTGATGACCAGCCGTTATTTTTCTTTCCAAGTTAGCTTTTTCAACCAACTTGTCTTTCATGCTTTCAAGTTGATACTGCAGTTGCGTTAACTGTGGGACTTTTGCCGCGGCTTCTTTTGCACTTTGCTGCAAGTTTTCTTTTTCTTTCGTAACAGCATTGGCTTTATCAAGACTCTCTTTCAAGGCAACTATTTTTTGTCTGAGCTCTTGAGTTTGAGTTTTTGCATTTTGTAATGAGACGTAGGGTAATTCTATCTTATTGGCATTTTTAGCATTTTCTAATTGCTGTTGACGAACTTTTATCGAGTCTGAGTGTTCTAGATGCAGCTTGAGTGCGTTTTCTGCTTGCTCTCGTTTCGAAAACTCTCCATTAATAGTTTCCGCTTTTTGCAATTCAGATTTAGCAACATTTAGCTTATCTAACGAAGCTTGTTCATTCTTTCTATCGACCTCTAGCTGCTCAGCTGCTTGTTCAAGCTGGTGTAATAATTCCTGCTCTGAACTCACTCCAGCAACTTGTAAAGCGCCTCGAATTTGATTATCAAATTCATCTTTCGCTTTACTGATTGCGCTCGCTTTATCCTTGAGGGCGTACTCAATTTTTTTATATATGTCCGTTTGAAAGAGCTGGCCAAAAATTTCTTCGCGCTCTTTAGAACTAGCAAGCAACAGCTCTCGGAACTTTCCTTGAGGCAATACCATTACTTGGCGAAATTGCGTTTCATTCAAACCAATAATATTGCTCACTTCAGTTTTAACCTGAGTCGTCTTGCTAGTGATGAGCTTTTCGGTCTCGCCGAGTTCATAAAGAGCCGCAGTGTGCTTTTTTACCGTCATCCCTTCACCACGCGCTTTGGGCGCTTCCTGCTCTGGAGATCGCACAACTCGGTATTGTTTGCCATGTAACGAAAATTCTAGAGCGACTTCGGTTGGTAAGTCTTGCGCCGATAAGTCACATCGCATCTGGATGCCTTGCCGCTCATTACCGGTAGTTTCACCGTAAAGGGCAAAGCAAATGGCATCTAAGATCGACGTTTTACCTGAGCCTGTAGGACCATTAATCAAAAACAGAGGGTTACGGCCAAGCTTTTCAAAGTCAATGACTTCGGTTTTTGCAAACGGACCAAAGGCTTGCATGGTAAGTTTGATTGGTTTCATCTTTGGTCCCTATTGCTGTGATAATTGCTTAATAATGTCAGTAACGGCTTGTTCTTGCTCTTGGGATAATTGACTATCTTGCGCCTCAATAAAAAAGTCTCTGAACATATCAATTTCGCTTCGTGCCAACTTTGCTTGCGCCATTTCCTGCTCTACCCCAATTAACATGCCCGGTTTCTCAAGATGTAAAACGTTTGGATAAACCGAACGAAGCTTTTCCATTGGATTTAAAATCGCATGTTTATCCATCAAACGAACTAACAAATAATCTTCATTTTTAGGATCAGTCTTGCCCTGCTCTATGACTTTATCTAGCTCTCCCTCAACAATGCGCATTTCATGAGGGGCAATTAGCTCAATATGTTTAGCAGAGACAAATCCTTTCTTGTCTAGTTCGACTAACGTGAAGCCTTTCTTCTGGTTCTGTTCACCAAAACTATACTTCATAAGTGAACCAGAATAACGGATATGCTCTGCGCCTTTCTTTTGAGGTTGATGTAAATGACCAAGTGCGACGTAGTCGAAATCTAAGAAATGCTCATGACTTACGCGGTCAGAGCCACCAATAGATAGTGGTCGTTCAGAGTCAGACTCAATAGCACCATCAACAAAACAGTGGCTAACGAGAACACGCCTTTGCTCTGAAATGAAATGCTCTCTTATTTGCTCTACAAGCAGTTGATGTGCCTCATCATGAGTTGATACCGAGGTTTTGTAGGCAAATCTGACCTGTTCAGGGTCGTTATAAGGCATGCCATAAAACGCTACCTCACCCGCAGAGTCCGTTTTTATGATGATGGGAGTTAGCATATCTTCAAAGTTACTAACAATATGAAGGCCTGCATTTTTCATTTGCTCTGAGCCAAAACCTAATCTTTCTGCACCATCATGGTTGCCAGATATCAATATCATCGGTGTTTTCAGTTCAGTACAAATACGCTTCACGACTCGATTTAGCAGTTCTATTGCAACCGTTGGTGGCACCGAACGGTCATAAATATCTCCCGCCACTACAACGGCATCAACGGGATTGTGTTCAATATAGTTAATCAGTTGTTCGAGTACTGCTTGTTGATCTTCGAGTAGTGATACATTGTGGAATTGTCGACCAAGATGCCAATCTGAGGTGTGGATAAACTTCATTCGAACTCACTTTCCGCCAAATCTTTAAGCTAGGTTTGCTCCTGCAAGAATCCGAATTTCAGCCGTGTAAACATCAGAGTATTACGTGACTGGCTGAATCTGGCACAAACCAAAGCTCAATTTATTTAATTTGGGTTAGGATATCTTGAGTCGAACAGCTTTTCATGTAGTTTATGTTCTATGGTTCACTATTTCACCGGAAAGCGAGAAGAACGTTGTATAAACACCTTTTAAGCAACATTAAGTGATGGTCTCGAGTAAACATAACCGTCACATTTAAACCATTAAAAGCCAACGTTTAGAAGGGACAAACTAGATCCAGAACTACTCGTTATGCCAATTGTATAGAACTCCCACCGTATAACCATCTGGCTCGATATCAGCTTGTAAAACGTGGAAGTCTGAGTTGAGGCTACTTCTTTGATGCTCCTCAATCATTAACACTTTTAAAACACCTCCGCATGCGCCCAGCCCTCCTAGTTTAACATCAATAAATTGATACTGAGTTTGATCGGTCACCCAGGGAGACAAGAGTTGCATAGCATTTAACCATCGAGGCTCATCTCCATCAATGGATAAATGCAACTCACTAAGTGAGTGATCACACCCTACTCCAAGTTGTTTGAACACTTTATCGACAGCAATGCTTTGTTGTTTGGTATCTAAATCAATTCGAACATCATCAGTAACAAGGCCGGACTGTTGAAAAAAGCACTTCGTCAAAATGATCGAGTTTTGAGATTTGGCATGCTCTTCTGCATCGCGAGCAATTTCTATAGCCAGTATCCAAGTTGCTTGTGTTTCGTTAACTTCACGGTTTATCCGATTTAGCGCCATCAAGAACGCCGCTTGACCATAAGGATAAAAATAAATTTCTCTATTGGCAGAGTTACCAAGGATAAGAGAAAACTCGTTTATCAATGCCTTAAGCAAGCTTTTATCTACCGAAGACGGTAAAAGAACACAGATATTCCCTTTGATATCACTTTGCTCCAGTATCTCGCGCTTAGAGCGCACAAGATTTAATATCTGCTCATACAGTGATTGATCAGGATAGGATCTTGGTGTTTCTGCGGGCAATCTAAAACATTCGTTAGCTATCTCACGAACAGTGTATGGCCTGCCATTAATGGCAAGAAGATGAGTTTGAAATGCGAGTGGCATCTAGCCTCCGATTAAAACCGTAGGCATGCCAGACAGAATTTTACCACCATGAGACGTTGAATCCCCGACCCTTGCCGCAGGCTTACCGTTAATTGTAACACTAGAAGAGCCTGCTGAGATGCTATCCGGAGGACCTATACAGATAAGCTTATCTCCCTGCCTAGCCGCTGGAATGCCGCCAATTGTCACGTTTGGCGAGCCAACTACGACGGGACCACCTACATGAGGAATTTTTCCTGTTTTTTTAGGACAAAGATGAAAGCTGCCCAATATTGCGGCTGGTTTACCCACTTTAAATCACCTTAGTTCAATGAAATTTGCCCAGCTTTAAGAGCGATAGCAGAGCCGTTAATAGATATTTTATTGCCTTTGATGTTGATTTCTCCGGAACTAGACATCTGAATCGAAGCGCCACCGACTTTGATCTCGATACTCTTTCCTGCATTAAAAGACAGCACTTCACCCGTTTCATTAGAAAAGTTTTTACCTACTTTCAAGGTCGCATTCTTGCCAATCTCTTGATTGACATCATTCGTCACTTTTTCGGTTTTACTGTTTTCAACGGCAATATCAACACAGTCTTCAACTAGCATTTGGAAAAGTTTTTCTGCATGAAGATAGATGTGTTCTTCACCGGGTTTGTCATCAAAGCGCAACTCATTAAAATTAGATGTGCCTTTTTGTACAGAACGCGATTTATAACCACTTTGAGAGCTTTGCTCTGGTAACGTGTAGGGAGGGAGTTGACTACCATTGTACAGTGACCCCGTAACAATTGGCTGGTCAGGATCGCCATTGACAAACTCGACGATGACCTCTTGTCCTACTCTAGGATGAAACACCGAGCCCCATCCGTTACCCGCGATATTTTGCGCAACACGAATCCAACATGAGCTGTTTACATCGTATTTACCAACACGATCCCAGTGAAACTGAACTTTAATACGACCGTGTTTGTCTATGTAAATTTCGCCATCTTTGTTTCCCGTTACCACTGCGGTTTGCAAACCTTTCATCTGAGGTTTCGGATAGTTCACTGAAGGGCGAAGGATTGTTTTTGAGTCAACACAACTAAATGATACTTTAACACCTTGCGCAGCAGTGCCACCTTGACCAGTCTGATTATAAACAGCCGCAGATAAAAAAACGGCGGACAGTACGTATTCTTTGCCGACTCGAGACTTATCTTCATGCTTTTTAAACTTAAAGCACTTTCCCACACTGAACGTTCGACACGTTGCCTCGCCACGACACAGATATGCGTTTTGCTGTAGTGCTTCTATAGCGTGCGTGTTTCTAAGTGCGTATTGATCATCACTTTCCGTTTCACCCATGTATTCAAAATACTCGCTTTCAGGCACGGTAAAAAAATCACTTTCACCCTTGGCAGTATTTTTAGGATTAGACGAAGGCTTAAGCATGTTATAGCCAGACTTTTGGCTTGCTTTAGTCGTCAAAACTTGGGTTTCATGCCAAGAAGAAATATGGCTAGACTTAGCCGTACCTGTATCAAAATCGACTAAAAACTCTGTACCCGGCTTATAGAAACTGATGTCATCAAAAATCTTAAGCGTGTGGACAGACTTAGTGTGTGTGAAACAGAACGATAGCCCTTCTTCTGACAATAAGCGTCGGACAAATTCAAGGTCTGACTCTTCATATTGCACTTTGTATGTGTATTTAGGGTACGACTTAGTTAACTCAAAACTAAAGGCGATACTATGCTCCGAGAGTACTTCGGAGATAATTTCTTTTATATCTTTATGCTGAAATATTCTGCAATTTTTTCTATAATCGGCGAAACGTAATTTAGGCTCTATTAATAACTCTATATTTTTATAATTCTCACCATTATGAGTATTAGAAACTCGTTGCCCTTCTAATCTTGCAGCAGATACATAACCATGTATATAACGAGGTTTTGAAGAAATATCCTCACTATTTTCAAGGGTAATTGTTACTTCTTTACCAATTATTTCGTTTAACTCACTTCGTTGATCATTAAAGTAAGCTTTAGCACGCAATGAAAAAAGTTCTGAGATCTCTTCTTTATACTCAAATGAGTTTAGTATGATGGCATCTTTTCCGAATGGAGAGGAAATTCGGATGAAATTGTTATCTTGAGTTGCTCTTTTCATTAAATACTTCTTTCAAAAAATGCGGGGGAATATTCCCCCGCATAAAAATTACATTTGTTGACCTTTAACACCGCTGTAGCCGTATACCAATGGCGCAGAAGTGTTGTTTTTATCGTCAGTAGGAGTCACTGTCATCATCATTTCAGTGTAAGAAATAGTGATGGTTTCAACTGGACGATCATCCTGGATAGAAACTGAGTAGTTAGAAATCATCGCATCAGTCAGTTCGATCTTCATGATTTCTTCAACTTTCTCACCCTGCTTAGTAATATGGAAAACCGCAGGTTTACCTTTACCAATTGTCGCTTCTTTAAATAAGTCAGGAGAAGAACGGTCTTGAAGTTTAGTGATAGTCAAATCATATAGACGAGTAGCGCTCGCTTCACGGTCCATCGCTGTACCAGTGTATGATGAGATCTCACGACCTACACTCCAATCTACAGATAGTAGTGTAATCAAATCTTTATATTGCTCGGCAGTTGCCTCACCCTTAATATCTGCGTATTTAAGATACGTATTAGACTGCATGCTAATCTCCTATAGCATTATTAATTGACATATATCGTAGTAATTTAATTATCTGACGTTTGATGATAATTAGTGATTAATGTATCAAAAACTTCATTTTAAATACGCCCTGTTATATCTTTAAATAAGACTTAATTTAAGCGTTTTTTATAAAAAATAATAGTTAATATGAACCAACTCCCAATTATTATTGAGAGTGTAAAGGATGTTAAACTATTGAGACATCAAGTCCACTAGTTGTACCTTTAACAATAATTTCATCAAACATCTTATCATTAAGAATTGCATGCAATATTTCATGAGAAATCTTAGGAAGTAATGTGTTTTCTATGGTTGTCTGTACCACACGTGCACCGCTCCCCGACTCATTACTATTGTCTACAATATCATTAATTAGTTCTTCATCAAAAAATAGGTCAGCGCCGTAATTTTTACGAATGCGATTCGTAACTTTGGCTAATTTTAATTTTGTTATTTCTATCAATATTTCTCTTGATAGAGGCAAATAAGGTAATACATTAACACGTCCTAAAAATGCAGGTTTAAAGTCAACCAACAAATCGTCACGCAAAGCACCTTTTAGTGCTGAAGGTTCTGGATACAAATCAGGATCAGAATACAAAGACATCGTCGTTTCGGTCCCTGTATTCGCGGTCATAATAATAATAGTGTTTTTAAAATCTATATCGCGACCTTCACCATCTTTAATTGAGCCTTTATCGAATACCTGATAAAAAATATCTTGAACTCCAGGGTGCGCTTTTTCCATTTCATCCAAAAGAATCACACTATAAGGTTTGCGTCTGACGGCTTCAGTAAGTACGCCACCTTCGCCATACCCAACATAACCTGGAGGCGAGCCTAATAATAAGGAAACTTTGTGCTCTTCTTTAAACTCGGACATATTGATAGTTGTGACATTCTCTTCACTGCCGTACACTTTCTCTGCAATAGCTAAAGCAGACTCAGTTTTACCCACTCCACTTGGTCCCGTGAGAAGAAATACACCATTTGGTCGTGTCTCATCCGTGAGCTGTGCACTGGCAGTTTTTATCACTTCAGACATGACTTCCAAAGCGTGATCCTGTCCGACAACTCGTTTACACAAACTATCTTTCAAACTCAGTACAGCTTGGATTTCATCATCCTGAAGTTTGCCCAGTGGTATCCCGGTCCAATCTGAAATTACTTCTGCAATAAGCGCTTCATTGACATGCGAAAATACTAATGGCTGCGAGTTAGCGGAGAGGCTACTTTCGAGCTCCTGTAACTTGTCCCTAGCAGTCTCAGAACCCTCCTTGATTATTTGAGCTCTAAGTGACTTAGCTTCACTTACCCACTCTTTTTCTTTCTCCCACAGCGTCTCTAGTTCAACTATTTCACTAGATAGAACATCAATCTCTTTTCTGACATCTTGCAACTGCATATCAAGAGGTGCACCTAGCTGACTTTCTTGGCTTAGGTGCTCATATTCAGCTTGCTTGGCTTTTAGTTTATTCCTTTTCGCATCTAGACCTCCCGGTGTAGACGATTGACTTAACGCGACTCGCGAGCAGGCTGTGTCTAAAACAGACACAGCCTTATCTGGCAGTTGTCGGCCATTAATGTATCGAGCTGAGAGTTGAACGGCAGCATTGAGAGCCTGGCTAGTGATGTGGACGTCATGGTGTTGTGCCATTACGTCAAGTAAACCACGTAACATCTCGATCGCTAGCTCCGGCGCTGGCTCGTCGACCTTCACTACTTGAAAGCGTCTGGTAAGAGCCGCGTCTTTTTCAAAATACTTTTTATATTCTGCCCAAGTTGTTGCTGCGATCGTCCTGAGTTCACCTCTTGCTAACGCTGGCTTTAGAATATTCGCTGCATCACCTTGTCCTGCTTGTCCCCCACCACCAATCAGACCATGTGCTTCATCGATAAACAAAATAATGGGTTGTGGTGCGTCGTTAACTTCTTTCACAAGGTTTTTAAGTCTGTTTTCAAACTCACCTCTCATGCCAGCACCAGCTTGCAATAACGCCAGATCCAAAGACTTAATCGCTACATTTTGTAGAGCAGGAGGTACATCGCCATCAATAATCTTTTGCGCCAAACCTTCAACAACGGCTGTTTTTCCAACGCCAGCTTCACCAGTTAGAATCGGGTTGTTTTGTCGACGTCTTAATAAGATGTCGATCATTAAACGGATTTCATTGTCTCTACCAATAACCGGATCTATCTTACCTTCCCTAGCCTGCTCAGTAAGATCTGTTGTAAATTGATTCAGCGCAGAATTCGCGTTTGATTTCCCTAGGTCATTCGATCCTGATTGACGCGTATTACTTTCTTTAAAGTTCAATAACCGAGATGGTTCTATCTTGTTTAACTCAGGGCTAATCGAACCAGCCATGTTGACTAACGTATCATCAGACAAGTAGGCAAATAAAAGATGAATGCAATCCAACTGCTCCTGATTGAACTCAATCGTTGCCGATAGCAAAGCATTTTGCATCACAGTCACTGTGTGAGCTGAAAGACCTGGGACCGATTGACATCCCGTTTTGTATTTTTCAAGTGTCTTTTGAAGATCAGTTTCAACCTTGATTTTATCGACATCAAATTCGTCGAAAACTTCTGAATAAATATCGGCAGGATGTTGAATAATCGTCATTAACCAGTGAGACATTTCAATACTGTGATGGGTTCGAGAGCTTGCCATCGCAGCTGCTTGTTCAAGTGTTTCCTTAGCCTGAGGAGACAATCTTTCGACCAACGCTGAAAGTGAGAGTGAAGCCATTATGTTTCCTTTAAATAGTAATTGTTATGGTTCGATCTTTTGTGCGTTTATGTTTTTTAAGTACAGAACCAACACCTAACTGACCATGTTTTTTTGATAAACAAACTTGAGGTAATAAACTATGTTTGGTGGTGAGCTGCCATTTCACTTGCTTATGCTTACCAATAAATTCATAAGCCGCACGTTTAATAATTTCTACATTTGGATGGTTAGGCAGTAATTTACTAACCAGATCTTTGTGCTTTGGCAGAAACTCGATCGTTGTTCCTGCGTTTATATTCCAAGCTTTCGAGCCTAAGGATGCTCCGGAACCAAGTTGAGCAAACTGCCCTTCAGGCATAGTTCGAGATGAAAGACGTGTTTGCTCTTCTTTTGCAAGATGTAGCCACTGCCCTTGAAACTCATGAATCTTTACTTGGCATCCAGATAAACATTCAAGAACACTTTTTAGTCCAGCTTTGCTTCTCGTCGGTGAAGCAAAAACACCACCATAATGCAGGGACAACGAACTACCCTGGCCAGTTAATGCCGACTTACAATCTTCTAAAGGTGAACGTAATCCTTGTGCATGAGCACGAGACTGAACGGTCAATTGACTCAGTTGCCAGCATCGATAGTAAAGAGACAGTAAACGATGGTTAAAAATATCGTAGAAGTCCACCATTGCCGTATCGCCTTCTTTTTGACGATGTAAAGCTAACTCGCTGTAGTGCTGAGGAAGCACCCCCTGCTCACCCGTTAGGCCTATTAAATTGGTTTCAAGTGCTAGCTTGTGGCTATCAATATGTTTTAGATCGCAAAGCTGCGCATTTTCAAAACCTAACGATGGATTGACCTTTAAGTTTAGTTTTTCATGCTTCGGTAGAGCATCTGTCCCTATTTGTGCCTCGGCTTGCAAGATCTCGTGTTCGATAAGGTGAATTGCTTCAAACAACGGATGTTGCTTTAGATCTCGATAAAATTGCTCCGCGATCATAGCAACACCTTATCGCCAGTTAATGCAGGCCATAAGTGGAAGGGCTTTCCCGTTGACTTAAGTCTTATTTCTAGCTGCGTAAAAATGTTAATTTCAGCATATTGTGCAAAGTAAACGGATAGCACACTACCTAGGAGGAAGATTTGCTCTTTAGGTAAAATTTGATCAGAAACCGTCAAAATGATTTTTATACCGTGCGCAAAACCAACTTTACCTTTCTGACTGACTCTACCTGTAGTCGGCTCGAACTCTAGCTTCGCTAAAGCATCAATTACCGCTTTCGTTTCTGCGGTCCCAGAAAACGCGTAGAGATTCAGGGTTTGCTTTAAAGTTGTTAATCCATCTTCTTCGGTAAAGTGGTTTAAAGTTAGAAGCTTAGTTAGCTGCCATCGTGTACTTTCATCCATTTCTGGCCGGAGGGTTTCTGATATAGAAACTAAACAACGAACTGACTCGAAGTTGTCATTTACTTCCGGCAAAGAGACTTTTGGAAGACCGCCTCCAAATGGAAGCTTCTGCGCTAAATTACGATTGCAGCACTCAGCTTCAACGTACATTAACCAGTTTTCTCGGCTCTCTGGACTGAACAATTGATGCCTTTTATCAACAAAAGAAATGTAAGTTTCCCTACCCGGCTCATCGTATCCACCAGCCCAATTTTTATCCTCACGTCTCATCAACCAATAAATTTCACTGGCGTTCATATAATGCGTGTGCTCACCAGCGTGATAACATGGCAGGTTGTGATACGTTTTGTTCCAGTTTCTCAACGTTACGTCAGAAATAGAGACAACCTCATTACTCTCGGCTTCCTGGTATTGCGGTGATAAGTGGTAATCGTACTCGGTTGGTAGAATACGCTTGGGCTCCATAACACTTTTAAATAAGTTGACCACTGGTACACAACCAACCATCAAGCTCTCTTCATCCACTTGCTTAGGAAGCCAATCATCATTGGTATCAAAGTAAAAATACAGTTCAGCTTGCTCTCCAAGAGCTAGCTCTGATAATCCAAGTTCAGTGATATCAAAGAACATGAACTTCTCAGGAAAGTGCAGATACTCAACAAGTAATCTTGCTCCCGAAAAGCTTCTCTTACTGTATGGAACAACCTTCTCATCTTCTGAAAATCCCACTTCAATAAGATGCCTTTTCGTTAAAGCACGAACTTCTTTGCCACCCGCAACGACAGATAAACCAATTAGATTTTGAAATAGCATTTGGTAAAGTTTAAACGTCAACTGAGATTGCCCGTTTAAATAAAAGCGCAACCGTTCTAATCCCATGTCACTCAGAGATGTCTCTTCATCTTGGGCGGTGAGCTGGATTTTCAAAACTGAATGAGCATGGCTTTCCCATTGGGAGCCCACCGATTTAAGCGGTGCGTTTTTGAAAGCGCCAGAGGTCACATCAACAGGGTACATTCTGACCGGATAACAGGTTCTAAACTCGCATTCGTGGTATCCAGGAGCACCGATAACGACTCGCTCACCTTCTTCTACGTCAAAAAAAGAGGAAGTGGAGCTAGAGCAGTTCATCTTAATGACGGACATTGATGGAATTGGTGCGTGAAAATCCGGATATAACTGCCCCATCAAAGATTCAGTGAACTGAGGATAACTATTGTCTAAACTTTGTCTAATCCTTGCCGTTAGAAATGCACAGCCTTCTAGCAATCTTTCTACATGTGGATCGTCAACCTGCTCCTCACTGATACGGAGCCTCGCGGCGATCTTAGGATACTGCTCCCCAAACTCTTGCCCTTTGTGACGTAAATAAGCTAACTCGCGGTTATAGTATTTGAGAAACTCTTCACTCATTTCGCTCTACTCAGTTTCATACCTAAATTTACCGGCTCTACTTCAGAATTGAATCGCACTTCATGAATGCTGTTATCAATTAAGCAAGTGGCGCTGATTTGTAACCTCAACACCCTATCAATAGCGTTTTTCTCGTCCGAAATCTGGACATAAGGATTCCTTAACCTCGGCTCGAACTCTTTAATTGCATCATGAACAATGTCACAGAGCTGATTCTGCCCCTCTTGGCTGCTATAAGGCATCGAGGAAAAATCTGGAAGACCATAATTCAATATTGAATAGCGAACCTCTAAAAGGTCATCAGGAATGTTTTTCCATCCGATACGACTATTTAACATAGACTCCAGATCTCTAAGCAAGCTGTTCAACATCTGTTGTTGGCTCGTAGGGAAATCTTTTTCATCTCTAGTTGAAGGATCACTATCCATCAATTTGTCCAGCAGAGAAACGGTTAAAGACATGTTCTTGTTACGCTATTTGTTTCGATTCTAACAATGTAGTCAAGTCACAGATTGGGAGGGCTGAATCACCAACTAGCCAACATTTTTGACCTAAACCCACGAAGGATTCTTGCTCACCAAGCTGCTTCCAATCCGTTTCTCGACCTAGCTTTTGTGCGTCAGTTTCTGAGTCAACATAGGTCAATGGCATATGACCTTCTCCTTCGCCAAGTCCGTCAATATCAAACTCTACAGGTCGCCAAATACTTTCTAATAAAGAGGTAGGTGCTTTTATTTCTAGCGCTTGAATGCTAGAAATTGGAACAAGAAAATAGTTACCCGCGGTGGAAAACAGTTCAATGTAACCACCTAAACGATCATCAATATCCCTAGCATCTTCATAGTTTGTACCGTTTATGTTAAAGCCTTTAATAGTACGCTGCTCTTCAATGCTATGCGCTAGGTGTGACGCTTCTGCATAGTCTTGATTTTTGAGAGCGAGGTTAAAGCGAACAAGCTCTTTAGTGAATTCCTCGTCACCTAATACCTTGGCACTAGCCGCACCGTCGATAAAATCTTTTCTAGCCTGGGCCGCTTTCACGAAATGTCGCAACTGACTCGCACCAGGTAGATACTCAGGAAACAATTTGATCGATTGCATAAGTTGCTCATCCGCACGCTCGAAGTCTCCATCAATGCAAAGCAGCTCAATGAACGAGCTTCTCAAGCTTGCATCTTTAGGCGCCGCTTTAATTTCATCAATTAATAGCTCTAGAGCTTGTTGCAATTGGCCTTGGGACAAAGCATTTTTCCATTGGGTCATTGTTATTTCCTTACACCAAGTGCTCTGGTGATAATTCAGTAATTAATTTAATGCTAGATACCATTTGATCGAGCTGGAAGTGCGGTCGCAAATGGATGACAGAGTAATAGTGTCCTGGAGTTTCTCTTTTCTCTCGAACCGTAATTTTCGCTTCATTTAAGGGGTACTTCGCCCTAAGTTCATCAGATGCTTCATCCGACGCGGTAGTGTACTGATGCAACCATCGTTGAAAGTCCCGCTCTAGGCTTTCTGCATCTTGATACCCACCAATCTTGTCACGCCCCATAACCTTGAGATAATGTGCGACTCGCGACACACACAACGTGTATTGCAACATCGACGTGAGCTTTGCATTCGTTGAAATGTGTTTTTCTGCATATTGCTTAGGCTTGTAGAGAGATACATTCGAGGTCATCCCTACCATATCGGTTTCAGGTACAGGAGAAATAGAAATGAAACCGCATTCAGACAACTCTTGTTCTTTTCTCTCAGAGATCTTTAAGTTTAAAGGGCATCTTTCACGGTCATTCTTGCCATTAACGCGCATTTTGTTCCTAGTAGGAGCGACGATAATACCCTGACTATAATCCCCTTGCTTAATGCCTCGCATGTGCGTAAACCACCCATGCTCCTGAAACGCTCTAATTGATACGGCCGCAAAACAATACGCGCTACTCCCCCATAGCAAATCGCGATTAGAGTCGTAGACATGCTCTTGAAAGTCGAACTGATCGTTGCGCGAACCATCACTTTTATATGGCTGACGGAATAAAACATTCGGCGCAGTCAGGCCAATAAATTTGGTATCATCGTTGTCTCTCAAACTGCGCCATTTTGCGTAATCTGCCTGTTCAAATTGGGCCGCAATATCTCTTATCGCAGAGAGCTGTGAAAAACTGTCAACACCAAACATCTCCGGCGATGCTGACATAATGAACGGGCTGAATGCTGCCGCTGCAGACTGAGAGATCTTGCTGAGCACAGACAGATCTCTATCAAAATAATTTTTACTCGCATCACAACGAAGTTGATAATCGCCAACTACCACGCCAAAGGGTTCTCCCCCGGCCATGCCATATTCATTTTGATAGAGCAGCTTAAATAGTGCTGATTGGTCAAACTCGATGGCTTTTAGTGCATCTTTACTGACTTCATTCCATGTTGCCGCCAACACCTTGACTTTGACGGAGTCCGATGAGCGAGTGTCGACCTGTTCGCATAAATACCTCACGCCGATCCAACCTCTTTCGAGTTGTTGAAACTCAGGATGATGTATTATTTCGTTTAATTGAGATTCTAATAGCTCATCAATTCGGTTTATCGTGTTCATCACACTATGACGAAAACTGTCCAAATCTCTTGAACGCGTACCTTCTAGCCAAATTCGAGCTGACTCTACAAGATCAGAAGATTCATTGAATCGAGTCAACCACGGGCTATCAAGCTCAGCATAGCCTCCTGTGCTGAATTCATGCTTTAGCTTACTGGGATCGCGAAAGTTAAGTGACACTGCTATTTCCATCTAGAACATAACGATTTGGTATGGCTGGCCTTACGACCAGCCAATTCATCTCTTATCCACCCGACTGAGGGATCTTTGCAACAAGTCGCAAAGATGTCGTCAATTCTTCCATTTGCAGCCAAGGCTTAAGCCATGCTACAGCATTGTAAGAACCTGGTGCGCCAGGGATTTCCTTAACCTGGA
>NZ_NCTH01000013.1:0-138829 GCF_002105475.1 Vibrio sp. ArtGut-C1 | reverse complement strand
TCTTTCACGCTTAGTCATAATGTCACCTGTTTTAGTATCGAGATGATCATACATCACCTCTTAATCAGGTGGCCAAATTCACTATGCCACTACACTGCGACGTAACACACCGCAAACGGGACAGTAAGGCGAATAAACTCTTTGATCCAACGCCATTGGTTATCCTGGAGTTTATCGCCAGGACCTTTCACTTCAATCCACTCGAACTCATTTTCTTTAAAAGCAATGAGATCCGGCATCCCATTACGGTAAAGCTTAAGGTCGCTCAATTGTATTTTGAACAGCGCCATCAGCATATTGGTTGGGATAGTGTTGAGCGCTGTTTCGAGTAGCTCTTTACTTATTAAATTCCAATGTACAAATGGATTACTAATGCCAAACTTCTCATCGTATTTTGTCAATAACGTCTGGGTGTTGCCCGCTTCTAGCTCGGCAAAAGCGGTGTCTATCAAAGCTTGGCGCTTGGTAACAAAATCTGAGTGATATAAATCTAAAGGACGGTGTTGATAAGCGTTAATGAATGCCCCTTCAATAGGAGCAAAAATCGCATCCCAGAATGTAAGCCCCAGTAGCGAGTTGAGCAACGCATTTTCAGCGTAAAACACATTCCAGCCTAAGGACTCAAAATACGCTTTACTGGCAAGCTCGACTCGTTGTTGAGATAAATCCAGTTCAATATGGTATTCGGAGCAGAGTGGCTTCGCTACTCTTGGTACTTTCGCGCCTTGTTTTCGCTTCAACCGTTGCTCAAGTTTTTGTGCGACTTCGAGCTCAGACACATCAATTGGCGACTGTAGCATCTCTATGACAATGTCACTAAATAAATCATCTTGGTTTAGTTTGTCATAGATACGTGCGCGTCGTTCTCGGCTCGGAGCAAGTTGAGTTTGGCCAAATAGTGATAGGGCGGTCTCTAGCTCATCAATCCGTTCGTAATCACGTGCTATGTCATTCAACATGTGTTCACGTTTACGATCTACGTAATGGTGATTAACGGGCTGAGGCATTGCCTCAATTAATAAGTCGAGATTGGCTTTGTCTTTTCGATCAAATTGCCAGTACAGGTTGCTCAGTTGGCTCAGTTCAATTAAGCGGTCTATTTGCTCACGTGAATCAAAGAAACGGCGCACTTTACTCAATTGGTATTGCTCGAACTGATGTAGACCTAAGTCATCAAGCACAAACTGACTTAAGTCTTGATGGGTGTTGGCGAAAAACAGAGTGAGTAATACGTCGATCATGTGAGCTGAATTGAGTTTGATGATCGTAAACTCAAGCTGCTCAAAACGATTAAATTCCGTGTTGCTTAAACGCTCCACAAGGGCATATTTCTTTAATGACTTCGGTAGCTCTGGGTAAAGTGCAGAGATCTCCGGTTTCGTCAGTAAGTTAGACGCTAACTCTTGATGAGAGAGTGTGGGGGAAAGGGCCACAAACTCATGTTGACTCAATTCTGCCAGTGCTTCATTGATAGAAGGTATTTCTTGATAACTCAGCTTATCACTTCGAAACCAACACCCTTTTCGGCTGTATAAACGCACCAACAGGCATTGGGCGTGTTTGCTCAAGGAATCAAACGAGCAAAGCCAAGCGTGTTCATCCTCGGCCAGTAAATCGCTGTACCAGGTTACTGCGTGGTGAGTCAGCTTAAAGAAGTTTTCTAGATAGTAGTCTGGTGCAAGTTCGATAGGGCTTTCCATAAACGACCGATAACAAAAAAGGCTTAACCCATAGGTTAAGCCTTTTCGCTATCAAATCAATTCGCAATTATGCGTTTTTTAGCTGCGCTACTTTCGCTTCAGACAGTGGCTTAGTGATGAACGCAAGTACGATACATACTGCCATCATTGCTGAAGAAATAGTGTAAGCCAAGGTGTAGCCTTCGCCGTTCGTCATAGAGAAGCCAACAACTGCTGCGCCGATTGCACCACCGATACCCCATGCAGTGTAAAGCACACCGTAGTTAGTACCGTAGTTTTTCAAACCGTAGAACTCGGCCGTTAGAGTAGGGAATACCGCTAGAAGTGTACCGTAACCTACCGCTGCGATCGCAGTACCAATGATCAGAGTGAACTCAGAGTCGAACGTTGCGAACAACACCATGTTTACGCCTTGTAAGACGAACGCAAGTAGAAGCGTACGAACACCGCCGATTTTATCTGCAAGCATACCCGCAGCAACACGGCCGCCTGAGTTAAATACAGCAAGAATAGACGCTAGGTAAACCGCGTTTGGTAAGTTTGCTTGAACGCTTGCGATTGTCGTGATGTTGCCGATGATCATTAGACCAACAGAAGCTGCGAATGCGTACATGATCCATAGAGAGTAGAACTGTGGCGTCTTCAGCATTGCTTTCCAAGTTAGATCATCTGACTTTTTAACCGCTTTAGGTGCTTGACCTTCTTTTACTTTCGGTTCTGCAGGCGTGTAGTCTGCTGGTGGGTTATTGATGGTTGCTGCAAGAGGAACTGCAATTGCCAGGATACCAACACCAAGAACCATAAAGCTCGTTTGAATGCCCATGCTGTCGATCAATGATGATGTTACTGGTGCTAGGTAGATAGCCGCTAGACCGAAACCAGCCGCAATAATGCCGTTAACCATGCCTTTCTTCGAAGCGTGGAACCATTTCATTGCAGAAGGTGATAGGCATGCGTAGCCAAAACCGATACCTGCACCTGTGATCACACCGAAGGTAATGTTCAGCATGAGTGGAGTGTCAACAAAGCCAGATGCGATCATGCCTAGACCTGTAAGAACAGTACCTAGGATAAGAATCATACGCGGACCCATGCGGTCTTGAAGAATACCTGCAACAAGAAGACAGATAGAGAAAGTGATGGTTGCAGTTGCGTAAGGTGCAGAAGCTTCTGCAGCACTCCAGCCTGATTCAGTTACCAGTGCCTTGTTGAATACACTCCAAGCATACAGGATGCCAAGACAAAGGTTGATACAGAACCCTGCTAACAGGATGCGCATAGCTTTATCAATCTTGCTCATTTTCATTCTCAGTTTTTCCTCTTGTTGGCAATGCTGCAAAGAGGGTTGGTTTAAAGATGTTTTTTCTCAAAATTAGTTTGCGTTTTTCAACGATTAACGCAATGAGCGCGGATTATAACCAATAAATATGTGATTGGAATCTCTTTTTACCGTTACTGATAAAATAATTTGAAACATTAAAAGCGGATGTGAATTCATGGTTTTGTATGTGGTTTTAGTGTTATCAAAAAGTGATGATTTTTGTTATTGGGAATGAGGAACTAGTCAAAATAGAGAATTCAGTGTGCAGTTGGGTGCACAGCTCACATTTCATATAAAAAATTTCAAAATGTTACCGTGTTAACTCCCTGTAACAAAAATGACTGAAATATCGTCTTGTCGCCGTAAGTATTGGATGTAAAGGGTTTCTTAAATTTAAATTGTTAACCTTTTGTAATAACTAGGGCTGATTAGGTTTTTTGTGCATTAAGTGAACAAAAAAGTCACTTGTAATTGCAGATTATAGGAGCAGAATATAGCGAAAAATGAGATTTCATTTATGAAGGGATGCTTTTTTAGACTTGTTGTGAGGTGACTTATGAAACTGTTCCTATTACTCATGGCTTCGGTATCTGCTGGTGTCGCATCTGCAGACCACATCCATTCATTTATGTTGGGTCTATCTATTGCTTCTCTAGCGGTAGGGAGCTGTTATTTCTTTGCATTCCGTAGCTCGCGCTTTCCGCAGCTTGCCTTATTCTTACTAATTTGCGGCATGCTTTCTAAGTTGACGATAACGGTTGTTGGTGTGATGTGGGGAATGTCGGCTGAATTAATTACATCTCCAATCGTATTCGCACTTTCGTATTTATTCTTCTCTCTCGCCGTGACCTACTTATGGTTTAGTTATCGAGAGAGTATCACTAAGATCCCTGATCGATTTAAGTCAGCGTAAATCGTCAAATAAGAAAACATAATGAAAAAACGCCAGCACTTTTGCTGGCGTTTTTGTTTAAAGCTAAGTCAGTTAGCTTGTTGTGTTTGGCTCGGTAGGGTTTGTCCTGTATTGACTGATACTGTTAGTGGCGGCTCTGGAACTTCTAAGAAACAGGCGATTACCCTATAGAGTTCTCCTTCCGCAACGGTAACCTTTCCATCCGATTCAATCGCTAATCGACACGCTTTTACGAACAAGCGACGACTTTTCGGTTTGAGTTGCAGTAGGAGCTCTAAAGCAGCGCGATTTAGGCCCCAGTTCTTATTTGCGGGTTGTAACTCTGCATCATTAAAGCCCAAACAGGTTAGGGCGCTGCTAAATGCACGTTGAGCGTCTTCCGGTTGAGAGTGACTAACCCAAGCCAATTCGCGCAGTAGCCAAAACACACTCTCTTTTAATTGCTTTAAAGATTGGAACTGTTTTGTACATCCATACGATTCGAGTAGTTGCTTCTCCAATAAGTTGATGACACACCATTCTGCGAGTGAGTAGTGGTCATCAGTTTGAGAGAGTTCGCGTAGCATCTGGCACAGTCTGTTTTTCTGACCCTCACTTAGCGATTTCAAGGCAGGAATGGAGAGTTCGAGTAATGGAAAGCGTAGATGAAGAGGCAAATCATAATCCAGCCATGGTAATAATTGTGCTTGAGACACCTTTGGGATATGACTTTTTATCATCTCTCGCTGGAGTTCACTGCCATCAAATATCAAGGCAAAAGCAATAAAGCGCGCACTGTATGGTTCACGAGCGATGTCGATAAGTTCGGAAGGAAGTTGGTTAAGTAGTTGTTGACCTACTTCGCTGAGTTCTGCGGTGGTTGGTTTCTCAGGTTGTGTCGATGTCCCTGATGTGAATCCACTAAGGTTATCATTCTCAAAGCTTGTCGTTGGACGATGCGAACTTTGAGAAAAACTTCCATCCCAACCAGGTTCAATTCGGCGAATCCGTTCTTCTAGTGGAGGGTGAGTAGCAAATAGGCCAGAAAAGCCGGAGAGTTTGCTTTGACCAAACATCATATGGCTCATCTCATCGCTTGCTTTTGTATTCAATGAAGAACCCGCCATATGACTACCAATTTTCTTGAGTGCACCAGCAATGCCTTGATCGTTTCGAGTAAATTGAACGGCACTGGCATCAGCGAGAAATTCACGTTGACGAGAGATTGCAGCTTTGATCATCGAGCCAAACAAGGTGCCAATCCAGCCCAGAACCAAACAGATAATCGCAATCAGCATGATAACCGCAAAGCCTTTATCGGAATCGGAAGAACTTCTTGATACGCGACTCGTATGATGAGTGTTATCTAAGACCAAGTGTCCAAAATGTGCAATGCAAGTGATGCCAAACAGTACGCCGATAAGACGCGTATTCAAACGCATATCTCCGTTTAAGATATGGCTGAATTCATGAGCAATGACACCTTGTAGTTCATCTCGCGTGAAGCTATCCAGTGCGCCTTGTGTGACGCCGATGACGGCATCATCAATGCTCATGCCTGCTGCGAAAGCATTGATACCACGCTCTTCCTGCATCACATAGACGGGAGGAACCGGAATACCAGATGCAATTGCCATCTCTTCCACAACGTTGAGCAGTTGTCTATGTTTTGCATCTAAGGTGTTTGAGGAAATCAGCTTGCCACCTATGCTCTCAGCAACCCCTCGGCCTCCATTGGAGGTGAGGGCGGATAAGCGAACCATTGAACTTATCGCAACAACCAGCAATACACCGGCAAAGCACAACAAGACGTAGGTAAGTGCGGTTTCTTGATCAAAGTGTTCGCCTGTTACTCCGTAATAGATACCAATCGATAATACGCTTACCAAACCAGTGATGGTGACAACTGCTAAGGAAAACAGGAACACCAAAAGCCCAGTGCGTTGACGCGCGGTATCTTGATGGTCAAAGAAATTCATTAGAACTCAACCTTCGGGGCCGCTTGTATTTCAGCACTGTCAGAAAACTCTAACAGTTTGCCATCTTGGAATCCGAATGCGTTGGAAAACAACACTGGCGGGAACGTTTGTTTGTATGTGTTGTAGCTGGTTACCGCATCATTAAATGCTTGGCGAGCAAACGCAACTTTGTTCTCAGTGCTGGTTAATTCTTCTTGAAGCTGACTCATGGTTTCATTCGCTTTAAGCTCAGGGTAGGCTTCCACTACAACATTAAGTTTGCCCAACGCACTTTGCAGCATGCCTTCTGCTTGGTTTAGTTGGCTAATTGCCGCATCACTACCAGGCGCGTCACTGGCTGCTTTCAGGCCAGCAATTGCTTGATTACGAGCTTGGATGACACGTTCAAATGTTTCTTTTTCGTGTTCCATATAGCCTTTTGCAGTATTAACTAAGTTCGGAATCAAATCGTATCGACGTTTTAATTGAACTTCTATTTGAGCGAAGCTGTTTTTGAAACGGTTTTGTAGAGTAACGAGCTTGTTGTAGATACTGACGGCGTACACCACAATGAGCAGGACAATAACGATAAAGACAATAAATGCAGTCATAATAAATCCCATTTTCTTAATGTATTCAGTTCTTATATAAACTGTTGAGATATTAAGCAAATGCTTCTGAAGAAGCGATGTAATAACCGAGAAATATGTCACGAGTTGAGTAACAATTAAAATGCATTTACAAAGCAATACAGAAAGAATAATGGCACTGGAGAGATGAAAGAAATAGGCCCAGCTAGAAGCCGGGCCTTGTCGATAAGCAATATTGGCGATGCCGCTAGGCACTCATTGGAACAAGTACCATAGTACCAATAATAACTGTGATAAGACCTGCAAGAACCGGAACAGATGTTCGTTTTACAACCTCAAACGGGCTGATGTTCGCCATACCGGATGTCGCAACGATTACGCCAGACACTGGTGAGATAGTACGACCTAGGTTTGATGCTTGAAGCATCGGGATAATTAGGAACGCTGGGTTTAGTCCCATTTTCGCAGCCAAAGATGGTGCCAACTCTACAAATGCATAGAAAGGCGCGTTACCAGACCCCGTTGCAATTGCTGCTGCAACTGTCAATGCAGTAAGGATAAGCATTAAAGCAACACCGCCTGCACCTGCATTGTCTGCAAGGTGAAGTAGGTTATCGATAGCGCCGATAGACATTAGACCTTGCGCAAAAACCCCCGCTGCAACCAAAAGCATCACAACGCCTTTGAACGCGTCAGCCATGCCAGCGTAACAAGAATCTAAATCTTCCAGTGATTTCTTACCATCAAACTTATTTACAACGTAATGGATCAGAGCGCCAAGGAAAATCGAACCGACCACAATAGTATAAATGTCTAGGCTAAGTCCTGGAATGGTACGACCGTTGAATAGGAACACGCCGATGATAGGTAGAAATGGCAGTGCCGCATAAAACGCTGGTGCATCGGCTTTGATCTCTGATACGTCAATTTTTTCCATTGGCGTATTTTCTTTCTTATCTAAGTATTTGTTCCAGAAGAAAGCCGCGGCAGCCATCACGATGATTGCGCAAATAGAAACAGGCAACACTGTTTGTACCGCAAACACATCAAGCGCCAAGCCAGATTTTTCGGCGGCGATCACCACATCACCAGAGGTTGGAGAAAGAATGATTGCCGCAGGAGAGGCACAAACTGCAACCGCTGCTGGACGAGAGATCCCCATCGCGACCATCATTGGGAATAATGTCGCCATTAATAGTACGCCAAGGCCGGTTGCAGAACTTACCGCAAGAGACATCAAACACGCCACAATGTAAGCCGCTACCAAAAGGACATAAGGAGACTTGATAACAGAAAGCGGTTTAGAGAACTGTTTCACTACAACGTTATTCGCGCCGATGTGAGTCATATAGGAAGCGAAGCCACATAGCAACATGATTTGCATACCAAGGCCGCCGCCGCGGTATTGTAGCATGTATTTCACGTATTCTAGCGCGTCTGTCACCATGTTACCGGTTGAGGTGATTTTTGAGGGCAGCACGTCATGCCCCAATACGCCAGTCATAAGAAGTAAAGCAATACCAGCCGTCAGTAACACGCCCGCTGCTTTATAGCCTTTGACGATAAAGTAACCCACAGCAATGGTGACAACTAAGCCAATTAAGAGCTCTAACATAGGGATCTCCGAATGTTATGAAAAAAAGAAAGAAACTGTTTCAGTTTATGACAAGGAATTTACAGAATTCTTAACTGTGGCACGAGACAAATATGGGGCTTGCATGATCTGAGACAAATAATAATTTAATAATTAATTTCGTTAGATTGTATTGTTGGAATTTGGTTTTCTAAGTGTTATGTGCTGGTTTGAAGCTGTTTGCAGGAAGGAAAATATGACCAGAAATTTGAATAAATAGTGAGGGAATTGATTCAAAATGAGAAAAAGAAACAACTCAGTGAGTTGGGAGAGGGTAATAATCCTTGCAACAAAAAAGCTTCGCCGAAGCGAAGCTAAATCGTAAGGATAGGTTAAGTTAAGCGTATCGGCGCACCATGAGGTTCCAACTGCGTTGTTGCCGCTCGAACTCCGCTTTGATTTGCTGATACTTTATCTTTGTCACAGAACACTCGTATTTTTTTACCACACTGGCTGTTTTTGCACCGAGCACTTCCTTGCGCATTTCATAATATTCCTGCATGTGATGAACTAGCTCATCAAACTCGTGTTGTAACTGATCGAGAATCGTCTGCGTATTCGGTTTTGCTCCCAGTTTTTCTTTTGCTTTCTTCAAGAGTTGAGTTGCGCGAGCTTTTTCTATTCTAAATGTTGGCGTTGTGCGTAATTTAGATGTCAGTCTTAGCCAAGAGCATGACTTAATCAACCACTTGGTCGGGTCGTAATGCCACCAATAGACACCATTACGATAGTCATTCTCGAAGATATGATGGAAATTGTGGTAGCCCTCACCAAATGTGAAAAAGGCTAACACGCCGTTGTCGCGAGCGGTGTTTTTGTCCGTGAAAGTCTGCTTTCCCCAAACATGCGCAAGTGAGTTAATGAAAAAGGTAGTGTGGTGGCTCATAAAGAGTCGAGCGGCACCAACTACTAATAACATACCCCAAATATCGCCGTATATAATTCCAAGAGCGACCGGAAAGCCAATATTGGTGAGTAGAGCAAGTGGAACATAGTACTTATGTTGCCACATGACGATTTTGTCACGTTTTAAATCGCGGCAGTTGGTGTATTCGTTTTCCTGCGATTTGTTGTAGTCGCGTAACATCCAACCAATATGAGAATACCAAAAGCCACGTTTCGCTGAGTAAGGATCTTTGTCGTTATTGTCGACATGCTTGTGGTGTACACGATGATCAGAAGACCAGTGTAATGCACTATTTTGCAAAGAAAATGCTCCTCCAATCGCAAAAATAGCACGTAAAATTGGATGAGCTTCGTATGTTTTGTGGCTCCAGAGTCGGTGATAGCCTGCTGTAATAGAAAGATTCGTAAAACTGAATGCTATCACTCCCCAAACTAGATGCTCCCAACCCAGTCCAAAATGATATGCATACCAAGGCATTACAATAAAAGTCAGAACAAAACTGGAAGAAAATATCAATGTATTCAACCAGATAATGGGTGGTTTGTTTTGAGTCACAGGTGTATTCCTAACTTTGAGCTAACAACTGTTCGCCAGAATATCAGCGTACACGCGTAAGTCAAATTAAAGTTAGACAAATGTGACTGTTCCTTTGGATGTACATTAAGGAACTTGATGGGATATTTTGCTTTTAATTGAATAATGAGTAGTATTAAAAAATGAGCTCTGGCTTAAGGTGTATAAAATCTGCCAAGAAACAAGTGTTATAAAGGTGGAATATGCCGAGACTCTATAAAGAAGTAAAAAATGTAAGAAAATAGGAATACGTAATGGATTTACGATTAGCGGAATATAAGGACTACGAGCGCATTGCGCATCTTCATGCGGATAGTTGGAAGCGTCATTACCGTGGCATTCTTAGTGATAACTATCTTGATAAAGAGGCGATTGACGACAAACTACTGATCTGGCAAACCCGTCTGACCAACCCACCATTCAACCAGCACATTGTCTTGGCGGAAGAGGGTGGTTTGTTGCTCGGCTTCGTTTGTGTGTTTGGCAACCATGACTTCGAGCGTGGAACCTTTATTGACGCACTGCATGTTGATGACAGCTACCGTGGTCGTGGTATTGGCAAGCAGCTATTACTTGCTGTCGCAGAATGGCAGCAACAGTACTTTAAAGACACTGGCCTTTATCTAGAAGTCGTATCGCAAAACATTTCTGCAATTGAATTCTACCGCCATATTGGAGGTCAAGAATGTCAAGAGCGAACTTGGCGTGCGCCAGGTGGTACAGAAGTATTGGAGAAGGTATTCCGTTGGAAGAATGCTCAGTCACTAGTCAGTGGGATAGAAGAAAACGTTATTTACTCCTAGTCTGACGTTTTAGCTTAGCAATAAGAGCAGCATCAACGCTGCTCTTTTTTGTGCCTGCCCTAAAGTTTTGTGTTTCAGTGGGCGACTCAAAAGCAAAGCCCCATGGCTTTTAGCTCTGACTCGCATTGCTGAGCATTTTCAAATTGAATGGCTTCCATGCCTACCGCTCGGGCCCCTTCGACGTTGTATGGCATATCATCAAGAAATACCGTTTCCTCAGCCTGAAGCTGATACGTTGAAAGTAGGGCTTGGTAGATCTCAGGTTGTGGCTTTAGTAACTGCACTTCAGAAGAGATGATTGCACCATCAAACAGCGGCCAGAACTCATAGGTAGCACGAAGATGCTCGACAATTTCGTTGACGTTGTCTGTGAGCGCATAAACGCGATATCCTGCACTTTTTACTCTTTTTAGCAGTTCGACACTGCCGTAAAGTAATATTTGTGTATGTTTGACGTAGTAAAAAAAGCGGTCCATTTCTTCCGCTGTCACTTTGTGCTCACGTTGATAGCAAAGTTTGGCTTCCTCTTCGGAAATGATTCCTTTGTTTAAGTCTTTCCAGATTTGTGATGAAAACAGCAACTGGGCCATTTTTTCCGCTTCTACTGAGTGACCAAATGTTAAGCGAACAATCTCTACCGGAGACCAGCGTACTAATACATTTCCCACATCAAAAATTACGTTTTTTATTTGTAAAGGTTCCATAACACACCCCAAGCCAATTGTTCATCACCGCGTTACATCCACAGTGAGCGCTGTCGTTAAATCTTTGGAAGTTCGAGCCAAAGGCGCTGTTTAAATGTCTCGAACGTATATGAGATTAACATCCCTTAGGATACAACGCGATTATCGCAAAATTACACTAAACTATATGCAACTTCATTTATTTGGTTGTAAATCAAGTGTCGCTATCTTAAAAGATTGAAATTAAAGACAAGCGTCGCGAAATATTTGCGCCATTTCGCGCTGCTTATAAGCGTTAAGTAATATATAATTACTTAATAATAAAACGATAAGAATGAATGCAAATCACATTATTGGGACGTCAGGCGGAGTAGGCAAAATAGATAATATGGACTCGATACGTAAGGTTTATCAATATGCAGAACCCAACCTGACTCTCGTTGGTTGGATGGGGTTTCTTGGCTTTCCGCTGTACTACTTTGTTTGGGATTTTGTTTTCCCACAGGCTTATGAAAACTTGCCGCTCAGACTGTTTTGTTCACTATTGTTCTTTGGCATCATTTTTAGAAATCGCCTGTCGTCAACGTGTCGAAAATATATCCATATTTACTACCAAGTGACGATAACGATCTGCTTACCGTTTTTCTTTTTCTATATGTTACTGATGAATGACTGGTCCAATGTTTGGGTCATGTCATTTATGTCCGCGATTTTCTTGCACATTCTATTGGTTCATGTCACAAGAGTTATGTTCGCTCAAACTTTTGCCGGAATAGGTTTAGCGACATTCTTTGCTTGGGTGGCGAAAGGGTTTCATCTCGATTTAACAATGGACTGGACGCATGTGCCAATCTTTCTCTTTATTTATGTATTTGGCAATTTATTCTACTTTCGGAACCAAGTAGAGCACGAAGCGAAAGTGTCGTTGGCCAAGTCATTCGGGGCCGGAATTGCGCATGAAATGCGTAACCCTTTAAGTGGCCTTTGCACGTCAATCGATGTTATCCAATCAGTCTTACCCAATAAAAAAGAAGCCGAGAAAGACCAATATCTGATGAGCGGAGAGGATGTCACCCTGCTGCGCGAAGTTAGTGAGGATGCGATGAACATCATCCAGTCGGGCAACGAGACGATAGATTTACTTCTGACATCGATAGACGAAAACCGTGTCTCGCGATCCAGTTTCCAAAAGCATTCTGCTCACTCAGTGGTTGAAAAAGCGATTGAAAGCTTTAGTTATAAGCGTGCGACGGATCGTTTTGCTATATCCCTAGATGCGAGAAGTGAGTTTGATTTTCTTGGTAGCGATACCTTACTTAAATACGTTATGTATAACCTTTTCAAGAACGCCTTCCATCACCGCACATCTGAAGATTTCCACATACATGTGTCCATGACGAGTACGGAGCACTCAAACCAAATAGTTGTAACCGATAATGGTGCTGGTATTGCTCCTGATGTCCTACGTAATATATTTCAGGACTTTTACACAACTGGTAAGTCAGGCAGCTATGGTTTGGGTTTACCATTTTGTAAAAAGGTGATGCGTTCTTTTGGAGGTAACATTGAATGCCAGTCTCAGCTAGGTGAGTGGTCTCAGTTCACGTTAACTTTCCCGCCGATCACATCTGATATCGTGACTGAAATTAAAAACGATTTGACCAAACTCAAAACCATCCTAACGGTGACTAATCAAGATATTCTTGTGTCGAAAGTGACGGACATTAGCCGTTTTATGGGTTTTGAATCAACGATCTTAGATGTTAATCAAGTGCTCAAAAAGAAAGAGTATGAGTTCGAATTCGACCTGATTTTTATCGATCTTGAGAGCTTGGATGCAAGAGCAAACCAATTAGATAGATTAGAATCTCTTCTGTCTTTCACGGAAGCTCGTATCGTTTATCTTTTTGAGCATCACCCGACACAGAGAGCATGCAAAGCGGCATATGAGCCTATTTGGGTCGAGACTCAAGCCTGGTTATTGAATACTAAGCCAACCATTGACCGTCTCTTGTATGATTCAAGCTATGTGTCGACACCAACGGCCTCAGTGGCTTTGGATACGTCAAATAAGCGGACAATTATGGTCGTGGATGATAACGAATCTTTGCGAAAATTTACCGCGATGTTACTCGAAAAGCAGGGCTTTGAAGTGATTCAGAAAGAAGACGGGCAGCAAGCACTGGATACATTAGAGCAAGAGAACGTTGACCTCATTCTTATGGATATCGAGATGCCCATCATGGATGGTGTAGAAGCTTCAAGGCGAATTCGAAGCTCGGATAAAAACTATGCGTCGGTACCTATTATTGCGCATACTGGGGATAGCTCACCTGTTACGCTGGACAAAATAGGTTCTTCTGGCATGTCTGACTTTATCGTGAAACCAGCGGATAAAAATCGCTTATTCGACAAAATCGCAAACTGGATTTAATCACTCGAAACTGTGTTATCTTGAGACGAGTTGCTCATAACGACGAATACGAATAAAGAGCTCAGCAAAACTGCTGAGCTCTTTATTTTTACCTACACTCTAGCTTATACAAACTCTAGATCGGGATGAACAAACGCTTCTTGGCAGGCGGAAAGAACGTGATCGACTTCGGCGGCAGTCATGTCCGCATTGACAGAAAAACGAATGATGTTCTTGTTTCTTCCTGTTGCAGGGCGACAGAAAACTGCACCAAAGACATTCCTTTCTTCTAGAAAGTCGCGAACTCGCTCAGTGTTTCTTTCGTTGCCACATTCTAGCGCGATAATTTGCGACTCACTGCGAATAGTAAACCCAATACGTTTTAAACCAACGGCTAGAGACTTCGCTCTTTTAAACAAAATCTCCCGCTTGTCATCGGCTTTTTTTATGACGTCCAGTGTTTTTTCTAACCGAATAATTTCTTGCGGTAACACGGTGGAGCTGAAAATGGCAGGATACGCGACAAATGGAAGCGTCTTCGCCAGCTTTTCTGCACCTAAAATTGCGCCAGCACGATAAGCAAATGTCTTTGCAAGACTTACGGTTACAAAATCCACCATATGAGTCAAATCCAGCTCTTGCAGTAGCCCAGCGCCTTGCGGACCGTGCGTACCTAACGAGTGCGATTCATCCACAACTAAGCCGCAGTCAAACTCTTGTGCTATTTCGTAGATATCACGTAGAGGAGCAATGGTTCCGATAGTGCTGTAAACCGAATCCACAACAATAATTCCCGAACCATGGCGTGAAACCTGTTTTCGTAAGTGGTTGGTGTTGTTATGCATGAACGGATGAATTTGTGCTCCTGCGATACGTGCACCTTCCCATAAAGACATATGCGCAAAGAAGTCGATATACACAGGTATGTTCGGTGCACAAATAGTCTGTAATAAACCGACATTCGCAGCCCATCCCGATTGAGAAAGCAGACAGCTAGGCATGCCGACAAAACTGGCTAGTTGAGTTTCAAATGCAGGTTTCGACTCATCATCTTGCAAGAAAATCGCGGACATCACGACGTTGTCATCGTGTTGAGAAATCGCATCACGATGCGCGTTTTGAATCTCCTTGTTATGAGACAGTGCAAGGTAATCATTGCTTTGCATAACAATGGCATTACACGTTGGACGTTTACCAAGAACAAGGTGTTTCTTGTTCTCGTTCGGTTCAATTAGATCTTGAATATGAAAATCTAGGCGTTCCTCAATAAAGGAAGGAAGTGGTTTGCTTTGTATAGTTTCACTCATAATAAATCTCTTCTTCATATGGAAAAACGCCAGCGCTGACACTTATTCATATTGCGGATTTTGGGGAGAGTGTCACTAACCAGGTTGCATAAGTTTGCAGACCCTTGCAAACTCGACATTTGAGGGTTGGATGGTGGCTGTAACTCTATAGGGGCCCGGGGTCTAAACTAGTTTGTGCTTAAAGTTTATACGGCGATTTTGCGGTGTTTTTTTCGTGCTTCATGTCTGGATTTTGTATGAGGAATATAAAGTTTGAAAAGTGAAAAAATGGGTGCATTAGATAACAAAAAAGGCACGAAAATCGCGCCTTAAAATATGATTGGGAAAGGATAATATCAGTTTATCGCTTATTACGTAGATAGCGCTTGCGGCGCTCTTCTTTACGCTTCGCTTTTTCTTCTTCTTTACGAGCGGTCTCAATCTCGACTTCAATCAGCTCTTGAGTGATCATTTCTGGGCGCTCTAGTGTAATTTGGCCTAGTGTGCCTTGGCGAAGTTCGTGCAACAAAATCTCTGATACTTTGTGCAAGTCCACACGTCCACCTGCGCGTAGTGCACCACGGCGGCGACCAATCTCTTCCATGATCTCGATATCTGATTCAGGAAGCTCTTCGATTTGGTAACGCTCTTTAAGCTTGTCTGCATAGTGAGCTGCTAGATACTCAATGGTGTAAAACGCAACCTCGTCATATTCCATCGCAGTATCTTTTACAGCGCCAGTAGCAGCTAAACGGAAGCCACTGTGTGGGTTTTCCACTTTTGGCCACAGAATCCCTGGTGTATCGGATAAAACGATGCCATTTTGCAGGTTGATGCGCTGTTGACGACGTGTTACCGCTGGCTGGTTACCTGTCACCGCGATCGTTCGACCAGCTAGAGTATTGATGATTGTCGATTTCCCAACGTTTGGGATCCCCATGATCATGGTACGAATGTTTTTACCGATCTCTTCACGGTGTGGGGCAAGTTTACGGCAAAGCTCCATGATTCGATGCACTTCTTGCGGTTCTGACGTCGTGATCGCCATTGCTTTTACGTGTTGCTCTTGCTCCAAGTGCTCAATCCATAATTGAGTTAACTCAGGATCGGCCAAATCACGCTTGTTCAAGACTTTAACGACCGGCTTGTCACCACGGATTTGAGAAATCAAAGGGTTTTCACTACTGAAAGGAATACGAGCATCCAGTACTTCGATGATCACATCCACTTGTGGGATTGCTTCTTCGATCTCTTTACGTGCTTTGTGCATGTGGCCAGGAAACCACTGGATTGAGTTATTAACCATTTGAATTTAATACCTTAATTTTCTTACTGCTCCAACGGGCGTACGAGTAGTAATTTGAGCTTCGAGCAGCATAGTTTTAGACAGAGTGTGTTAAAACCGTACTTACTTTTGTGGCTCTGTACCGCAAAGTTGAGCGTTTCTTTTGTGTTAATGAGCTAGTTTATCACGGAATGAAGGCGAAGCATTCAAGATGGAGACAAAAAGCCACGGTTTACAAACGAGCAAGCAAACATTTGTTGAGCATGCTCTCCAATGGACTTACAACAAGTATTCACTTTGGTGAGATATTGAGCGCAAATATTGTGTAGTCAAAGGCGGATTGTTTTGTCGGTTTTTTCTGACTTATTCTAATTTTTTATCTTTATATCAGTAATTTATATTTCATTTCGCTATTAGTCGAAATTTGACTTTTAGCCGACACAAATTAATCTGACTGCCCAGTCCGAGTAAGGCTTTATACTCAGTGCGATAAGTCGTATTACAGCCTTGTCCGTTGCAACATTTTTGCCAGTAGTTTCTTTTTTAACTCATTGATAGTGAGAGTTATTGAGAACTGACAAGCGGACGGAGTTTTACATTGAGGCTGAGTAATGCTGGTCGATTTTGATCAGCGAGTGGCAGGATTAATTTAACCAATCGAGCAGGAGATCGAAAATATAGATTATTGGATAGAGATAAATGAATACACAGCTTAATGTGATGGTGATTGATGGTCATCCTCTACAAACCAAGATACTTACCCAAATATTGGGTCATAGTGGCGCTTCAGTCAGTACATTCAATTGTGTGGACACTGCTATTCAATGTGCACAAGAGAAATATTTTGATGTGATCTTTTGCGATCTCCAGATGCCGGGAAAAGGCGGTATCGACATCTTGGAAGTATTCGACCAAATTCAGTATCACGGGCAAGTCGTGCTAGTCAGTTTGTTGGAGCAGAGCATCATCTCGGCAGTACGAGAAATGTGCGAAGGGTTTAGTTTTGAGATATTAGGAGAACTGCCTAAGCCGTACGACGAAATGCAAGTGGTTAAACTCCTCAACCAAATAAAAGATGAAAGAACGCGAAAAACAGTGTTTGTTCAACCTATCGTATTGCAAGACCAAGAGTTTTTGTTTGCTTTGGGTGAGGGGCGAGTGAAGAATTATTACCAGCCTTTGGTAGATGCACACAGTGGTGAGCTTTTAGGTTATGAAGCGTTAGCGCGTTGGGTCCATCCCATTTATGGCGTGTTGTTACCAAACCACTTTCTTCCGATCGTGAAACGATGCCATTTGTCTTCTGAACTTTTTCAATCAGTGCTGATTAATACAATCTACGACATCAACAATAGGGGATTAACCCAAAAGGTCTCGATTAATGTCGACCACGAAAACTTGAACGACCCTGACTTTTCGCATCGTTTTATTCAACAATGTTCGGAGAGCGGTGTCGACCCGTCACAAATCACCATTGAGATTACAGAGCGGGAAGCTTTCCAAGCTAGCACGTCTATCTACAAAAACCTCATCAAACTCAGAATGAAAGGTGTCACGGTATCAATTGACGATTTTGGTACGGGCTCATCTACATTTGAAAAGTTGGCAAAGTTACCTTTTAACGAGATCAAACTTGACCGCGCTTTTGTCTACGGAGCGAGTGAAGACCTGAAAAAGAAAAGCATTGTCATCGCCATTTGTGCTTTAGCGAAAAGCCTCAATATTCGTATTGTCGCCGAAGGTGTCGAAGACGAAGTAACCTATAAAACCATGCGCGAATGTGGAATAGACATCTGCCAAGGCTTTTACATTGATAAGCCCATGCCGTTAGAGGTAATCACTATTTTGAAGTAAAGATATGAAAAAATTGAACTGTTTGATCTTTGATGATCAAATGCTTATCTATGTGGCTATCAGTGATAAAACCGTGAGTACCAAGAAACGTCGATTTCTAGACAAGTTTAATGTGAATAATGTTATTGAACTTGCAAAAGTAGTAGGAACATAAAGTGTTATGAATGTAAGAAGTTTTGTTTCTTCTTTTGCGGTTGCGATGTTGTTATTTATTGTATCGGTGACCATGATTGGTGTTGTTCTCATCTCTTATGAGGAGAAGCAATTTAATACGTACGCTAACAATTTAGCAAAAACAAAGCAGAAGGTCATTCTGCTAGGCTTGTTGACCGAAGCTCAATTGGCGCAGTATGAAAACTTCAGCATCGAACAAATAGAAGTACTGACTGACTTCAGTTTTCAAGATGCAATTTATGCTTTAAGGCCGTATAAAAACCTAGATTATGTAGAAACTGTTGCTCGTAAAGCCCTACACCAAGCAGAAGCTCATTTGTCCAATGTCTACGATAGAGAAGACGCCATATTGTACTTTCGTTCTTACACTAGTGACAAACTCATCTTAGAACGACCAATCCCAGCTCTAGAGGGATCTAAAGAGACGTTTGATATAGAATGGTGCAGAGTGAATTCCGCTTGTATTCTTGCCGCGTGGAAAGAGCAGCTCTCCGACCGAGTTCTTATCTCTAAGCCCTTCAAAACCACGTATTCAGATGAGATGGCATTAAGTATCATGAGTCCCGTCTACTATAGAGGGAAGCTTGTCGGCGAATTTTCGGAACAACTGTATTTATCATCGCTTTATAATGAAGGCAAAGCCGTTGACGTAGAGGTCAGTAACGGAAATAAGCAGATAATTATTTACTTTCCGAGCTACCCCTTAGCTCATTTTGCTTACACTCAATCCTATGTTGCCGACAATAATAATCTTGTTATTTACCAATATCCGTTTAGTAAAATAGTGGTGGACTACAGCTTTATTCTTGTCATCTATTCTGTCGTAGCGTTCGCCTATTATCGAAAAGCCAATGAATCTAAACAGAGCAAAATTCAATTAGAAAATGCTCTGAGTGATGTAACGCAAGATGACTTGACCGGATTATTAAATCGGCGAGTATTTAAAGAAGAGCGGTTTAAACATCGAATGGAGGTTGAACCATACTCTATCATTGCGATTGACGGAAATCGTATCAAGAAGATTAATGATCGTTACGGACACCATGTTGGCGATGAAGTCATTGTTATTATTGCAGACTCAATGAGAAAGGTTTTTCGGAACAGTGACTACTTAGTCAGGACTGGTGGTGATGAGTTTATTGTAATTTTGCCCGGATGCAGCATGAGCAAAGCTTCCATGTTAGCGAAAAAGCTCCGTGGCGTTGTTAAACACAATCGTTTAAATACATTAGATATAGAGATCAGCGTTAGTACTGGTGTTGCTGTGCGCGAAGAGGATGAAACGCTGCAAGAGGTGATCGTGAGAGCAGATGAAGAGTTATATGAAATGAAAAAACAGCGTGTTTGAGGACAACAATACATAACCATGACATAACTGTTTGATAAATTTGACCAAGCAGTACCCTTGGTCTTTTATATTAGTCGAGCAATGCATAATGCTCCTTTGATTGCTGATTATCATAAGACCCAACTGGTACTTTATCGTGAACAAAGACCTTGATCTAAACCTATTAAAAATACTGGTTCTATTAGAAAAGCATCGTCAGCTTAAACCCGTAGCGAAAGCCTTGGGCAAGAGTGAGGCGTCGATCAGTAAATATCTTGCTCGCTTACGCATCCAACTTGGTGATGAACTATTCATTCGTCACCCACATCATTTAGAACCCACCAACTTTCTGATGCGTCAGCTACCCAAAATTGCAGATGCATTAGATAACTTAGAAACATGCCTAGTTCGATCAGAATTCAAACCAGAAAAATACAGTAAGGATATAACGGTCTGTTTACCCCAAACGGCTCAGTACTCATTTGGACACTTGTTGGCGATGGATTTAATGACGCTGTTTCCTAAAGCTCATATTACTGTCGCAACCATCACGGAATATACGGTGGACGAAATCCTTTTAGGCAAAGTGGATGCCCAGCTTCATTACTTCAATGATGAATTGCCAAAATCTATCCATCAGAAATTTATTGGCTACGCGCCTGCTGTGGTTGTTGTTCCGGAAGAGCTTGGGATCACCACTCTTGAAGAGGCTGCCAAACTACCATTTATTATGCTTGAAATTATCGGTTGGAAAGAGAAAGAGCAGCTTGCAAAACGAGCAATGGAGAATCACGGTATGGTGATCAATCGAATTGCAGCGCTAGATAACGTGAGCAGTGTGCTAAAGCTGCTCAAACAAAAAAAGGCGGCGGCGGTTTTTCTGGAGTATCAGGCGCCAATCGAAGGATACCGTTTTATTCGTATTCCTGAATCTTATTACCCCAACGGCTGGCCAAAGGTTGTACTTCAGATGAAGCAAAGCCATCGTCACGACGCAATGCATCAGATATTAACCGATGCCATTGCAAAATATATGAAGAACTAACGATCGCATTGAATGTTTTCAGCGCTTGGGATCGTATGCAGTAATTCAATCAATGAATCTGCATGGTATTTTTTCAAAATACGAGTTTTGTAAGTGCTGATGGTTTTAGCGCTGAGCGATAGTTGTTCTGAAATACGTTTATTTGAATAGCCCTGAGCTAAGTAGTGGAACACCATGGCTTCGCGATTGGATAGCGTGACATCACCAGTAGAAGGAGCGTGAGTAGACTTAAACATAGAGTACCCACGTGAGACACTCACAATCGCGTCAGCAATCGCTTCTTTTGTCTCGTTTTTATTCAAGAAACCATGAGCTCCCATCTCGTAAGCCGCTTTAGAAAGGCTGGAATAGTCGCGTGAAGAAATGAAAAGTAATTTACCTTGATAGCCCGTTGCTAAAATATTCTTCGCCAAACGCATACCATCTCGATCACCAAGGACAACGTCTAGAATAATAAAATCAATTTTTGTATTTCGAACTAAGTCCATTACTTCTGCGCTGTCTTTCGACTGAATGACTTCGGCTGTGTTGATTACGCTCTCAACAAGAGAAGTTAGTGCTTCGCTGTAAAGTGGTTGGTCATCAATGATAAGAACATTATTCAAATGGAGCCTCACTACTATCCGAACTGTCATACCGCCCAACGCAATATGATTGTATTAAGAGGGATTGTAGGAAAAACCTTTCTGATGGAAAGGAAAATGACATTTTCTATAATTGAAATTCACTGAGCACAATTGAATAAGATACTGTCGAATACGCCAATACACGAGGGATTTCATATGTGTGGGTATAGTGATAGGCCAACGAAAAACATCAATATTAACCCTAAACTTTTCATCGAAATGGCCGCTAAAAGTGGGAAGGTAAGCTCGCACTAAGTTAACTCATGTTATCCTGTTCAAAAATGAGACATTTTTTCACAGTTTGATATGGAAATGTGCGTTGGCCGTCCTTTTGGTGGTTTACAAACTTTGTTGTAACGACTAAAAAGGATGCTTGGATTTTTAGCCTGAGAATGGCTTCTCATGGCGTTTGCATCAAACTTTTTCTGATGCGTATTTTGGTTGGATAATTGGCTTTATGAGTAACGTAACCAGCACCATTTTGACAGAAAGTGGTACCAATGAGCTTGAAATCATCGAGTTTCATTTAGAAAAAACATTGCCGGATGGCAGCACAAAAACTTGTTATTACGGCATCAACGTTGCGAAAGTACGAGAAGTGATTCGCGTACCAGAGACAACCGATTATCCAAACGCACAACCTCACATGATCGGGGTGTTTTCGTCCAGAGATGTATTGACGCCTTTAGTTGATTTAGCTGGTTGGTTAGGTGTACCAACACGCCAGGACCTAGAGCGTAAGTTTGTTATCGTTACTGATTTCAACAAAATGACCAATGGCTTTCTTATTGATAGTATTTCACGTATTCATCGTATCTCTTGGAATGATGTGGAATCACCAAGTCAGTTTTTGGAAGCGGGCGAACAAGATTGTGTAGTGGCAGTTGTCCGCAAAGAAGGCAACCTGATCATGATTCTCGACTTTGAAAAAATCATCGCGGATATTAACCCAGAGCTGAGTATGGAAAAATACGATGTGAAAGGGGATAAGTCGGTAGATCTAAACCAGAGAATGGTGGGTAAGCGTAATGCTAAAACGATCATGGTGGTGGATGACTCAGCATTTATTCGCTCTTTGATTCAAGATACATTAGCTTCTTCAGGTTACAATGTGATCACTTGTAAAGACGGTGGTGAGGCTCATGAGAAATTAATGAGCTTAATCGAGGTCGCGAAAGAAGAAAACTTGCCAGTTAAAGAGCTGTTAGATGCGGTGGTTACGGACGTAGAAATGCCTCGAATGGATGGTATGCACTTAGTGAAGAGACTACGCGATACTGAAGCGTTTCATGAAATGCCGATCATTATGTTCTCATCATTGATGAGTGAGGATAACCGAGCGAAAGCACTGTCTCTTGGCGCAAATGATACGATTACCAAGCCAGAGATTGGCCGTATGGTGAATATGATGGATAAATACGTATTTAACTTTGCGTAAACAAACCCGATAAGATTAAAAATAAGGCTGCCGATGGGCAGCCTTATTTTATTACGGGCATGGAAGAATTTTTAAGGTGTAACTTTCGTTTGGAGCCTGCGGTGGTCCATATAAAATCCCGCATTGTGTCAGGCTTGCTCTTTTTTCGTCGACTGCTGCAATGACCATTTCTCGTGTTGTTGAACCCGCTGGATGATGAAATGTTTTCCAATCTGAGCCTTCTTCGTTCAGCCCTTGCACAAGCAATTTCATCGACTCGCTATCAGAATCAGGATACCCATATAAGAAAACACAGCGTTTTGAACCACCAATATTACAACCGTCAAATGGTAAATCGGCCATTAAAGCACTGTCTACGAAGTTTGAAACGTAAGATTTGCTCTCCAACCCTGCAATCGCCATTTTCCCATAACCGACACCGAGCGCTGATGCAATCGCGCCCTTCATGCCTTCTAAACGCGCTTCACGCGCATCACTTTGAAGGTTTAAAAAGCGTGGTGCGGCAGTGACAGCAAGAATGCCGAGCACGACAATAACTACGACTAACTCTATTAGAGTAAATCCAGTTTGTTTTCTCATATTATTTTCACAGCAAGTTAAAGGTAGAAAAAGTAACACTGACCGTACACTTGTTGTTGTGTAAATAAGTACGGTAATGACAAAATGATCAATATTATAAAGCGATGAGTCATAAAGTGCTATACCGACGTAGTGGGAATCGGCTACGCCTACATAGAGCGGGAGGAGGGGGCAAAGATCTAATGCGGCCGTTTTTGAGCAGTCATTAATTCCGTGGAAGAAATGCTGCATGAACAGTCGAGCATGAATTCGCCTAGATATAAGCATACGCGTACATCGGCTGAATGAAAGACGAAAAGAAGTGATGGCAAACCGCACAAATGGATTGTCTTTTTGTTCACTTTGATGAATGCTACGCGAGATTCATATCACAACACACTCGACGCATTCATCGTGCGAATGTGCTTTGGTTTCGTGTTTGGCTTTCAAATATAAGAATAATCTAAATGGAATTCGATTCGATAAACTTGCTTGCGATAGGGCTAATATTTCTTGGCTCTTATGTACAAACCGCAATAGGCTTTGGCTTGGCAATTGTTGCCGCACCTTTACTGATTCTTTGGGCGCCGGAGTATGTGCCTGCACCAATCTGTTTAGTCGCGTTATTTATTTCGTTGATGAATGCGATGAAGCACCGAAGTAGTGTTGAAATCGGCGGTTTAAAAATGGCATTGATTGGGCGTGTGCCCGGATCGGTCGCTGGCGGCTTGCTACTGTTTTTTGTCTCGACTCAAGCTCTTACACTTTGGATTGGTTTTTTGGTGTTATTCGCGGTTGTGGTGAGTGTTTTACCGTTTCGGGTTGAACCCACACCAGCGCGTATGACATTAGCAGGATTCTTTTCTGGATTGTTTGGTACCAGTTCGGCGATTGGAGGCCCACCGATGGCGCTGTTGTTGCAACATCAAGAAGCGAATCAGTTACGTGGTAACCTATCGGCATTTTTTGTTTTCAGTTCCATCATTTCGCTCGTTGTTCAAATTCCCGCTGGTTTCTTCGCATTACACCATTTGGTGATTACTATTCCGCTATTACCTGCGGCAGCACTTGGGTATTGGCTCGCGATGAAAACCACCCAATCGTTACCAAAAGAAAAAATTCGGTTTGGAGCACTTATGTTGTGTTTTGTGAGTGGGTTTACAGCAGTAGTACAAGCGTTGAACCAGTAATGCCCTCAGCATCTTAAACTCACAGGGATATCGCGTTCCTTTTATTATGCATAGCGCGATTTGTTTGCGCTGACTTATTCGTTTAGATGAGCGATAGTTTTATGAATAACACTCGTTATGGCACTTTTATGGCAGCATTCTCCTTTGTAATTTGGGGGCTGCTACCCATTTATTATCGTTATTTACCGAATGCTTCAATGGATGAGTTGCTGGCATGGCGAATCATCGGCTCGGTTCCGGTCGGTTTTTTAATTGTGCTTGGTATAACCCGTCGAGGACCGAATTGGAAAGAAATCTGGTGTGACAAAAAATCTTTGTGGTACACGTTTGTCGCGAGCAGTTTGATGTGTATTTCATGGAGTGCGTTCACTTGGGCTTTGACTCACCATCGAGTCATTGATGCAAGCTTAGGCTTTTTTATTGGACCGTTAGTGTCAGTGGCGCTAGGCGTGTTTATTCTTGGAGATAAGCTTTCAAAAGGCAAACTCATCGCAATTGTGCTAGCAACAATTGGCGTGATGTATCAAGTGATTCATTATGGCCAGTTACCTGTTATCGCACTAACGATGGGGTTGTTCTTTGCTTTGTATGGGGTGTACAAGAAGAAGATAACATACGACTGGAGCACCACCTTATTTGTTGAGGCGCTGCTATTGACTCCAGTTGCCGTGGCGTATTTGTTTTACAAACAATGGACAGTGGGTGAGTTGGCTTCAGGTGTAGATATCACAACATTGCTTTTGTACATTGGCAGCGCACCGATCACGCTTTTACCACTGATTTTTTATTCTATCGCGATACGTATAACAAACTTATCGACAGTTGGTTTAATGCAATACATTGAACCAAGCTTGCAGTTTGTTTTGGCTGTCATGTTTTTCGGTGAACTGTTTGATGAAGTTAAAGCAGTGACCTTTGCCTTTATTTGGGTGGGGCTGTTATTTACAATCTTTGAAAGTATTGTCAAAGGGCATAAGCGTAAAAAGCTGGCCAATCATCCTTTATAGTGCACCATTCTTGAATATTCACGATTTCACTCTCACGCCCTCTATTCGAGGGCGTTTTTAGTTCCATAAAGTATTCTCTTACTCGTTTTCTTATAAGCATAATTTGAGGTTAATTGACGCATTATCATTAGGATACCGCTATATTTATAGCCAAGTGACACGTTATATAATGAAAACCGGATCAAAAAGGACGACATATGATCACAGCTCTATACGCTAGCATTCTTGCAATACTGATTATTTGGTTGGCCGTTCAAGTGATTAAGCAGCGTCGCTTAAATCAGGTTGCTTATGCTGACGGAGGAGTAGAGGCTCTCCAAATCGCTCGTAGTGCACAGAGTAACGCGACAGAATATATCCCCATTACTCTGATTCTAATGGCACTATTAGAATCCAATAGTGCTTACCCAACCTGGATACATCTCACAGGCATTATTTTCGTGATCGGTCGAATTATCCATGCTCGAGGTATATTGAAAGAGGACTTAAAAAGGCGTGTTAGGGGCATGCAGGTGACATTCCTAGTGATACTTTCTCTGGTTGTGCTGAATATGATTTATCTTCCGTACGATAAGCTATGGTAAGTCTTCGTAGCTATATCCCGCCGCCATGGGTACTCGTTCTGATTGGGTTAGTACTGAATATTGGCGCGATCGTTCTTACTAGCTTGGTCCTTGATAGGCTTGGCAAACAGTATTCGCAACTCGCAGAGCAAAAGGCGGAAAACTTGTATTCCATCCAACTCGCGTGGAATAGCGTTGAAACTCTAGAAAGAAAAAGAGAGGCGTTGCTGCTTCACTTGCACATAGGTCAGAGCGCAGCGATACCTTCGGAGATAGAACAGATATTGGAAGGGCACTTATCCTCTTGGACTCATCACGAATCGGATGAAATACAAATAGATAAACTCCCTCAGCTAATGTCAAAGATAAACCAAGCACAAGCTTCGTATAGAGATCGCATTGATGACTATTACATTGAGAATGTAGAGCTCAATGAGGTAATGGCAAAGCAAGATGAAAAGATCGCTTGGTACAAGAATATCGGGCTCTTCTTACAAGTATTCGGACTCGCATTAATCCTCGCACGTGATTTGGCTAGAAAGCCATAGAACAAAAGTTAACGGTAGGGTTTATTGCGAAATGCTAATTATAATTTGCAAATTGCAATTCATTGCGTGAGCAAACAGTGGCTATTGGTGAAGTTTTAATGAAAGTGGTTAAATAACAACCTGTTTTTGTGCACTACAAAGTTGGCACGTCTCATGCTTTAGTATGAGTGACCCTTTCTAAGCCGAGGGTCACCTAGCCAACTGACGTTGTTAGTGAACCACTTTGTTCACAAATATATACAGCCAATCACGAATCCTTGTGGTTGGCTTTTTTTTATTTAAATGACACAGTTTAGAACTGTGCTTTAATCCAGATCATGCGATGGTCGGAAGACACATCTTTGCCATCACCATACTTACCAATACGCGCATCGTTAAATAGCTTACGACCTTCTTCATAAGAAGCTGACCAGTATACGCCAGAGTCCACCACATTTAGGTTTGCAGAAGGCAAGGCATAATCTACACCCAAGCCAAACGTCGAAGTGATGCGATTTGGATATGGGTGAGTGGAGCTGCGGTCAACAGCGTGTTCGGCTGCCCCAAAGCTTGTCGGATAAAGCTCGCCATTCATCACGGTTTGGTTAACCAATGGATCATTATGCAGTTCTTGCATTACAGAGCTAATACCGTCACCGGCCACGGGATCAAGGTTTTGATCGCCCATCATTACGAATTTAGCCCCGCTCGATAAGCCGCCTTTCTTACCTGCATCGTCGTAGAAATAGTCTTTACCTTGAATATAGTGATGCCAGAACTCTACTTCGGCTGCGTTTTGCGCTTTGTTTTTACCTGGGTCGAATACTGGTGGAGTAGGGTGCGACATCAGTAGATGCACAACTTCCTCGCCATTGCGAGTCGGAATGATAATTGGTGCATCTACGTGGTTTTTAGAAGATAGGCGTACTTGATCCCATTCTTCTGCAGAGTACCACTCATCACCACACTTCATGCCATCTGGAATCTTTTGTGAGCCGTCACAGATAGTAATGGTTGGAATCTTCGCACCTTCCATATCTTTCCATTTAAACGCTTGGAACGTACGCGTATTTGCCGTATCAATCTTGTATTTAGACATTAGGGCAAAGGCATATTGACCGTGGTACATGCCAAAGCCCCATGCATCGCCCGGCATTTGACCTGCTGTTCCATTGTTGTCGAGGTCAAACTCGCTTAGCAAACCTGTGTTGGTAGAGTAAGACTCCGCGTAAGGATATTCGATAGGTTCAAGGTTCGCTTCACCGCCTGCACCATTGATGCTTTGCGCGACAGACAGGTAGTTCTTCTGGAAGCCTTCAAGGGCAGCTTTGTTTTCGCCTGTTCCGTCGTTGTTGTATTCCGCCATCATAAGAACGTCAGGGCGATTCTTCTGAATAATCGCAGCAACGTTCCGAATTTGAATGACTTTTTCCGCAGTGGTTTTGTCTTCAGCGGCGATAGAACCGTCTAAATAGGCAGTAACCAATACAGTTTGCTGCGCTGGTTCAATTTGCATTTCACTCACTAAAGCTTCAAAAGTTGCACGGTCAAAAGAGAGGTTGTAAGTCGCTATTTTTACTTCTTTAGGCTGAACATTGACGTATTCAGTGTCGTCATTACATCCAGATAATAGAGCGGCGCCAACAAGGAGAGCGATAGAGGTTTTGATTGTTTTCATGGGTACGTCATACCTTATAATTGATTCGGCTGAATATTAAAGTCATCAGTAATTGTTTTAAGCGATATCAATCACACAAACGTTTTCATATTTACATGTTCAATTAGTTTTTGTGTGATTTGTGCAATAAACGCAACACTTTCAACACCAAAAGGTTATATGCAAATTGTTAAAAAACGGTGTCGTTTTTAATAGATGAAATGGCACTAAAACATAAGCTGTATGATTGTGTGTGCTAAAATCAATGAGCGGGATAATTACGATAAGTTTGACTTCACTTTTGGGTGAGAAACAAACAAATAAGAACTGGTCAGTTTGGCTTTGCTATTGATGCAAAATAGGGGGCTAACCGATGGGTTCAGTATCAAACTATCAGAGCAGGTTATTTGTCACGGCAATGCTTGCTTCACCACTTCTTTTTTCAACACCTTTATCCGCCGCTCAGTCCGAACGGTTAGAGCAAAACCATGGTCTTGTTGTTGCTTTAGAAAAACGCAACCTTGCAGCCACACAAAATATAGATCGTGTGTTAGGTTTACAAAATGGAAATCGTTTACAAGAGCTGAAAACCAACCAAGGTAAAAACGGCGGTACGCATAGTCGTTATCAGCAGATGTTTAAAGGCGTCCCGATTTGGGGCAAGCAAATTGTCGTACATCGTGATAAAAAGAGCAAAATCAAGCATATCAACGGCACTCTCGTAAAGGATATTGCCCGAGACATCAATGATATGGTGCCTAAATTGTCGCTTTCTCAAGCAATGTCTTCAACGCAAAAGCCGTACCGAGAAAACGGATACCAAATAGAGAATCAGCGCCAAGGTTTACGTATTTATGTCGATAAAAGTGACGTGGCGCACTTAGCTTATATTGTCCAGTTTTTTGCTGATAATGAGCATGGTGGTAAGCCTACGCGTCCCACCTTTCTTGTTGATGCTAAAACAGGAAACATTTTGCTGCAATATGAGGGGTTAGCGCACGTAGAAGCGAATGGTCCGGGAGGAAACCAAAAAATTGGTCGTTATCACTATGGTGTGGACTTTGAGTCTCTATTAGTCCAGCAATCTGGTGATACGTGTTTGATGGACATTCCTGGCGTGGTCAAAACCATCAATTTGAATGGTAGGACGTCTGGCAATACACATACGTTCGTTTGTCCAACCAATAGTGTTAAAGAAATTAATGGAGCGTACAGCCCGTTAAACGATGCGCATTACTTTGGCAAAGTGGTATACGACATGTACAAAGATTGGCTAAATACCGCTCCCTTAACGTTTCAGCTTCAAATGCGAGTGCATTACCGCAAACGCTATGAAAACGCCTTTTGGAATGGCTCGAGTATGACTTTTGGCGACGGTGCGAGTTATTTCTATCCTTTAGTGAGTTTAGATGTCTCAGCGCACGAGGTTAGCCATGGATTTACAGAACAAAACTCTGATCTGATTTATTCAGAGCAATCAGGCGGAATCAATGAGGCTTTCTCCGATATGGCAGGTGAGGCGGCTGAATTCTATTCACGTGGTTCTAACGATTGGAAAGTTGGGTACGATATTAGAAAGGCTGCCAATGCGGCGTTGCGCTATATGGATAATCCGCCCCTTAACGGTCGTTCAATTGATCACGCGTCTCAGTATGTGAGTGGCATGGATGTGCATTATTCAAGTGGTGTGTTTAACAAAGCGTTTTATCTATTGGCGGTTGAGTACAATTGGGGAACGCGACAAGCGTTTGAGGTTTTTGCGTACGCTAACCAGAACTACTGGACGCCAAGCGAAACGTTTGACTCTGCAGCTGCGGGTGTATTGGCGGCCGCCCAAAGCTTAAACGTGGCGGCGAATGATGTAGCCGATGCTTTTGCTCAGGTCGGTGTTTCAGTTGATGGCGGAGTCGTCGAGCCACCATCTAGCACGTGTGAGGCTATTGCCCTAAACAATAGTGTTTCCAGCAACATAGACTCTTCATCTACTGGTGAGTGGCATTGTTTTACGATTGATGTGCCTACCAACAGTTCAGATTTTACTGTTACCACATCGGGAGCAAACGGCGATGCGGATCTTTACGTTAAGCTGGGAAGTGAACCAAGTTTAACTAGCTACGATTGTCGCTCATACAGTAGCAACAGTAATGAAGCATGTAGTATTACTTCTCCGAATGAAGGAACGTGGCACATTGGTGTGTACGCTTACAGCAGTTACAGTAACTTGAATGTGGAAGCAAGTTATGTGGGACAAGAAGCGCCACCACCATCTGATGAAGTTACTACACAATCAATCAACAATGGTAAAACATGGACGGCGATTATTACTGGTTCTGGCTTGATGAATGGCGTGTGGAACGTTATTTCAAATACGCCGTGTGATAACGATAACGAGTGCAGTTTATCCGGTATCGGAAAGAAAACCAGTGAGGTTAGCTTTACGTTGACGGATGGTACCGTGTTCATCATCGCTAAGCCCTAGCGATTTTTATGTAAAGAGGCCCTGAAATATCAGGGCCTTATTTTTTTACGTTCAATTTTCTGTATATAATAGCGAGTCACAAAGAAGTGAGGACGACCTCACCGCTCTATCTTTTCTCGGGGACGACCCCATCTCGTTGGGAAATATGACATGGCTTGGGGAATTCTCTTCATTGCTGGCTTATGCGAAGTGGCATGGGCTGTCGGACTAAAATACTCACAAGGTTTTACCAAATTGGCGGCATCTGGCTTTACCGTTACGTTTATGGTGTTGAGCTTTTGGCTACTTGGAATTGCATTAAGGACGCTGCCACTCGGTATCGCTTACGGCGTTTGGGTAGGTATAGGAGCGATTGGAACGGCAATCGTCAGTATCTACATATTTAACGAGCCCACGACGCTGATAAAATTGCTGAGTTTACTGCTTATTGTTGCCGGTATCGCTGGATTAAAATTATCCGCTTAACGTCAGGTTAAACATAAAAAGAAAGCCAGAGTCGACTCTGGCTTTTTACGTTTTAGTGTTATTTCGCTTTGGGCCTGAAGGATTAAGCGCTGTGCTTAACGAATGGCAAGCGCAAATGGTGACCAAATACGTTAATGAGTGCGCCCGCTACAATTAGCGCACCACCGATGTACGTCCAGATGAGCGGGATTTCGCCGAAGAAAATGATGCCTAACAACACAGAAAATACGATCTGAATATACGAGTAAGCAGACGCTTTGCCCGCTTGCTGAGTTTGCATTGCTTTGGTTAATCCCAATTGCCCAACCTGGGTGAATACACCAACCAAAACCAACATGAACGTCAGATACAGGTCGGGCATAACAAAATCATCGCCAATCAGTAAGAGTGAAGCGGGCAGAGCAACTAGAGGGAAATAGAAAATGATCACTGAACTATCTTCAGTTTGGCTAAGTTTTCTAACAATGACATAAGCAATTGAGCTACCAAATGCGCCCAAGATTGCAATCATTACGCTAAACATAGGTAAAGTGCGCTCTGCTTCTTGCCCTGTTTCTGGACTTACCATTATATAGATGCCGAGTAAGCACAAAGCAATACAAAGGAACGTCGATGGTTGAATGCGTTCCTTCAAGAAAAAGACGGCTAGGAGCGCAGTAAATACTGGGTGAATGTATTGGAAGATGGTCGCTTCTGCCAAAGGTAAGGTAGTCACCGAATAATATACGCACATCAATGCCATGGTACCCACTGCGCCACGCGCAAACAGTAATGGCTTATTATTGCCCCATACAGAAATTCGTTTTCGCTTAACATCTAAATAGCTGATAACAAGTGAGACGAGTGCCCTCGCTGCAACAATCTCAAATACAGGGATACCATGAAGACTGACATGCTTTACTGTGGCAGACATTAGCGCGAAACCGAATGCGGAGAGCACCATAAAGCGCACACCAATGGGAACCAGAGTGTTGAATGAATTAGACATTTTACTGCTCATTTGTTGCGACAGATCGCACTTTAGCATACTCAGCTCACAAAATGATCCGTGATATTCAAACACATCTGCCGAGAGTGAGAATAAGCAGTAGACTATGGGTTCTCAAGCAACCCTATCTTTCATTCGCGCATGGAGCGCATCTAGGAAATATCTAGATATTTAAGGAGCATACATGATCCCAGTACAAGCAACGCATACTTCTGGCGTTGTCATTTCTAAAATTGATGGCGTCGATAAAATGCTGTTGCTCAAACGTGTTAAAGGTGGTTATTGGTGCCATGTTGCTGGTGGTGTAGAGGCCGGTGAAACCGGATGGCAAACTATTCTCAGAGAACTGAAAGAAGAGACGCAAATTGACGATGTTGAGTTACATACTGCAGACTTTCTAGAACAGTTCTACGAAGCAAAAAATAACCGCATCATGGTTATTCCATGCTTCGTATTATTTTGTCCACCTAACCAATCGGTTGTACTTAACGAAGAACACACAGAGTATTGTTGGTGTACGCTTGAAGAAGCAAAGCGACTAGCCCCGTTTGCAAATCAACACCACCTTTACGAACATGTGTGGAGGCATTACGTGGATGTGGAGTCGTTGACGCCATTTACGTTAATTGAACAAACAGACTAGACGAGATAGCCATCCTTTTAAGCACGTTTGACATAACGAATATGGAAGTTTGTTCTCAACGCAATGAGGCGGTAGGATTCGTGAGTAGTGTTTACTGAAAAAGGGATAATGTGGATGGATGAGGTCATGTGCCAAAAGGCGTATCAAGGAAATAGCATGCAGGCCAGTTTTTCTGTTTCAGAAAGGGTCTCAATTGAGCCTCTCACCACCAAACACGCGACTGTTTTACTGGAAGTGGTGAACACGTATCGAAACAGCCTCTCTGGCTATTTGCCTTGGACGGACTTTGTGACCAACCGCAGAGAAGCGGTGAACTACATCTCTCAGCGCGTGAACAGCAAAGCGTTAGATGCCCACTGGTGCGCGATTTATTTTGATGAGCAGTTTACGGGTGTTATTGGCATAAAAGGTGTGGATTCGCACACACGCGTCACTGAGATTGGCTATTGGCTTGCCAACAATGGGCGAGGACACCGAGTGATCGACCAAGTACTCGCGGTGTTGATTCCTTTTTTGAAGCAGAAAGGGCACGCGCAATTCATCCAATTCCACTGTATGGAAGACAACATTGCCAGCATCAATATTGCTGAGCGTGCTGGTGCTACATTAAAAGAATACGTTGATCACGAGTTCGAGACGCTTGACCGCTCTCAACGGCTCGGCATTTATGAGTTGCGTCTGACTTAGCTCCAAACCCACTGATATTTTAATCAGAGTTCGAACTCTAATTTCGCGAGCGCTACAATAGTAACATTGTTGCGCTCGTGTTAATTTGGAGCGTCATTGGTTGAAACTAGGTTAGGAGAAGCATCATGAACGCAATCGCAGAGGTTGAAGTGGACAACCTGTTACAACAAAGCCTTGATCGCTTAAAAGCGGCGTATGCCGCCGAACCTTATCCTAGTTTGGATGAGCGTAAGCAGCGCCTTGTCTTGCTAAAACAAGCTCTGATTGCGAATAAACAAGCATTGGTGGAAGCGCTGAGTGACGATTTTGGTTATCGTTCCGAATTTGATACCGCCATGACCGACGTTTTGCCGACGGTCTCGCACATCAATTACACCATCAAGCAGCTAAAAAAGTGGTGCAAACCAAGTAAGCGTGAATCCGGTCTGTTGCTTGCTCCGTCGAAAGTGACTGTTCAGTATCAGCCACTCGGCGTGGTCGGGATCATTTCGCCGTGGAATTTTCCTGTCATTTTGAGCCTTGCGCCTTTAGTTACTGCTTTGGCCGCAGGTAACCGTGTGATGATGAAGCTCAGCGAATTTACGCCCAAAACCAATAAAGTCATCGTCAATATTTGTCGCGAGTTGTCTGAATATGTCGAAGTATTTGAAGGTGAAGCGGACGTTGCACGATCATTCAGCCAACTGCCATTCGATCATCTTTTGTTTACTGGCTCGACAAATGTTGGTCGCGCTGTGGCAAAAGCAGCGGCAGATAACCTGACTCCAGTGACGTTAGAACTGGGTGGAAAATCTCCGGTGATCATTGCAGAAGATGCAGACATGAAGAAAACCGTTGATGCGATTTTGTTTGGTAAATGCATCAATGCCGGTCAGATTTGTGTCGCGCCTGATTACGCGTTTGTACCACAAGAACGCGTCGAAGAGTTCATCACGCTGTTCTTAAAACGTTTTGAAAAACTCTATTTGAAATCCAACAAGAATCAAAAGCTGACCCATATTATCAATCAACGACAGTATGATCGTTTGACTGCGCTGCTTGAGGATGCCAAAGCTCAGGGCGCAAGCATCCGTACCGTTGAAGCCTCACCTCAACAGGAAAGGCTTTTGTATCCTCATTTGATCACAGACGTGTCGACAGATATGCGCATCATGCAAGAGGAAATATTTGGGCCATTTCTACCCATCAAGCCCTACAAAGCGGTAGATGAAGCGATTGACTACATTAATCAACACCAAAGACCACTTGCGCTGTATGTTATGTCGGACAACAAATCGACCATCAGACATATTGTACGCAACACACACAGTGGCGGCGTCGGCATTAACGACACGGTATTACACGTTGGCGCTGAAGATGCGCCTTTCGGTGGCGTTGGTGAATCAGGCATTGGTCATTATCACGGAGTGGAAGGATTCAGAACCTTTAGCCACGCGAAAACCTTACTCCACACGCCGAAATGGCTACCAAGGACGGGGGCATTAATGCGTCGCAGAGCTATGGCGATAAAAGCGATTCAAAAGATTTTTGTTCGATAGTGGTTGGATTGTTAAAACCGCTCAAACGGGCGTTTTTGCTTCTATGTGTTCTGAATTGCGGATTACCTAAGGTCGGGAAGTTTCCACCACGTGCTGCCAATAGAGAAAGAAAGGCTCTTTTTGAAAGAGCCTTTTTCACGAAATGTCGACAGATTTTTGGAAGTTTAATGCAGAACTTCACTGCTGAATCTTAAGTATTTGCAGTCGTTCATTAGCTCTTTAAATGCCTTTCTATCTAGCTTAATCAGAGTTTCATGATCGCCGGCTTCAAGATAGACATGTTCCAAGTTTGCTAATCTTTCATCACAAACGGTCGACATGTGGTAAGGACTACCAATCGGTGGAATCGCGCCGTGCTCACAATCAGTGAAGAGTCGGTAAACCATACGCTCTTTCACCAAGTGGAAAGTAGCGTTAAATTCATCGTTTAATCTCGACAAACTGATTTTGTTGTTGGCAGGTAAGACTGCCATCATATGATGCCCTTCATGATCCTCAAGAATGACGCCTTTTGCGATATTCATTAAAGGCACACCTGCGGCAACACCACTTTGTAGCGAGCTATGACTGTGGCTGTGATTCACGGTTTGAAAGTGAATGTTATGCTCAGTCAAATATTCATCTAATCGGGTTGCAATCGTCATATAGCCTCCACGTGTATGAGACCCATAAAGAGTATAGGTGAGGCAAGCGACAATCGCGTATTTTACTCTGGTTTCGCTGACGCTCTTTCCGCTCCTGTTCTACGCTTATTGCAAGCCAGCGAGAAAGCGTGGTTAACAATAATAAACAGGGGGCAACATGAGCAAGCCAATCATCGCCGATAATAAGCCGATTAAAGTGAATCTAACCGAAGGGCAAGAATATTACTTTTGCCGATGTGGACGTTCTAAAAATCAACCTTATTGCGATGGGTCGCATTCGGGAACAGGCTTAAAGCCAATGAGCTTTACTGCGGAAAAAGATGAAGAGGCGTATCTCTGCCAGTGCAAGCATACCTCTAATGCCCCATTTTGTGATGGAACACATAAGCGTTTTTCTTCTGAGCAAGTCGGCAAAGAAGGCCCTGAGAAAAAACGAGAGAAAAGTGACAAACCGACTGCGTCCGCTACTCAAGAAGAACCAACCCTAGAGTTTATCCACCAATTAGCGAGAGAAGAGCTCTCTAAACTCGGTCATCATGGTCCGATGGCTGCAATGGGGGTTCCTAGGCATTTGCTACCACATTGGGATGCTATACAAATCATGGTGGCGCAAATGGCGACACAACCGTTGTTGGAAGACGTTCCCGTATCAACTGAGTTGATTGTGGGGCCAAACGCGCGTAAGCCGCTCAAACTTGCTATCCCTTTATTGGTATCGGACATGAGTTTTGGCGCACTTTCGGAAGAGGCGAAAATTGCGCTAGCAAAAGGTGCTGAGTTGGCAGGGACTGGGATTTGCTCCGGTGAAGGGGGGATGTTACCTGAAGAACAAGCTGCAAATTCGCGGTATTTCTATGAGCTTGCCAGTGCTAAGTTTGGTTACGATGAATCTAAGCTTCTTAATGTTCAGGCTTTTCATTTTAAAGGTGGGCAGGGCGCCAAAACAGGCACGGGAGGTCATCTTCCAGCAAATAAAAATGTGGGTAAGATCTCTCAGGTGAGAGGTATCCCCGAAGGGCAACCAGCGATCTCACCGCCAACATTTAAAGATCTTCATACTACTCACGATTTCAGAAAGTTTGCTGACAGAGTCCGTGGCATCACTGGCGGCATTCCAATTGGCTTTAAACTCAGTGCAAACCATATTGAGCAAGACATACAATTTGCGCTCGATGCGGGTGCCGATTACATCATCTTAGATGGTCGCGGTGGTGGCACGGGCGCGGCGCCAACTATGTTCCGTGATCATATTAGCGTGCCAACCATTCCTGCGTTAGCTCGTGCGCGTAAGTACTTAGATGAAAAAGGTGCAAGTGACCGCGTCACATTAATCATCACTGGTGGGTTGCGAGTTCCTATGGATTTTGTCAAAGCGTTGGCACTTGGGGCAGACGGCGTGGCGATAGCAAACAGTGCGATGCAATCGATCGGTTGCGTCGCGGCCCGGATTTGTAACACCAATAATTGCCCTGCGGGGATCGCAACGCAAAATGCCGATTTGAGGCAGCGTCTCGATATCGAAAAATCATCTCAGCAACTGAAAAATTTCTTCGAATCCTCGGTCGAGCTCATGCAAGTTATGGCAAGGGCATGTGGTCACCACGCTCTGAATGAATTTAGTCGCCATGATTTAGCGACCTGGGATCACAACATGGCGAGGCTGTCTGGAATCAAGTATTCAGGTATGGACTTAAACTGATCTCTATCCATATTTTCTGCATATAGGTACATGTTTGATAACAATTATTTATTGGCAGAGATATGGAAATTTTGACTTGGCGTTAACTAAAAATTCAGTGTATGAACTACGCTGTTTGAGGTGGATATTCGATTTATTGAATAACAAAGAGTGGTTACCACAACCACGATACGAAGGAGCATTATATGAGCAACACAAACGGCGGTTCGGTAGGTAAATGTCCAGTTATGCATGGTGGGCAAACATCTACAGATAAGTCGGTGATGGATTGGTGGCCGAATGCCTTAAACTTAGACATCCTGCATCAACACGACTCCAAAACCAACCCATTTGGCCAGGACTTTAATTACAAAGAAGAACTGAAAAAGCTAGATGTCGAAGCACTTAAAAAAGACTTAAAAGACTTAATGACTGATAGCCAAGACTGGTGGCCTGCCGACTGGGGACATTACGGCGGTTTAATGATCCGAATGGCATGGCACGCAGCAGGTAGTTATCGTATCGCGGATGGACGTGGCGGCGCTGCGACAGGCAACCAGCGTTTTGCTCCCCTCAACTCTTGGCCAGATAACGCAAACCTCGATAAGGCTCGCCGCCTTTTATGGCCCATCAAGAAAAAATATGGCAACAAATTAAGTTGGGCCGATCTGATTGTCCTTGCCGGTAACATGGCGTATGAATCCATGGGCTTTAAGACCTTTGGTTTTGGCTTTGGGCGAGAAGACATTTGGCACCCAGAAAAAGACACTTACTGGGGGTCCGAGCAAGAATGGTTAGCCACAAGTGACGCTGATAACAGCCGCTACTCTGGTGAGCGAGATTTAGAAAATCCACTTGCCGCAGTAATGATGGGGCTTATCTACGTCAACCCAGAAGGGGTGGACGGTAACCCAGATCCCCTCAAAACAGCACATGACATGCGTGTGACCTTTGCGCGAATGGCAATGAACGATGAAGAAACTGTCGCGCTCACTGCGGGTGGTCACACGGTCGGTAAGTGTCATGGTAATGGTGATGCCGCAAACCTTGGTCCAGAGCCCGAAGCCGCAGACGTTCATGAACAAGGTCTTGGCTGGATTAACCACAAAACACGTGGCATTGGCCGTGACGCGGTAACGAGCGGTATTGAAGGTGCTTGGACGACACACCCTACACAATGGGACTACGGATACTTCCACTTACTATTTAAGTACGATTGGGAACTGAAGAAGAGCCCAGCAGGTGCGTGGCAGTGGGAGCCAATCGACATTGAAGAAGAAGACAAGCCTGTCGATGTTGAAGACGGCTCTAAGCGCTACAATCCAATCATGACTGACGCCGATATGGCGCTCAAAATGGACCCTGAATATCGCAAGATTGCAGAAAAGTTCCAAAATGACCCAGCGTACTTTGATGATGTTTTTGCTCGTGCCTGGTTTAAGTTGACACACCGCGATCTAGGACCAAAATCATGTTATTTCGGACCTGATGTGCCAAGCGAAGATCTTATTTGGCAAGACCCAACGCCTGCAGGTAAGACAGACTACGATGTCGATTTAGTGAAAACAAAAATCGAAGCAAGTGGCCTATCCATTAGTGAGCTAGTAAGCACGGCTTGGGATAGTGCGCGTACTTACCGTGGCTCTGACCGCCGAGGTGGCGCAAATGGTGCGAGAATTCGTTTGTCTCCGCAAAAAGATTGGCAAGGAAACGAGCCAGAGCGTCTAAGTCGTGTTCTTGCTGTGCTAGAAAAAATAGCAGCAGAAGAGGGCTGTAGTGTTGCGGACGCTATCGTGCTTGCTGGTAACGTAGGTATTGAACTGGCTGCGCGTGCCGCAGGTCATGATGTATCTGTGCCATTCGCGCCAGGCCGAGGTGATGCCACCCAAGAGATGACGGATGTTGAATCATTCGAAGTTCTTGAGCCTGTGGCTGACGGTTTCCGAAATTGGTTGAAGAAAGACTACGCGGTTAAGCCGGAAGAGCTTTTATTAGATCGTGCTCAGCTTATGGGTTTGACAGCACCAGAAATGACGGTACTCATCGGTGGTATGCGCGTTCTAGGCAGTAACTACGGTGGTGGAAAAGAGGGCGTATTTACTGACCGAGTAGGCACTTTGTCGAATGATTTCTTCGTGAACCTTACTGACATGGCATATACGTGGAAACCAGTGAGTGCTAATCAATATGAAATCCGTGATCGTAAAACCGACGCTGTGAAGTGGACGGCAACCCGTGTGGATCTTGTCTTTGGTTCAAACTCGATTCTACGTTCATACGCAGAAGTGTATGCGCAAGATGATAATCAGGAAAAATTCATCCACGACTTCATCACTGCATGGACGAAAGTCATGAACGCCGACCGTTTTGACTTGTAATAAGTGAAACGATGCACATCGGTAGATGCGTAAACAAAGTTGATGAATAAGTAAGAGAGGCGGGCGCAAAGCTCGCCTTTTTCTTTACCTGTCTTTTTACTTTGATTGTTACTTTGATTGAAAATTGAGCTCATTTGAACCATAATGACTAGACCATATGAACCATAGGAGCTTGATATGGCAACTGCAGCATTAAAAAGCTTTAAGCCGAAACAATCTCATAAAGCCAATTTCTGGCTTATGTTAGGTATTGAAGATGCTGAAACGGGTCGTATTGATGCGGTTCACAAAGGCTTTGAGCCCAAGGTATACCGGAACATTGTTGATCGAGTAAAGCTTTCTCAAAGTGAATTCCAACATGTGACACTGATTCCTGTTAGTACAATTAAGCGTCGTCTTAAAAATGATGAGCGTTTTAATACTCAAGAGAGTGATGCAATCTATCGATTAGCGATGTTATTGAAACTCGCGACAGAGTTGTTTGACGACGAAGAGCGCGCGTTAAAATGGATGAGAGAGAATGTGTACGGCTTAGGTGGAAAAAGGCCGCTAGACATGGTCTCGACCACGGTGGATTTTGAAATCGTCAAAGATTTGATCGGCCGTTTAGAGCACGGGGTGTTCTCGTAATATGAAGCTCTATCGTCTCACACAAAAGAAATTCGCTGACACGCCATTCAGCCCCGTTGGCGCAAAGTTGTTTGGAGGGCGATGGAACTCAAAAGGAACCGAAGCCCTCTACTTCTCTGAATCGGAATCCCTTTGCTCGTTGGAAGTGTTTGTTCACGTAAATAACGATCCAGCTATCACCAAACTGTACGATTTATATCGTATTGAAATGCCCGAATATCTCATCGCCACCTTAGATGAAGAAGATCTCCCTGTGACGTGGCGAGCAATACCGGCGAGCGAGTCTACGCAATACATTGGTGACCAGTTTCTCAATGATCCTCATCCAGAGTTTGCCGCGCTGCAAGTGCCTTCAACGATTTCACCTCGTGATAAAAACTACGTGGTGAATCCAAATCATCCCAAAATGAAAGAGATCATCAAGAAAGCCGAAAAGCTCGATTTCGCGTTTGATCCGCGCATTTTCAAATAGACGCGCTGGCTTTGTCTTGCTTTAAAGCATTCAGCGCTTACCTGAGATAAGCGCTGAAACATAAAAGTTTATTCCCTTGGTTATTGTCGGTCGTAAGTGAACTGTTGCGCTTCATTTGTACTGTTGTGGTAATGCCCAAGCACCAACTCAGCACCTTTGTAAGATAAATGGCTGTCATCCGTATACATCGCATTGTTTGCTCCAACTCTCATTCGACATACGCCATTTCTGCAAATGGCATCGGTCAAGTCGACAAACTCAACGTGCTCAAATTGCTCAAAGTAGTTCACTAACTTCGCCACGTTTTTTGGATGATGTCGCTTGGGAGAGAAATCGCATGCGGACTCTTCTGTCTCGCCAAACAAACGCGCTTTCCAAAGGCATTCTCCTACCGCAAAAGGTGCGGAAGGGGTTGGGCCGAAAACGACCACTTCTTTCCCTTCCAGTTCATTCAACAATCCAGTTAATGATGCCTCATAATCGGCTTGTGAAAGCTCTTTATTGAAGTTGGAAGAGATAACGACGCGACGAATAGAAGGGGTACGCAAAATGGTATCGACTGCCTGTTTGAAGAACTGTCGGCAAGAAATTGATCCAGCATCTTTGATGATGTCGACATAACCGACTGCACAGGAATCTTGAGTAAGTTGCACTACGCCAGTTGGTGTTACTTCGGATAGACGCTTTACGTAAACCATGCTGTGACTATTGCCTAGCACTGCGATGGTGGGCCGCGGCGCAGACGAGCACACATCGTTAACGTCGGTGTTGCCGTTGCAATCTAAACCGTAACCGTTATTAACGCGCATGGCTTCGAAAAATGCGCTTCTTTCTGGAAAACCACCGTTTTTATGACCAATAACGCCGAACGTCAGCAAGGGCAACGTCAAAACCGCAATAACCGCAGACACAGTGCGCATGCTCATGGCTTTTCGGCTGCGGAACGGCTTTTCAACAAAGCGCCAAGTGAAGTAAGACAGTACAAACAGAGTGACAACGTAAAGTGGGATATTGACGTCTTGTGTTGCGTCCAACACGTAGCGGTAGAAGACAAATAGCGGAATATGCCACAAATACAAGCTGTAGCTGATTAAGCCGACGAACACGACCCATTTTAGGCTCAGTAATTTACCGCAGACATTGTCTTTAGAGGCAAACAAAATCACCAACGCGCTACCGATGACCGGCACCAGCAAAGTGATACCCGCGCCATCTTGCGATTTTTCAAACAAAAGCGCGGAAGCCAATATCAAAACGATGCCAATGGTTGCCAGCGTATCGTTGGATTGAACTTGAACTTTTCTCATTACTAATGCGAGTAATGAACCGGTTGCCAGTTCCCAAGCACGAGAGAAGATCATGTAGAAGGCGAAATCAGGATCGTTGCTCGCATAGACAATAGTCATCAAACTCAGCGCAAATACCGCGACAAAAAAAGTCAGGAAAAACGCGTTTTTGCCACGAGCGAGTAGCATGAGTAGCAAAGGAATGACAATGTAGTATTGTTCTTCAACGCCCAAGCTCCAAGTGTGAAACAGCGGATTGGCTTGATCTTCTAAACCGAAGTAATTGTGGCCTTTTAAATACAGAAGAATGTTGGATGAAGAAAGAATAGAAGAGACTGCGAACTGACCAACGTCTTTGTGTGCTTGTGGCAAAAACAGCCACCAAGACATCAAGTAGCTGACGGCAATCACCACCAGTAGCAGGGGAAGTATGCGGCGAATGCGTCGCTCATAAAAATCACCGAGGCTGAACTTCTGGTTTTCCAAATCGTTAATCACGATGGTGGTGATCAAATAGCCGCTGATAACAAAAAATACGTCGACGCCAATAAAGCCACCAGCGAACTGCTCAACTCCTGCATGAAACAAAATCACCAACGTGACAGCAATCGCCCTTAATCCGTCTACTTCCGCTCTGTAAGTCATATCGTGTCCCTCCAACATTCCGTTTAACGAAGTAGAGCAAAATATGAACCAAAAATAATGTTTATTTAAATCAGTGTCTTAAGGTGATTATCAAAATAAAAAGGTTGGGGAAATAACGAATTCCCAAATTGAATTTCAATATGGAAATCCCAGAAAGAGTGATGTTAGAAGCGCTAAATCAAAGAACGTAAAGCGCGAGACACATAAACTTCATTGAAAACGATAACGCTAAAGAAACGATGACAGAGAATACGATTCAGGAAAAAATTGCCAGCTTTACTTGTATCGAAGAAGCGTTGGATTACTTCGAAATCGAGTTTGATAGCCGATTTATCGAAAACCACCGAACCGAGTTGGTTAAGAGATTTAATGGCTACTTAATCCTCACTAAACCGGATGATTGGTTTTCAGGTCGCCGCGCTCTGAAAAATGCCTACTGTAAAGTACAACGCAGTTTACTAAGTAAAACGACGCGCTCTGCATGTCGAGGTTGTACATCTTGTCAAAGACGTTAACCCTTGGTGGCTTAGCCTAAAAAAGAACCCTGCATCTTGGCGTAACAGGGGAAAGAGCAAGGTTCTTTTGGGTTAGCTATTAGTTTGTCGCGAGTTGCGAATCAGCTTTACGTAGATGAATTAACCCGCGTGATACGTAGGGTAGTCCACTAAACCTTTTTCATTGCCGCCGAACAATGTCGTAGGGTCATGTTCTGCCAGCGGATAGCCATGCTTGATGCGGCTTGGTAAGTCTGGGTTTGCAACAAACGGACGACCAAAACCGATCATGTCGGCTAAACCACTTTCAATCGCGTGTTGCGCCTTTTCTGCGTTGTAACGACCGGCATAGATCAGTGTGCCTTTATACGCCTCACGAACTGCGGTTTTAAAGTCGTGCGGAGTGTCTGGCGCGTCGTCCCAATCCACTTCTGCAATGTGAATGTAAACCACATTGAGTTTATCAAGCAGCGCAGCAGCAGCGGTGTAGGTATTGACAGGTGTGCTATCAACGGTGCCGTTTAACGAAGTGAATGGTGCAAGGCGAACACCAACACGCTCTGCGCCAATGGCTTGCGTCATTGCTTCGACCACTTCACCAAGAAAACGCAGACGGTTTTCAATTGAGCCGCCGTATTCATCGGTGCGGTTGTTCGCTTCAGAATCGATAAACTGGTTAACCAAGTAGCCATTTGCTGCGTGAAGTTCGACACCATCAAACCCAGCTTCTATCGCGTTTAATGCGGCTTGGCGGTATTCTTCAATAACATTCTTGATGTCTTGTTTGGTCATTTCACGTGGCTCAACCACGTCGACAAAGCCAGGTTCCTCTGTGCCATTGTCGATAAATACTTTCACGTTTTCTGCTTTGAGCGCAGAAGAAGAAATAGGTTGCTTGCCGCCGATGTTGTCAGGATGAGTCACACGACCAACGTGCCATAATTGCGCGAAGATAACGCCGCCTTTCTCGTGCACTGCATCAGTTACTTTTTTCCAGCCAGCAATTTGCTCTGGGCTATAAATGCCCGGTGTCCACGCATAGCCTTGACCCATTGGTGAAATTTGTGTGCCTTCTGCAACGATTAATCCCGCTTCGGCGCGTTGAGCGTAGTAGGTCGCCATCATGTCGTTAGCGACATTACCCGGTTGAGAGGCTCGAGAGCGCGTCATCGGAGGCATAACGATGCGGTTTTTTAATGAGAGAGAGCCAAGTTGAATCGGTTGAAATAATGCATCTGTCATAGGAAAACTCGTTATTGTTTAGTTTGAATCAGTTCGATTGGGTAGCCGTCGGGATCTTTAATGAAGGCGATGTGCGTTTTTCCTCCTTTCATTGGTCCGGGTTCGCGAGTGACGTTACCACCAAGCGCTTTGATTTTTTCGCAAGCTGCGTAAATGTCTTCACACCCAAGCGCTATGTGCCCGAATGCGTTACCTAAGTCGTAACTGCCGGTATCCCAGTTATAAGTTAGCTCGATGTTCGCGCCATGTGGTTGATCAGGGCTACCAACAAACACCAGTGAGTAACGGTATTCTTGGTTTTCAAAACGATCCAAAACGCTCATACCCAGAACTTTTGTATAAAATTCGATAGATTTGTCTAGGTCAACAACACGGATCATCGTGTGGAGAAACTTCATAAGTCGCCTTTCATAACGTTGCGTAATCACGATGCAAACCTTATCGCCACTCTAAATAAACTGGAAATTATCGTTAATTATGAAAATGATTATTTAACGTTATGGGCAATGAGGTTGTTGGCCCTACAACGTGCAAACAAAGATTACTCGCCGTTTCTTTTTAATAATTGGCATATGCTAATTACTCTTTTTACAAGCTGAGTACTTAACATGTCCGCAAACAGCCACTTTCATTCCACTCACGAATCTCATTATCAATGTGCGGTTTGTTCTTCAATCGATGCGAATCCGAACTCTTTGGCTGTGAACTACCAGTGCCTAGCCGATGGTTCTGTTGTCGGAGAGTTTCACGTTTTACCGCGTCATCAAGGTTACACAGACCTGTTGCATGGTGGCATTGCGAGTTCGCTGCTCGATGGTGCAATGACGCACTGTTTGTTATTTAGAGACATTCAAGCCCTTACCGCGCAGTTGGATGTGCGCTACCATGCACCTATTGAGCTAGATGAGCACGTCACGATTACTGCACACTGTGAAGGTGAACGCCGCGGTATATATCAACTGGTGGCTCAATTACTGGTCAATAATGAAGTTAGAGTGACGGCAAAAGGGAAGTTTATTCGTCCTAAAGAGGCGTAAATAAAAACGTGTTCTACGGAGAGGCAATGAAGAAATTTGATGAACTGTATGCAATTGCGACGAGAAAATCTCAATATGACCAAACCAACACTTGGTTTAAAGGCGTAGAGACTTATCTGGAGGCCATTGGCAAAGAAGTTGATGAAGTCCGCGAAGAGATTCGTGAGGATCGCCTTTGTCATTTGGAAGACGAGTTAGGCGATGTGTTGTGGAACTATCTTAACGTATTAAAAGCGTTGGAAAGAGAAAAGGGTATAGATCCTGAGAAAGTACTCGAAAGAGCCTGCAACAAATACGATCAGCGTGTATCTGCGATTGAGTCGGGACGCAGTTGGGATGAGGTTAAACAGCAGCAGAAACAAGCCTTGAACGCGGAACATGAAGCCGCGCAGTTAGAGACCATGAAGAGCCAATAACTGCGCGTGATAATATTTAAGATGCGGCGGAATGGGGAAGCCTGATCAATCCTTCGTGCTATTGACCAACAGCAGGTCACAAGGCGGTTGATCAAGTAACGTGTCTACAGTGCTGCCAGACCAAAATTGGGATGACATGCTTCGTTTACACGCGCCCATAACCAGAATTGCTGCTTGCGATTGTTTAACTGCTTTTGGTAACGCTGTTTCAGGGTTTCCTTCTGGCAGCAGTAGTGGTACGCGAGTTAGCTTTTGCGCAGTAATAAAGTCCGTAATGCCTGCTTTTTGGTTGCTCAAAATCTCTGTACGATAGCGAGATAGATAAGGCGCAACGTAGCGGCAGTAAACTAACGTCATTTTTCCGCTCAAGGTTTTTTCTAGTTTTGAGCCTCGCGATACAATGGCTTTATCTACGACCGATTTTGCATCTCCGCGATGAAGCGGATCTATCGCGCAAAGCATGTTGGCGTGAGAAGGCCATGAACGCTCACTTAATAGCAATAAATCGCAATCGTTTTTTGCTAGCTCGGTGAGTAAGGTTTGAATGTCGTGCTTGTTAAAATGCCCCACGAGCAGTAAATCTGTGTGGTCGACAAGCCGTTTCGCGACTTGAACAATCCAATGACTCCCTTTGAAATGCTCGTAAGAGAGTGCTGGCGTTTCAACTTCCTCTTCTTCACAAAGTTCGATAACGAAGTCTTTAAATTTTGATGCCCAAGCTTCAAACTCAGCTTGTCTCTTTTCTATATGGTCAGAGTTGAAACTAAGGAAATGCGCGAATGCGTGATCTTCACTCCGGCGGTGATCTTCCACCAATACTACGATGGGTTGAGCCAGCGCTGTCGCAAACTGAATCACTTTACGAAGCACCTTACGACTTGGTAAGGCGGCTTGCTGAGTCAGAAAAAATACTGGTGCCATTGATTACTCCATTATCAAACGAGGCAAATGCGCCTAATGCACACTAAAAGTTTATACCATCCCCTTATGCAAAGACGTTCTGTTTCTGCGAGCAAAATATAAATTCCGCAATTGTGCGCGCCATTGCCTAGAATTTTAACATCAGGATCTCATGCCTTTAGGTAATAGACATCGTGTTGACACTAACGTGATGCCCAAGGAAATCGGTGACAATGATGATAGATTCCAGCCAATTACAAATTAATCGCAAAGTGCCTCATTTGCTTGCCGAGATCATTAAAGCGATAGAGTCGACCGAAGACCTCAGTTTTTTGAAAGACTATCAGGAAGCACAAATCGCGAACATTTTGGAGTCGGTCAACATTGCTTATCGTAAACGCGTGATAGAGGCGGTGCCGCCAGAGAAGTACTGGACGGTATTAAATTTGCTGCGATACGACACCGCCAAGCACATTCATCAATCACTCAACAAAGAGCTGCAACATGAACGCTTAGCGTACATCACGGATTCGGAACTGATCATCTTTGCAGACTTTCTACCGACCGAGTTTGTGGATGAGTACCTTATCGACCAAAGTGAAGAGTCGGTCGCGCACATTCAACAAGCGCTGTCGTATGAAGATAACAAAGTGGGGAGATATGCCGAGCCGCATTTTTTAGTCGCAAATCCTAAAAACAGCGTAGGAGGCATCAAAACCGAGTTGTTAAAACGTGGACAAAGCCCGGTGCGATTGATCATCGTGCGCGATGTCGGAGGCGTTATTGGGACGATAGAACCTCAAACCCTGTTGCTGCATGAGAACCATACCAAACTCACAGACTTGACCGTAGTCACGCCAATTCTGGAAGATATCCAAACGATTCAAAGCGTCAGTAAACAGGTCTCGATTGATGGTGGAGCGCATTGGTTTCCTATCATGGCTGGTGGCAAAATTATGGGCGTTTTGTCGATGGCGACCATCGCGATTACCTTGCGTGAACTCAGCCTACAAGCTGTAGTGGCAGAAAACGTACGAAGTGAAGAAGATTTGTTCACACCATTAACTGTGGCGACAAGGCTAAGAGCACTTTGGTTGGTGATTAACTTGCTGACCGCTTTTGTTGCCTCTGCCATCATTGGTATTTTTGATAATGTGGTCGAGCAAGTTGTAGCGCTTGCTATCTTAATGCCCGTTGTGGCGAGTATGGGCGGCATCGCAGGTAGCCAAACCTTAGCGGTGGCCATTCGGGGTATCGCATTGAACCACTTGCACCAAAGTAACTTGAAGCTATTGGTGAATAAGGAGTTAAAAATCGCCACCATTAATGGCTTGATCATGGGATTAGTCATCGCGGGTGTCGTCTACATGGTGTTTGACTCTTGGCCATTGGCGCTTATTATCTGTTGTGCAATTTTCCTCAATAGTTTGGCGGCCGCGGCATCGGGGACGTTGATACCATTCACGTTGAAGAAGTTTAACATTGACCCCGCCGTGGCTGGCTCGGTAGTATTAACAACCGTTACCGATGTCGTCGGTTTCTTTGCGTTCTTAGGCTTAGGTGCAATCTTCTTGATATAGAAAGCCAATTGACGCGCTAACCCGCTGAACCAATCTCTCCATTTTCCAACCCAATTTTTTGGGCAAGCTTGGTTCGCTCAAAATTCCTCCGTTTTTCATAAACGCTGAACACGCCGTTTAAGCTTTCATTTCATCAATATTTTTCACTGCTCATTTCTATCCCAAAACTTTCCACTGCCGAGCTCGCTTAACGCTGGCGTGCCAAATTACAATTTCAAAGGCCCGATCATGCCAATTTTCTTGGCTGTACACGCATTACTTCACTCAAACAAAAAATAAGGAAAAGATTTTGAATAAACTCATCGTATTCACTGGTGGTCCCGGTGCAGGAAAAACCTCGGTAATCGAACAACTAAAAACACAAGGCTTTATCTGCTCGCCAGAAACAGGTCGTCACGTAATACAAAGGCAGGTTACGAATCACGGTTCAGCATTACCTTGGAATGACAAACAAGCCTTTCGAGACGAAATGATGAAGGCAGAAGTGAGCAATTACCGAGCTTTCAATGTCCGCCAGGGGGACGTGTTTTTTGATCGCAGTATTGTGGACGTATATGGCTACAGCAAGTTGGAACAATTGCCAATCTCGCATGAGCTCATCACGCATTGCCAGACGCTTCGTTATCATTCTCAAGTGTTCATTTTTCCACCGTGGTCGTCGATATTCAGCAACGATGAAGAGCGAAAGCAAGATTTTTCTGAAGCGGTCGCCACGTATCAACAGATGGTCAACGCTTATCACAAATTTGGTTATCAATTGATCGAAGTGCCCAAAATGTCAGTCGAAGACAGAGTGGCGTTTATTCTCGACTCAGTCATCGAATAAGGCAGACAGATGAACAATGCAAACAAATGCGTAAGGCGATTGTGACCACGACGACAATATGTGTAATGGGAGTTATTTATACTGGATAAAATTCAATAACTTAATTGAGTATTATGTCTTTTAAATATCTTACCTTATTGCTCGCAACGACGAGCATGAACAGCTTTGCTGATGTGGAGCTGCCTTCGGGGGATGATTGGTTAAACCATGTGACGAATGGCCTAGCCCCATATTGGATGATGGAAAGTGCGCATGGGCAACCTGCGGGGAATTTTCCGACATTTCGTTGTGATAACGGTGTCATTCTCGACCCACAAAAGCCGTGTGAAGAATTAAACAAAGGGTGGATTATCCCGCACTTCGATCGCGAATACACACGCATGAAATCGCGCCAAACTTACGCTTATGGCGTGCTTTTTCATCTTACGGGTGACAAACAAGCATTAGAGCTGGCAAAGAAAGGGGCTTATTACCTGATTGATCATCTACAAGATGAGAAAAACGGCGGCTTTGTGAGCTTTACGCGTAGTGGAAAACCGGGGATGGAGTGGCAACAGCGAACTTCTCAAGACCAAGCTTACGCCTTGGTGGGTTTAGCGATGTACTACTACTTAACGCAAGATCCAAAGGGTGAACAAGCACTTATCGACCAGCAAGCGTTTATATTTAAACAATACCGACGAAGCGATGATCGCGGTCTGGCGTGGGTTTTGAAAGATGGTGATGGAGAAAGTGAGAAGCAGCAAGAGTTAGTCGCTCAACTTGACCAAATCAATGGCTACCTGTTGTTAACGGCGCCACTTTTACCAGAACCAGCGCAAGCCAAGTGGAAACAAGATCTGGAGTGGCTGACGCAAGTGATGCTGGATAACTACCACTCCGACAAAGAGCAGCGCTTTTATGGCGCGATACACCACAAAGCGGTAATGATGCCAGATGCGAAGCACAATGATTTTGGACACACCATCAAAGCGTATTGGATGACGTATCTCACTGGTCAGTTGTTGGAGAATTCCAATTGGACAGAGTTTGGTTTCAAAGGAATGAAACATACGCTTAAACAAGCGCAATACCAGCAAAACTTTGAGCAAGTCAAAGCGTTCTTCTCGCCAGAATGGCAGAGTAAATGGACGCAAGAGAGCATTCCTGCTTGGCAATCAAGACCGCACAAACACTATAGCTCGTCTTGGGAATGGGCAGAACTCGATCAAGCGGCGATGACGGTTTCTCTTGTCGATGATTCGATGAAAGAAACGTTGCAATACACGTTACCCACCTTTATGGACGTGTGGGTGGATCATCAATACGGAGGTGTTGGTCTGAATCCTAAATCAACCAAAGCGTTCCATTGGGGAAATGGTTACCACCAGTTTGAACATGCGTTGGTCGGGTATTTGTACGCGCAACAAATGGCAAAACAGCCCGCTAAGCTTTACTACGCGCGACCAGCCGAGAGTAAAATACCACTTAATCCATATTACTTTAACTCGGATATAAAAGCGCTTTCATCGCAAAGTGATGGAGTCACTACCGCAACGTTCACCAATATTCGACCATAACTTGGTCGATGGTGGTGTGGTGGTTAAAGTCTGCGTGCAAACTAACAAAACCCAATGGTAAACTGCGGGTCTGTTTTACATAGTATTTAAAGGTAATTTGATGAACCCGATTCTTGCGATGTTGAAAGAAAACAATATTAGCGACGAGCAAATCAACGAGCTATTTCAGGCGTTAACTCAAAACCCTCTGGCTGCAATGGCAACTATCAGCCAACTAGGTCTGCCACAAGATCAGCTTCAAGCGTTAATGGCGCAGGTAATGCAAAACCCTGTACTGATTAAAGAAGCAGTGGAAGAGCTGGGCCTAGACTTCTCCAAAGTAGTAGAAGCCAAAGCGAAGCTACAGCAGTAATCGAGTTTTCGATAAAACAAAAGCCGCCAGAGCCAAATGGTTCTGGCGGCTTTTTTACATCAGATGAAAGGTACGCGACTCCAACGGGAAAGCGAATAGGTTGAGCTTAACTTGGTGCTTGTATAAAAAATCAAGTGCGATTCTAGTCACGTCGCATGAACTCACGGGTGCTATTGGAAATAAATGAATTGTTTCTAATACATAGAACGTATTAACATGGTTGCACTAGGCCCATATGAGTAAATTCATTGAATATACAATTTGAGAGAGGGTTTAGTTTTAAAAAATAATAGTTAGTTGGAATCTAGGTTAAATGAAAATAAATATATTTAAAAAGCTACAAGTTGTATTTCTTGTGGTGTCAGCATCTTTAATGGTGGGGTGTTCGTCTATAGATGCGCATGCTGGTGGCGGATACGGAAAGCCGTTTTCAGGCACAGCGTTATCAGTCGCACGACAACCTTGCTATTTAAGATCTGATATTACTTCCATCGCGTTATACCCACTTTCATTGATTGACATCCCTTTGTCGTTAGCAACGGACGTTGTGTTTCTTCCTGTTGATTTAGTCATGGTAGCTACACCCACAACGAGTTATGGCGGTGTTGTTTCTCTAGGTTGTCCAAGCGGAAGCATGATCTAACACGCTTATTTTATTCAAATAAATGGAAGGAAATGAAAGTGGAATCGAAAAATAATTACTCAACAGAAAACAACGCTCCCTCGGTGCTCTTTGTAACGTCGCTTTTGTGTTTGGCATCAGTTTGTTTGGCCATACTGCTATTTATTATTGAGTACATTTCTGGCATGGAAATGAACGGTGTCGGCTTTCTTGGGACGTTAATACCAGCGATGAGTGTAGGATATTATTTTGGCTATAAAACAGGGAATATAATGCCTTCGACAACGAGATGGTATTCAGTGCTGCTTTGGAATTTATCGAGCTTAGTGGTGTTTTCTCTCATCTTAATGTTTTTGGGCATTTCTATATTTGAACTGATAGCGGAATTAGGCTGGTTCAGTATTATTATCGTTGTATTAACGTTAATAACGGTTTGTCTCGGGTACTTTGTTTTCAAGAGTGGTGAAAAAATGGCGATTAAGGTTTTGCTAAAAGCGCAAAAGAGTGCGTAACTCACATATAACGAACGCTTAAAGATAGATACGTAAAAAAGACGCCAGCCATATCGTGCTGGCGTTATTGTTTTCTCTTTCTTTGTGCCTCTTTGGTCTCTAGCAAAATTGAATGTTCTGGACGAAACGGTCTTTCCACGAAAACTCAACATGTTTATGTCTGCCCAAACGTGTGTATAATTCTCCGGAAATTACGATTTACAGATAACGAAAGGTAAGTATGGCAGTCCTCGAAATTCTCTCCATTCCAGACCCAAGGCTTAAAGTAAAAGCAGAAAAAGTCACTGATGTATCGACAGTACAAACGTTGATCGACGATATGCTAGAAACACTTTACGCAACGGGCAATGGCATCGGTTTAGCTTCAACCCAAGTGGGCAGAAAAGAGGCGGTTGTTGTCATCGATATCTCTGACGAACGCAATGATCCTTTAATCTTAGTCAACCCAGAAGTTGTGAGCGGAGAAAACAAAGCGCTTGGTCAAGAAGGGTGCCTATCTGTTCCCGAATACTACGCCGATGTAGAGCGTTACACATCAGTTGTTGTGTCTGCATTGGACCGTGATGGTAACCCGATGACAATCGAGAGCGATGAGTTTTTAGCGATTGTGATGCAGCACGAAATCGACCACTTGTCTGGTAACTTGTTCATTGATTATCTTTCACCGCTAAAGCAAAAAATGGCGATGAAAAAAGTGAAGAAGTACGTAAAAGCGCAAGCTAAGTAATATGAAAGGAAGTAACTCACAACCGCGAGTTGCTTCCTTTTAAATCAAGAATAAGTAGAGTGGTTTATCTCGTTTTTTGGGGGACATAACGCTTTACGACCTTCATAAGCCTCTGAAATGAAGAACAGTCCATATGTGACTCATGAGGGCAGGTGACAACATGGTTTAGGCTGTCTCGCACCGCTTTCAAACGTTTTATTTGCTCATCAATTTCAAGCGCCTTTTTCGCCAGTAAGTCACGATCAATGTATGGTTTTGAACCTTCTGAGTGATTCAACATTTCTGCCATTTCGTTAAGTGATATTCCAGCGATACGCCCCAAACTAATGATGTTGAGTTTATTGAGTACCTCTGGTGAATATTGACGTCTCAATCCATTCCTTCCTATCGAGCGAATTAACCCCAACTGTTCGTAGTATCTGAGCGTTGAGGTCGGCAATCCTGACTTTTTAACCACTTCTGCAATATCCATACTATTCCTCATTGACTTCAAGTCGGCTTTAAGTTGTAGCATGCAACTAAGACCTTAACAAATCAAAAACTTGAGGAGTGAAAAAATGCTGTTTTTAATAGGATTACAAGCGGCGCTAATAGGGATTGGTGCGACTTTGATAATGGATTTATGGGCTTGGCTACAAAGGAGAGTGTTTGGTATTCCCTCACTAAACTATGCATTGGTCGCGCGCTGGGTTTTGTACATGCCCAAAGGAAAGCTTATGCATGCGCCAATTATGGCAACAGACCCGATGTCTGGAGAAAAAGCACTCGGTTGGTTTTTGCACTATGCCATTGGTGTTTTTTTCGCTTTGGCTCACATTGCTGCTTTTGGGCATCATTGGTTGGTAGAGCCTAGTCTAGTGCCCGGCTTAGCCACTGGTGTGGTCACGTTGGTCTTCCCATTTTTTGTCATTCTACCTTGTCTAGGATTTGGTTTTGCTGCCAGTAAAACCCCAACACCTTGGAAAGCCCGTTTTCTTAGCACATTGGCGCATTTGGCTTATGGTTTGGGTTTATTCATAGCCGCGTTTGCAATCAAAGTGGCGAGCCAGTATTTTGCATAGGGAATATGAGCATCATGCAAACGAGTCTTTTTTGTTTTTATTTATGATGCTCAACTCTTGGTCGTTTTTGGCGCGTTGCTCATAGTGGGCGGATATGTTTGAGGTCTGTCGTATTTATCCAAGACGTAAAGTCAGCGAACATTTAACATTGCCTTAACGCCAGAATGGCAAGCGGTTTACCAAGAAAAATTAAAATTATCTGGTTTGACATAAAGAATATTAAGGGTTTCAGATGGCTTCAAAAGTGGCAGGGATATCAATACTGAGCTTATTGGCAGCGCCAGTTGCGATGGGAGAAACAGCCAGTGCTTATGATTTATGTTTGCTAGACAAAATTAAGCAAAGCAAAGGTGAGGAAACCATAAAGAGCATTCGCGCGCAGTGTGAGCTTGATGCAGTAACAAGCACAGTGCCCGCTGATCCAGAAATTGAAGAACCTGAGGAGCTTCAGGAAAGCTTGGTCGACAAGCGTTTGGAGTCAGAACGAGAAAACGCCTTTGAACCATTTAGTTTGGTGGCGCATCGTGTTAACTACATCTTGCCGTTCACTTACAGTGATCGCGTAAATAAGCGTGCTTATGCGGACACTAAGTACGGGGATGAGCTGCGTGAGGAAGAAGCGGAGTTCCAAATTAGTTTTAAAGTGCCAATGAACTACGACGATTTGTTGTTTGATGGGGATGGTTTGTTCTTTGGTATGACGCTCAAGTCATTTTGGCAAGTGTATACAGGAGCCGCATCGCGTCCATTTCGTGAAACCAATTATCGTCCTGAGCTTTTTTATTATACCCCGACAGACTGGAAGCCACTTGATGGTTCGACTTGGTTAGGTTTTGGTATTGAGCATGAGTCGAATGGGCAGAGACAAGAGTTATCGCGCAGTTGGAATCGTGTTTACGCCAACTTAACCTTTGCGAAAGACAATTTTGCGGTTTCTCTTCAACCGTGGTGGCGTATACCTGAGGATGAAAAAACATCTCCGAATGATCCTAAAGGTGATGATAACCCGGATATCGAAGATTACATGGGGCACTTTGAGCTATCGAGTGCGTACAAATGGAATGGTTATGAGTTTACCTTCTTAGGCCGCCAGAACTTCCAAACGCATAAAGGCTTTGCCGAATTAGGGGTGTCATTTCCGATCTGGGGCAAACTTCAGGGATACGCACAGTACTCGACGGGGTATGGTAAGAGCTTGATTGACTATGATCATAATCAGCAGCGTATTGGTGTTGGTATTGCGATCAACGGTGTTCTGTAGTTTTTCGGTAGCCCAATAGAAATAAACGCTGGCAATTGAGATTTCAGTATTTAGAATGCGTGGCTGAAATTGATTTCCAACCTAGAGTGATTTTATGCTTCGTGATTACACCTTCGATTGTCTTGTAACCATGCCTCGTCATGAACTGGAAGAGTTTAGTGCTCGCATGATCAGTAAAATGGTGCCTGAAGACGTGATGAATGAGCTATTTACTTTCGATCAAGAAGAAGTGGATAGCGAAGACCGTATGTTGTCTGCACGTCTTGATGCCATGTTACGCATGACAGCAATCGCACTGAGTGAAATTCAACAAGCGTTTGATGACTCAGACAATGCGAAGCAAAATAGCGAGCGAATGACGCGACTGGTTCTTTGGCATTTCTATGCGATTTCATTCCATTTGGAAGAGGCGATCACGTTAGAAACACACTGTGCACTAGTGGAAAAGCTACTCGAAAATACACCTTCGGATGTTTTTGATTGGGTAAAAACATTGACGGAACTTCTGCACACTTACGCTGAAATCAACGCGAAAGAAAACCCTCAAGACTAAGGTTTTTGTCGTTAATCCTTCAGTAAACAAGGCGAGCCATCCGGTTCGCCTTGTTTTATTTTTGCATCTGTAAAATCCGCAGTTTTGTACTTTTGACGTACACCACAAGCCTCGCTTTAGGTTCGCTTCTCACTAGCGAATAGGGCGATTCCTTCTTACACTAAAATCAAAGTGTTTGTTTTCGAACACTTTAATGCGTCATTAAGGTGTGTCTTCCAATCCACTTAAATACGGATAATTTATGTCGGAGAACGTTCTGGTTTTTAAATTTGAGCCTATTTTGAAGCGTATATGCCTTCTATCTCGGCTACATTTTCGTTGCGGGCGTAAATAATGGACCCGTTAACGCAAGGTTTACTTGGCGCTGCTTTGCCACAGTCTGCAAGTAACAAGCGGCACATTGTGGCTGCTGGCGTGTTAGGTGTGGTTTCAGGGATGGCACCGGATTTGGATGTACTTATCCGTTCATCAACTGACCCATTGCTGTTTTTGGAATATCACCGACACTTTACCCATTCATTGTTGTTTATCCCTTTTGGCAGCTTTCTCTGTGCTTTAGTGTTGTATCCGTTGTTAGCAAAAAAGCGAGGACTAAGCTTCCGGCAGAGTTGGTTTTATTGTGCCCTTGGTTATAGCACCCATGCGCTGTTAGATGCTTGCACCAGCTATGGGACTCAGCTTTTTTGGCCGATAAGCAACACACGCTATGCTTGGAACACAATCTCGGTTATCGACCCCGCTTTCACATTTCCTATTTTGATCCTGCTTTTGTTTGCCGCACTGAAGCGAAATCGAAGTTATGCGCGTATCGCATTTCTATGGTCTCTGGCTTATCTGACACTTGGGGTGACTCAACGAGATAGAGCAGAAGCGGCCGGATGGAAAATCGTCCAAGAGCGACATCACAGCGCTGTGCAGCTAAAAGCAAAACCAACCTTCGGGAATCTTTTGGTCTGGAAAGTGATTTATGAAACCGAAGATAACTACTATGTGGATGCGGTAAGAGTGGGGCGCTCAATAAAAATTTACCCTGGCGAATCCACACCAAAGCTCAATGTGAAAACACAATTTCCATGGCTCGATCCGCAATCGCAGCAAGCGAAAGACATCGAACGTTTCCGTTGGTTTTCAAATGGTTTTGTAGCGCAAGACCCGAATAACGAAATGCGAATTGTTGACGTGCGTTACTCCATCGTTCCAAACCAAATTAACGCGCTGTGGGGCATCAATTTATCACCCAACGCCAGCCCGAATGTGCACGTCGAATACACTGCTCATCGAGGTAGTACAACGGAAGACCGCCAAACTTTTCTAAATATGCTTACGGATTTTGAGTGATGGTTTTGCTTTGGATGCCGATGTGGTGTCGTAATAACTATTACGCCGACTGAAAGTCCTTCACTAGGGTCGGCTTGCTGGCGAAGAAAACTTTGCCAAACAGAGACTTGTACTTCCATCCAAGGGACAACAGTCGTTTTGCTAAGCTTTTGTTTTCAATGATAGCGACTTCAACGCCTTGGTAATGATATGGATGGCTTTTAATGTAGTTGATAAATGCAGTAAGCACGCCTTGCCCACGAACGGAGGGCGCAAAGTTGACTGCAACAATGGAAAAGCGCTGACTGCCTACAGGGCAACGGACAAAGCAGTGTCCAAGTGGATGAGTGATGGTCTCGGAAAACTCAGGAAACGCGCGAGACTCTAGTTCTTGAGAAAGCGCATCGTATTGCTGACATAAATGATAAAAAAGTTGTTTCGCTTCACTGTTCATCTCGGTGCCGCTTACTTATAACTTGGTTTAAAGGCTTTGATTTCAAAAACATTGTAACCATAGGCAGCAAGATAAAATACGGTGAACTTTTACAGTGGTGATTTCCTATTTTTGAAAACAGATTGGTTATGAATGAAATTGTTCGTCTTCTAAGTGGAGTGGTGAAATAGTGGAGTGAGGTTTTTTAGATGAGCGAAAGGATGTTTGGATTGCACAAAGTTCACGGAAGTGAATGAACAGAAAAAGGCGAACCGTTTGGTTCGCCTTTGCTTGTTTTGGGGGCTTAACTAGGCGCTACTCTAAGTGCTTAAATTGCAACGCCACAAGTCGCTGATACAACTCACAGCTTTGCATTAATGATTGGTGGTTACCAACATCGACTAACTCGCCATTGTCGAGCACCGCAATTTTATCCGCATGTTGGATAGTCGAAAGGCGATGAGCAATGATAAGCGTTGTGCGTCCTTTCATCAGTGCTTCAAGTGCTTGCTGAACGTGATGTTCACTTTCACTATCAAGAGCGCTGGTAGCTTCGTCTAGCAGTAAGATTTTTGGATCTTTTAGAATCGCACGAGCAATCGCAATGCGCTGTTTTTGTCCACCCGATAGCCTAACGCCGCGCTCGCCTAAAAAGCTGTGATAGCCTTCGGGAAGCTTCTCAATAAACTCATGGGCATGGGCTTTTTTCGCAGCCTCGACGACTTGTTCATCCGTTGCTTCAGGATTGCCGTAGCGAATATTATGGAACACATCATGGCTAAACAGCGCGGGTTGTTGTGGTACGAGTGCCATTTGGCGCCGAAGCTCGTTTGGGTCGAACTGTCGAATATCTTCACCACCAAACAACACTTGCCCTTGCTGCGGGTCATAAAAGCGTTGCAGCAATTCGAATAGTGTCGTTTTACCTGCACCAGAAGGGCCGACCAACGCCAATACTTTGCCTTGTTCAGCGGTTAGATTTAATTCTTTGATAGCTGGTTGATTTGGGCGAGAAGGGTAGTTGAAACTCACCGAATTAAAGTTAACCTCAGCAGGCATGTCGGGACGGACAGGCAAATAGTTGCTTGGCGCTTTAATATCGCTGTCTACTTGAAGGATCTCAATCAGTCGCTCGGTAGCGCCTGCGGCCCTTTGCAGTTCACCCATCACTTCAGAAATGGTTGCAGTCGATGAGGCAACCATAATGGCATAAAACACAAACGCTGCTAGGTCTCCCGCAGACATCTTTCCGTGAATCACATCGCTGCCGCCAACCCAAAGCATGCCTGCAATCGCGCTGAATACAATTACAATAACGCCTGATATCAGGATTGCGCGTTGTTTTACTCTCTGTCTGCCCACTTCATACGCTTTTTCCACCTCGACAGCGAAAGCCGCTCGTTCGTACGGCTCTGAGCTAAAACTTTGCACGGTTTTAATATGTTCTATCGCTTCACCTGCGTAGCTGCCGACATCGGCCATTGAGTCTTGACTTTGGCGAGAGAGCGCACGCACGCGTCGTCCATAAAACAAAATCGGAACCAAAACCAAAGGCACAGAAGCAAGCACAATCAGCGTGAGCTTAACGTTGGTGGCGAATAACATAATGATGGCACCAAAGCACATCAAAGCGCTACGCATCGCCATTGAGAACGATGAACCGATAATGCTTTGCAGCAACGTGGTATCGGTAGTTAGGCGCGACATAATATCGCCGCTACTGTTGGTCTCAAAATAGCTCGGATGCAGCGTAATCACATGGTTAAACACTGAAAGGCGAATATCCGCACTGACGCGCTCACCTACGGAAGAGACAAGGTAAAAGCGAAAGAAGGTCCCAATGGCAATACACAATGTGACACCGACAATAAACTGAATCGCATTGGTAAGCTCTTGCAATGATTGCTGAGCAAAGCCTTGGTCGATAAGAATACGTACTCCATAGCCAACGGATAACGTCAAACTTGCTGTCGCGACAAGGGCAACCAAAGCCGCCGCAACCCGCCATTTATAAGGTGCAATAAAGGTGTTGAGTTTAAGAAGAATGCTGAGATTTTTGTTATTTTTTCTGCTCATGAGTGGCTCACAAAGCGTTTTAGGTAACTGGCATAGTAAGCCAGTTTTGTAGGGGAGACCAGCGAACTGCCGCATTCAGATTAGGAAGTTCACTGGGATAGCCAATATCGCATCGAAAATCACTTAAACGTCTAAGATACGAGAATCAGCTTTTAGCTAGGAGGGGGTTAAGCACGGCTTTTGGCGAGTAGCAGGTCGACTTTTCCTTTTGCTGTTTTACTAACCGTTTGCATCAACTGAAAACTTGGCTTAACGATACCTGAGTTTTCTATCCCTTCGACCATTAAGAGCCAAAGCTTGGCTGTCATTTGCGCATCGGCTAGTGCACGGTGGAAAACACCGTCGTTGTCGATATTTTTATAGCGAACAAGTTCACCTAGCTTATGTGATGGAGCTTCTTGAATGAGCCGTCTTGCCACCAGTAAGGAGCAAGCAAACTCACCCGAATAACTACAGTTGATTCGTTCAAGCTCTGCATCTAAAAATCGTTTATCGAAGGACGCGTTGTGAGCGATAAGGTTTTCGCCTGCAATGAATTCACTAAATGATGCCATGACCTCTTCGCAGCTTGGTGCCGTTCGCAACATGTTATTGGTAATGCCGGTGTAGTTCTCAATGAAGGAGCTCACTCTGAAACCGGGATTCATGAGTTGCTGAAAACTATCAACAACCTCGCCATCGACTAACTTTACCGCACCAATTTCTATTGCGCGATCACCTAAAGTAGGAGAGAGACCTGTGGTTTCAAAGTCGAGTACGACCACAGAGTTTGCTTGAGGCATAAAATTTTCCAGCTGAGTAATATTGCGCAAGAGTATTATCGAAAGCGACAGAAAAAGAAAGGCGAACACAATGGTGAATATCTGTCTATCTTTACTCCACAAAGTCAGTGTTCGTCGTCAACTGTTTATGGACAGGTACTTTCTGGCTTACCCATCGCAGCTTGTGCGGTAGCCTTATATTTCAAATGTTTTTCGGCTTTTCGATTCATTTCAATTAAGCATTAACTTTCGATGCAGCATACTGATTATAAATTGATTTTATAAATCAACTTCGGCATCATTCGCGGCTTGATTTTGAAGATGAATATCATCACGGCAAAAAATTAGAACAACTTATAATGCGAGGCTAGGGAACGATGGAACAAATGAAAAATCACTATTTAGAGATACCTGAAGAAAGAAAATTGCGTATTTTTCGTGAAGAAGATGAAGATTTCTACAGCTTCTGGGAAAGAATGCTTGATGAAAAACAATCTTTTTATCAGCAACCTCTTAAAAGAATGAAAGGCGATGCTTGGGATTCGCTTCAGGCATTTTTTACTGCTTCAAAATATGGACAACATCAGGCCTCGCCAGCTTATATAAAAAGAGCGCTTGAGTTACTGAATAACGTATACTTACTGGCCAATCATTCAGACCAAGTTGTTGAATTCTCCGTTGGGCACCGACACTTTTCGGAAGTGGGTAACCGTTCTGTTGCAGGAGGAACAATGGATGCATGGTTAGATGAAATCTGTTTAGCGATGGCCGCGAGAGATTGGCGCTGCGTAGAGCTGATGACCATCATGGATGAGTCGTTAGTGCGTTTAAAAGATCCTTTCGATGTTGCGCTGGTCGAGTTCGTTAGCGGTGTATTTAGCAATTCATCAGCGTTACCTGAGTTATTGCAAACTGTGATGGAGAAATCCTCCCCGCAATATTTAGAATCAACCAGGGTGCCATATGTACACTCTTTGTTTATTCCATTTGTGAATGTGTTTGTTGCCATTATCGATGGCGATGAGGCACATTATCAAGAAGCACTGAGAGATGCGTTAGAGACGCATTACCAGTTCTACATGAATGAAGATGTTCGTTATTCGCCAAAAGGGAATGTTTCTTTGAAACTGATTGGTCTTGCTGCATTGGCCTACGATAAGTATGGCTGGACAATTCCAGAAACTGCATATTTACCGAAATGGCTTGTTTACGGTGAGCATGATCTTTGTTCTAAATAAATCATTCGGAGTCTGCGCCCAAGCCCATTCGGATGTTCTGCACGGAAGCATACACAGAAAACATGCCGCGAAAAGGTTGTTTTTTAATCGACCACTCGGTAGTAAGGCATAAACTTATCAATATGCGAGCTTACTAACACGCCATACGTGACACTTCATGTATTCTTAGCCGAAGCGAAGAAGAGGATTTATCAATGTCAAAAAGCTCCAAGCTTCACAATGAAGACAAACTGGTTAAGAAGGCACTAGAGATTGGTGGGAAGATGGCGAAGCTACAAGGTTTTGACCTTCCTCAGTCACCGCAACCTCTGAGAGTAAAAGCGATTTACCTATTCTTGGTCGATGCCAAACAGATCACGCCACTACCGGAAAGCAAGCTAGACGGCGCAAGCATCAAACACCGACTGGCAGTCTGGATACACAGTGCATTGCCAGACAACGACCCTCTAAAGTAGAAAACTCAAGAAGTCACATAGGTCATTACTTAACACAGGCCATTAATTAACAAGGCGAGCCAAATGGTTCGCCTTGTTTGATCTTGGCGAGTGCAAAAAGATCTCCTCGAGTTTCGGTATCATTGATTTACAAAACAGCATCAAAAGGACTAAAGATAAGTCCCAAGAAGCGCTACAATGCACGCGTTGCGAGAGTGCAACCAAGAATACTCATTTACAGAAGCCTTGAAGTAACCATACATGTCTAAAGATTTCGAATTCACTACAGAATACATACTCGACAAACCTTTCTTTGCCGAGTGTTATGATCAAACTAGCCGGCCAACGAAGTTCCCACAAGCGTACTTAAAAGGGATACTGTTTCTTATCTTTGGTGTGGTCTTATTAGAGTTTGAACTGCTACCTAACGGTTATGTCGGTTGGTTCTTTATCGTATTGAGTGTGATTGAAGCGTGTAGCGTTTACTTCAAAAGAACTTGGTGGCTTTGGCGTCAAACCATAAGCTCAAGCCGTGGCAGCAAAGTAGTATTTCAAGTTAACGCAGATGGTGTGCGCTACAAAAGCGGTAAAGTTGACCGCAGCCTCGCATGGAATGAAATCGACCAACTGGAACAAACTGATTTGGGCTTTATCCTTCACCTTGGTAAACAACGCCAATACATCAGCAAATCTTGCTTAAACCAAGAAGTGATCGCGTTTATGGTAGAGCAGCACGCGGCATCAAAAGCGAGCTAACAAATCTCTATTAACAGAAGAGGCGAGCCAACGGGTTCGCCTTTTTTGATCTTACACTTAAATGCTAAATTTTATGCTGAGAAAATAATGAAAACTTCTTCTCTTCAAATGTTTTTAGTACAAAAGTTTTTAATTCCTTTTTGTTTTTTTGAGAAAGCTTCCCACGTACATTAAAATTGGCAATATAGATCTGTAGTTCACTGGTATTCATTGAGTCATAGATTGGGAACTCAAAAACCAGGTCACATGTCCCTTCATGCTTAGTTGTTTTTATCTCATACGAACCTTGTACACTATATAGTTTCAAGTGCTCTTTTAATTCGTTTTTACTCAAAAAAACACTACTATCCAGATTAGAGCCTTTTAAGGTTAAGTCATTGATTTTCTTTTCAAGAAAATCTATTTCCTTAGGTCTAGTTTTAGTCACTGTGTCATCGGGTTGAATGTGTATTCTTCGCGTATGTTTTTTAGAAGGGTATACCTCTACCTTTGTAGATTGTATCAGTGCTTTTAAGAAGTTAATTCTACCTATATTGGTGAAGTCGGTGAAAAGTATTCTCTTAATATTATCTGATTTGATTAAGCTGGCATCTTTTAAAGCTTTAGTAGCTCGCCTTACAACCTCGTTTGCTACGTACAAAGATTCTTTAGCAGTATGTTTAGTCGTTATGTTCAAATCAAGCTTGTTTGATGCATCAACTTTCAGTTCGACTTGGCATTCAAAGTAGCTTTCATCATCACCAAAGTTTTTTGTTTTATCTCGGCGTTTTAGTTTGATTTCAGCGATAACATGATTCGGATCTTTTGCGTTTCCAGCAGCTCGAAATTGTGGACTGTTTTCTATCGTTAAGACATCAAATGGGTCGTTAATTAAATTATTGAAATCAAAATTAAAACCCAAAGCTTGAACTAATGTTTTCCCTTGGGTTGCATCCCACTGTAACTGCTTAGTTTGAATTTTTGGATTGTCTTCCTTTTCCTTTACAGCTTCTTTGAGTTGTTCGAACTCGTAAGGAGCTAAACCTGTTTTAATTAGTAATGGTCCCAACACTTTTTTGTCGTTTGAGCTACTAAAGCAGCCTCTACTCTGTAAGATTTGTTTTAAGTCACTAGCTTTTATCATTGGGTTTGCAAGAAACTGACGTAAAACATCACCAACAGGAATGAAAGCGTCACTATTCATTTGTTAAGTTCCTAAAGTTTGGTATGTAGTTTTCGACACGTAGTTTTTGCTCTGTAATATTATGGGCTTGCATAACTTTACTAACATCACCCTTGTGCTCATCTAAAAAGAAGTCTGGAAAACAGATTGATACTGAACTAATTCTATCTGAATGTTGGAGAGCACTATATGTGTGTCTTGATAAACTATCTTGTGAGAAAGGCTCGTTGGCAACAACTACACACTTAAACACTTCCTCATTCTCGATGTTCTTTCTCAAAACAAAAGTGAGATATGGAAGGGTCAAGTACTCTACGGGCATAACCGAACTATATGAACGTTGATTGAACGACATTCGATTTAAACTTGTGCTAGTGTGACCAAAGAAGATTTCGTAGTCTGAATAGTGATTAGTAACATGGTCAATAGCGTTAAGCATAAAGGTAAATTTGCTGTTATCGACAACATAAAATTCCTCGATTCCTTCATTCTCAAACTTTTTGAAGTACTGGGTGTTTGAAATATTAGCGAAGTAATCTTTATGTTTATCTTCCTTACTAGACAAATAGAAAAGTACAGGTACGTATTTTATGTTTTTTATCGTATTCCCAGAGAAGATTGCGTTTGTGTCTGCATTATGATCTGATACTCGAAAACAAACACTTGAATAAATAATATCGTCTACATAACCTTTTATCTTGTTAGTAAAGCTTTTTGGGTAATCACCAGTTGTGTGTTTTACCGAAGCAAGTATATGTACAAGTGTCTCAGTTTCTAAGCTAGATAAGTAAGAAAAGTGTTCATCTACACCATGCTTGGTTCTTGGTCCATCAGCATCAGATGGATGCGTTGTTCCAAAATGGCACGGAAAACTAATGTTTGGGTTAGAGTTCGGCCATCCGACTTTTTTGAAAAATTTACTGACAATATTCTCGCCAGTTTCACCTGATGATTTGGAGTCTTCTCCAGACATTTTTATCCACTTGCATGCTATTTGTTGTGATGAGTATATTTTACCTAAAAACTTGTATTTGAAAACAAATTATAGCTTCAGATTACACAGTGTTGATTAATAAAATCTAATGGGAATAAGCGATTTGCTTTAATTTTGGTTGTGTTATTGTTTTGCGTGTTGATATTTAAAGGTAAATGAGCGTATTTTGTTTCTTGTAATGGGGTGGGTATTAATGTGGTTAACTGTGAGGACGGTTTCTGTGAGATTAAATAACAAAAAGGCGAACCAAACGGTTCGCCTTTGTCTATTTAGATTCTACAAAAATTAGTCTTCGTAGTTATCGATGCTTGGGCACGAGCAGATTAGGTTACGGTCGCCGTATACGTTATCTACGCGGTTTACTGTTGGCCAGTACTTCCAAGACTTGGTCGCTTTAGAAGGGAAGCAGCCAAGCTCGCGAGAGTAAGGACGGTCCCACTCTTCAGCAGAAAGGTCAACTTGCGTGTGTGGCGCATTAACGAGAGGGTTGTTCTCTAGTGGCCATTCACCGTTTTTCACTTTTTCCATTTCTTCGCGGATAGCGATCATCGCATCACAGAAGCGGTCTAGCTCTTCTAGATCCTCCGATTCCGTTGGCTCAACCATTAGCGTGCCCGCCACAGGGAACGACATAGTTGGTGCATGGAAACCGTAGTCCATTAGACGCTTCGCAATGTCTTCTTCGCTGATGCCTGTTTCTTCTTTCAGTGGACGAATGTCGATAATACATTCGTGCGCTACACGACCATTTTTGCCACGGTAAAGAACAGGGTAGTGTTGGCGAAGTGTTTCCATCACGTAGTTTGCGTTCAGAATTGCTACTTTTGTTGCATCTGTTAGGCCTGCTTCGCCCATCATTGCGATGTAAGCCCAAGAGATAGGTAGGATAGAAGCGCTACCCATATCTGCTGCTGATACTGCAAAATCTTCGCCTTCTACGCCGTCTTCAATATGGCCTGGTAGGAAAGGCGCTAGGTGAGATTTCACACCAATAGGACCCATACCCGGACCGCCACCACCATGTGGGATACAGAAGGTTTTGTGTAGGTTTAGGTGAGAAACGTCTGAACCAATAAAGCCTGGTGATGTTAGACCAACCTGCGCGTTCATATTAGCGCCGTCTAGGTAAACCTGACCGCCAGCGGCATGAACCATTTCACACACTTCTTTCACTTTCTCTTCGTAAACGCCGTGCGTAGAAGGGTAAGTGATCATAATGCTTGATAGGTTGTCTTTGTGCTTCTCGATTTTCGCTGCTAGGTCGTCGATGTCGATGTTGCCTTCTTCATCACACTTAACCACGACAACTTTCATTGACACCATAGATGCTGTCGCAGGGTTAGTACCGTGCGCAGAGCTTGGGATTAAACATACGTTGCGGTGACCTTCGCCACGGCTTTCGTGGTAGCGTTGAATCGCGATAAGACCTGCATACTCACCAGATGCACCAGAGTTTGGCTGAAGTGAGAATGCGTCGTAGCCTGTGATCTCACAAAGCTTCTCTTTTAGATCTTTCGCTAGTGCTGCATAGCCCGCCGCTTGTTCTGCTGGCGCGAATGGGTGGATAGAACCAAACTCTGGCCAAGTGATTGGAATCATCTCTGCCGCGGCATTCAGCTTCATCGTACAGCTGCCTAGTGGGATCATGCCGTGCGTTAGCGAGAAGTCTTTGTTCTCTAACTGTTTCAGGTAACGCATCATTTGCGTTTCGCTGTGATGCGTATTGAATACAGGGTGAGTCAGGTATTCTGTTGTGCGGCGTAGCGCTTCTGGAATTGCCGCAAACTCGTTGCCTGCGATTTCCGTCGATAGTGCTGCTACGTCTTCTTTTACACCAAAGACTGCAAATAGTGCTTCTACATCAGCGACCGTGGTTGTTTCGTCACAGCTAATACCTAGCTTGCCAGGTAGTAGACGTAGGTTGATGTCTGCTGAAAGTGCTTTTGCGTAAAGCTCTTCTGTTTTTGAACCTGTGTTGATGGTGATGGTATCGAAGAAGCTGTTATGAGCAAGTTCAAAGCCGCCTTTGGTTAGGCCAGCGGCGATAATCGCAGTCATATGGTGTGTACGGCGAGCAATAGTGCGTAGACCTTCTGCGCCGTGGTAAACCGCGTAGAAAGACGCCATGTTCGCTAGCAATGCTTGAGCGGTACAGATGTTCGATGTCGCTTTTTCGCGGCGGATATGCTGCTCACGAGTTTGCATTGCCATGCGCAGTGCTTGGTTACCGTTGGTATCGATAGAAACACCGATAACACGACCTGGCATGGTACGCTTGTGTTTGTCACGCGTTGCCATGAATGCTGCGTGTGGACCGCCGTAACCCATAGGAACGCCAAAACGTTGTGCAGAACCGATTGCTACGTCTGCGCCCATTTCACCAGCAGGCTTCAATAAGGTAGAAGCAAGCAGGTCAGTCGCAACAGTGACAAGCGTTTTGTTTGCTTGCGCTTTTGCGATAATGTCCGTTAGGTCACGAACTTCACCTGTTGTGCTTGGGTATTGAACTAAAGCGCCGAACACGTCTTGCTCTGGTAGGGATTCTAGCGAACCAACCAGAACTTCAAAGCCGATGAATTTTGCACGAGTTTTTACTACTTCTAGCGTTTGTGGGTGAACATCGTCAGCCACAAAGAATACGTTACTCTTGCTCTTACCTGCGCGCTTACACAGAGTCATTGCTTCTGCTGCCGCTGTTGCTTCGTCTAGCAATGAGGCGTTCGCGATTTCCATACCAGTTAGGTCGATGATCATTTGTTGGAAGTTTAAAAGGGCTTCCAAGCGACCTTGAGAAATTTCAGGTTGGTAAGGTGTGTAAGCGGTATACCAGCCAGGGTTTTCTAGCACGTTACGTAGAATGACGTTTGGAGTAAACGTGTTGTAGTAGCCCTGGCCAATGAATGTACGTTTAATTTGGTTTTGTTTAGCAAACTGCTTCATCGTCACTAGCATGTCTGCTTCGCTTTTCGCTTCTGCCAACGTCATTGGTTGCTCTAGGCGAATTTGTGCAGGCACAGTTTCTTCGATGAGGGCGTCAAGGCTTACCGCGTTGATGGCATCCAACATTTTTTGTTGGTCTGATTTGCTTGGTCCGTTGTGGCGTCCAACGAACTCATTTTGTGTGCTGAGGCTTTGAAGTAATTCAGTCATTGTCCTTTACCTACTCCTTGGCTCGGGTAACGGAAATGGTCGTTAGTGACACATTTAATTATACGTCCGAACCTAGAAAAAAAGCTGCTCTCTAAACAGGCTAGGGAACAGCTTTCGTCACATCCTAATTACTCTTCTTCGATAGAGTTTAGGTATTCTTCCGCGTCTTTTAAGTCATCCAACTCAGATGGGTTTGAAAGCTTCACTTTCACAATCCAACCACCTTCGTACGGTTCTTCGTTGATTAGCTCTGGGCTGTCTTCTAGTTCTTCGTTGATTTCTACGATTTCACCGGTAACAGGAGAGTAGATATCTGATGCTGCTTTTACAGACTCAACCAAAGAGAAGCTTTCTCCTGCTTCTACTTCGTCTTCTACGTCTGGTAGGTCAACGAATACTACGTCACCCAACATTTCTTGCGCATGCTCAGAAATACCAAGTGTTACTGTGCCGTCACCGTTGTCACGTACCCACTCGTGGCTATCTGTAAACTTCAGTGTTTTGTCCATTGCTTAATCTCCAAATAACTTGTCAGGAATTATTGTGATTTTTAAAAAATCGTTTATTAGTAAAGAGGGAAGCGACTGCAAAGTTCTTTTACTTCTTTGCGAACGCGTTTTTCAACGTCTGCGTCACCTTCTGGGTTGTTCACCAAACCATCCAGTACGTCACCAATCCAATTACCGATGAGTTTGAATTCTTCAGCGCCAAAGCCGCGGCTTGTACCCGCAGGCGTTCCTAAACGGATGCCCGATGTAATCATAGGCTTCTCTGTATCGAATGGGATGCCATTTTTATTACATGTGATCCCAGCACGTTCTAGAGCTTCTTCTGCTTTGTTGCCTTTCAAGCCTTTAGGGCGAAGGTCAACCAGCATTAGGTGCGTGTCTGTGCCACCAGTTACGATGTCGCAACCGCGAGTTTGCAATACTTCCGTTAGGACTTTTGCGTTATTGATCACCGAATCAATATAAGTTTTAAATTCAGGGCCAAGTGCTTCTCCAAATGCAACCGCTTTTGCTGCGATAACGTGCATCAGTGGGCCGCCTTGTAGGCCAGGGAATACGGCGGAGTTGATTTTCTTAATGATGTCTTCGTGGTTAGTCAGGATCATACCGCCGCGAGGGCCACGCAATGTTTTGTGTGTTGTGGTTGTCACAACATGCGCATGTGGCAATGGGCTAGGGTGTGCACCTGTTGCGATAAGGCCAGCAATGTGCGCCATATCGACCATAAGAATTGCGCCAACTTCGTCAGCGATTTCACGGAACTTAGCAAAATCGATAACGCGTGGAATAGCACTGCCACCCGCGATGATCATCTTTGGTTTGTGTTCTACTGCAAGTGCACGAACGTCGTCGTAGTTGATTTCCAGTGTTTCGCGATCAACGCCGTATTGAACTGCGTTAAACCATTTACCAGAAAGTGCTGGGCGTGCACCGTGTGTTAGGTGGCCACCAGCGTCCAAAGACATGCCAAGAATGGTGTCACCTGGTTGAAGAAGAGCCAGCTTCACCGCACCATTTGCTTGAGCGCCTGAGTGAGGTTGAACGTTTGCGTATTCGCAACTAAAAAGTTTTTTCGCGCGTTCGATAGCAATGGCTTCCACTGTATCTACGTGCTCACAACCACCGTAGTAACGACGACCTGGATAACCTTCAGCGTATTTGTTAGTTAGGCATGTGCCTTGAGCTTGCATTACCGCTTTAGAAACAATGTTCTCAGAAGCGATAAGTTCGATTTGTTCGTTTTGGCGAGCGGATTCCGCCTGAATTCCAGCAAAGACAGCATCATCTTTCGCAGAGAGGTTGGTAGAGAAAAAGTTTTCCAAGCTGTGGTTAGGGTAACTCTTATTCATGGTAGTTGACCTTCCAAATCTTAAAATGAACCCGCAATAGATGAATTATGATTTGCGGTTGTGGTTCATTTGTCCTCAAAACAGCTGAACTGCATAGCAGAACAGAGTGAACATCCGGCCCTAAATGTGGGCAAAAACTCCGTCGGATTGCGTGTTTCTTTTACCAATCTCTTACGGAAATATGCATCTCTACATCTAACAAGTTGGTAACATAGCGCCTGCGGCGGGAACAATCAACCAAAAATTTCCTATAGGAAACAAGATTTCAAAAATTGTTAACAAGAGCACGGTTTAATTCACTTGGTGGACTTTTATCCACTATGTGCTTCATGCACAATGCTAGTAGGACAAAAATAAGGATATCTATAGAGGGATTTATGGCAGAAAGTATTTACGATGAATACCCATCGATGACGTTAGCGAAAGAGCAAAATGATCAAAATATCGAGCCATTAAAGCTGGGTCAGCGTATCAAGGATATCCGCTCAAAACTTGGTATTACACTAGAAGAAGCCAGTCAGCGAACAGGGCTTGCTCGTTCTACGCTGAGTAAAATAGAAAATGAGCAGATTTCTCCGACATTTCAAGCAATGCAAAAATTGGCGCTTGGCTTACAAATTGATATGCCGCAACTCTTTGAGCCACCTAGAAAAAAGGTTGCGACAGGGCGTAGGGATGTTACCAAGAAGAATGAAGGCAAACCACACCCAACGCAAACTTATGAACATGAGCTGCTCGCTACTCAACTTTCCAATAAGAAAATGATGCCGTTTAAGAGCCAAATTCGTGCTCGTAGTTTTGATGAATACAAAGACTGGGTTCGTCATGATGGCGAAGTATTTTTGCTTATCCTATCTGGTGAGGTCATGTTCTATTCTGAGTTCTACGAACCTGTCGTTCTAAGCGAGGGCGACAGCGTCTATTACGATGCGAACATGGGACATATGTTGACCAGTGTTAGCGAGGAAGATGCGCACATTTTGTGGGTGACAGCCAAATAGTGATAAATAATTGTAAATTTCCTATAGTGAAAGCAAACGATTGCTGTCGGTGGTCGTTATGATGAAAAGGCGCTTTTTTGATGAGAACACACTCATTAAAGCGCTTTTTTTGTACGATTTGTTGTGATTAAAATGTTAAGAGTCACACTTTTGCAAGTCGATCTACGTCTTGTTCGTGCAAAATAGAATGAGCCGTGTTTATTATTGGAAACACATCGAATGCCGATAGCATTCTCGGGTCTATCTAAATGGAGACGAAAATGACTCAAGAACTACTGAAAACACCACTACACGCACTTCACGTTGAAGTTGGTGCCAAAATGGTCCCGTTCGCGGGTTACGATATGCCTGTTCAGTATCCTCTAGGCGTAAAAAAGGAACACTTACACACTCGTGATGCGGCAGGTCTGTTTGATGTTTCTCATATGGGACAACTTCGCCTACTTGGTGACGGTGCAACTGCGTTCCTAGAAACATTAGTGCCAGTAGATATTGTGGATCTTGAGTCTGGTAAACAGCGTTATGCGTTCTTCACTAATGAAGAGGGCGGCATCATGGATGACTTGATGGTAGCTAATCTAGGCGATCATCTTTTTGTGGTTGTGAACGCGGCATGCAAAGAACAAGATATTGCACACCTACAAGCGCATTTGCCATCTGGTGTTGAGCTAGAAATTATCGAAGACCGAGCTCTACTTGCAATCCAAGGCCCTAAAGCGGCGGCTGTATTGGCGCGTTTTGCACCAGAAGTTTCTGACATGCTGTTCATGGATATTCGTAAAGTCGATATTTTAGGCGCCGAATGCATTGTTTCTCGTAGTGGCTACACTGGCGAAGATGGTTACGAGATCTCGGTTCCTGCTGACAAGGCAGAAGATCTCGCACGTAAACTGACCGCGGAAGAGGAAGTTGAATGGATTGGCCTTGGTGCTCGTGATTCACTTCGTCTCGAGTGTGGTCTTTGCCTATACGGTCATGACCTAGACACAACAACTACACCTGTAGAAGCAAGCTTGTTATGGGGCATCCAAAAGGTTCGCCGTATCGGCGGTGAACGTGAAGGTGGTTTCCCAGGTGCGGATATTATTCTTAAGCAGATCGAGACCAAAGATGTGGCGCGCAAGCGTGTCGGTTTAGTTGGCCAAACTAAAGCACCAGTACGTGAAGGCGCGGAATTGTTTGATGCTGATGGCGTTAAAATTGGCGTTGTAACCAGCGGCACTGCGGGTCCAAATGCAGGTAAGCCTGTCTCAATGGGTTATGTGCGTGCTGATCTTGCTGCGATTGGTACCGAATTGTTCGCTGAAGTACGCGGAAAAATGCTACCAATGACGGTTGAGAAAATGCCGTTTGTACCGCAACGTTATTACCGCGGTTAGGTTACTCATTATTGTCATTCTTCGCGTATTCGCGAGGTAAGAAACAAGCAAAAATGCCGAGCTTTCTAGCTCGGCATTTTTATGTATATCGGCTTTATATATACGCTTGGAAGTTATCGTAGTTTCTGCAGCCTTATCCGACCGCTTTGTCGATTGTACAACACATGTCGATAACGATATCTTCAAGTTTTTCCGGATGAATCATGTCTTCTTTTGCAATCCCAAACTGAGACGCCATGATCGTATTGAACAGCTCCCAATGTTTGATCAGCATTTTTTCGCGATTATCAGCGATGTCAGGCCATGTCTCTTGCATCATCGGAGTAAGACTGATTGCACCATGTGCAAAAATCAACATCTGCCACTTTGATTCCCACTGATCAAATTGGGCGTTAGGGTTTTCACTGTTGTACTGCTCAAAAATTCCGGTAAATATCGCAGCAAACTCATCTTTTGACTTTAAGAAATACTGCAGCAGGGCACCATCATCGCCTTGGCGAATAGCATCAGCGATCATCTGTACTGGGTGAGGATTAACGAGCGCAAATGCCAGCATGCGAACCATGAACAGATAAATTTTTCTATTCGAAGGTGTGTTCTCAGGCATCTCATTGATTAATTCAGCCATATAGCACTGCATGAATTCATCCATCGCGTCACTAACCGCTTGCCAAATCTTCTCTTTGCTGCCGAAGTGGTGACGGATCAAACTATGTGAAACACCAGCCTTTTCACTGATATTGCGCAGCGAGACACGCTCGTAACCAAGTTCACAAAACATATCTGCTGCCACCTTAAGGATCAGACACTTAGTTTGTTCTGCGGCTTCAGCACTTCTACGCCCCTGCTTTCTTTCATTCATAGTTCGAATTTTCCCGAATATTAATCAACGCGCTTACTTTTACCAGAAACCGGACGCTTTGACTAATTAATTTGCTTTCCACCTGGAAAATATCTTGATCAATTTCAAATTCTGCATATACTGCACGACTGTGTAATATATAAAACCTACGGAGAAAGCGGGTGCGAAAACAATATTTAAAGCGCACTTTAGTTGGTGCTGTGGTGACATTAAGTCTCTCTGGCATGCTAACTGGGTGTAACAAAGCCATTTCCGAGCCGTCTGAACCTTTAATCAAACCTGTAAAATTACTGGCGGTGAAAGATCTAGAAGTTGAAGACTCGCATGCCTTTTTAGCGCGTATTGATGCGACACATCGCGCACAGCTTTCTTTTCAGGTGGGTGGTGAGGTCGATGAATTACTTGTTCGCATGGGCCAAGAGGTAAAAAAAGGTGAAGTGCTTGCAACGTTAGACCCTAAAGATCTTCAGCTTGCGTTAGACGCCTCTCAAGCTCAGTTTGCGTTAGCAAAAACGCAATGGGAGCGCGCGAAAAACCTTTATGGAAAAAAGCTGATTAGTACAGATGAGTACGACCAGAAAGAAACTCAATATAAAGCGGCATTGGCAAACTACGAACAAGCCAAAACAGATTTGAGTTATACCAAGATTCACGCACCTTTTGATGGCATCGTGTCATACACCTATGTCAACCCGTTTCAAGTGGTCGCAGAGAAGCAAGAGATCCTGAATCTTATCGATAACACGACCTTAGATGTGTCGTTCACACTGCCAGTCAGTTATGCGGAATCCGTATCACTTGAGTCACTGCAAAACTCCGATATGTGGGTGACGATGGATAGCGAGCCAGGAAAACGTATCCCTGGAAAATTTAAAGAAATTTCGACTCAGCCAAATGTCGATACCAACAGTTATGAGGCGATCGTAACTATAACTCGACCAGAAGATCGCAATTTGCTAACAGGTATGACGGGGCAGGTACACATAGCTAAACAACATCTATCGGACGCGATGACGTTGCCTCAATCCGCTTGGGTAAACAAAAAAGAGACGCAAGGCGAAGTGTGGGTAATGGACAGAAACACACAGCAAGTTAATAAAGTCACTGTGTCTCTTGATGCCTCTGGAGGTGTGAAAGCAGGGCTTGATAACAATGATTACGTTGTTGTTGCTGGCGTTGAGCTACTGGTCGAAGGACAAGTCGTGAAAGCTTGGGTTCGTGAAGGAGGCATTTAATGAAACGATCTCTATTTACGATCTCTGCAATTGCGCTTGCAGTTTTAACGGGTTGCAAAAATGAAAACCAAGCTGTCGTCGAGCAGCCGCTTTTTGTGTCGACTATTTCTGTGGATGCGCCGGTACAAAGCCAATATCGAGCTTTTAAAGGAATAGTTGTACCAGCAGAGCAAACACCTATGGCATTCCGCCGCGCGGGAGAAATTCAACACGTGTTGGTGAAAGCGGGCGACGTTGTTAAGCAAGGCCAAATGATCGCAAAGCTGGATGACAGTAAAGAAAAGCAAGCCGTAAATGACGCAGAAGCGCAATATACACTGGCGATACGTCAGCTCAAACGCGGCGAAGACCTACACGCACGTCAGATGATCTCAAAGGCCGAGCTTGATGAGCTAACGGCTAATAAAGAGTTGGCAGAGGCTAATTTCTATAACGCCACCAATCAATTGAACTACACCCGTTTATTTGCCCCGTTCGCCGGTAAAGTGTCTGACGTTTTCAAAGAGCGTTTTGAACGTGTGGCAGTTGGAGAGCCAGTGTTGAACCTATACCAAAACGATTTGGTGTACGTGCGTATTGAGCTTTCCGACAATGTTCTCGCTATGGTGGACCCAAATTCAGACAACATGCGTTACAAGCCTAGAGCAACCTTCTCCGGCATTAGTGACACATTTGCTTTGGACTATTTAGAGCACACAAGTGAGCCTAACTCCGAAACTCAAACTTACGAAATGTATTTGACGATGCCACAGCCAAAAGCAGAGATTCTACCGGGAACCAGCGTCAGTGTTCTGGTCGATATGGTTAAGGCGGGGATTACCTCCATCGATGGTTACAGTATTCCAGTAACGGCGCTTCAAGCGGGCAGCGAAGAGAATGAGTTCTTTGTATGGAAAAAAGAGGGTGACGTTGTCACTCGGGTGCCTGTGATGATTTCTCAAGTGAATGGCAACGGAGCCATTGTGTCGTCAGGAGTTAAGCAAGGCGACGTTCTGATTAATTCAAACCTACGTAAATTACGTGAAGGTAAACATGTGGATGTTGTGGAGAATAAACAATAATGAACATTGCTGAGTACTCAATAAAAAATAAAGTCATCAGCTGGTTGTTCATTATTATCCTTGCTGTTGGTGGTCTAACGTCGTTTTTGGAGCTTGGACGACTAGAAGACCCGGCATTTACGATTAAAGATGCCATGATCATTTCAACATACCCTGGCGCGACGTCGAAAGAGGTTGAAGAAGAGCTGACGTATCCTTTAGAAAAAGAGATTCGAAAACTCCCTTACATAGACAAAATTACCTCTACGTCTTCTGATGGTATGTCTCAAATCACGGTCAGTATGGAAATGGACTATGGTCCTGATGAACTGCCGCAAATTTGGGATGAAATGCGCCGTAAAATTAATGACTTGCGACCAACTTTGCCTCAGGGCGTACAATCTTTGCAGATCATTGATGATTTCGGTGACGTTTATGGCGTGATGCTGATGCTCACTGGCGATGACTACGATTATGTCGAGCTAAAACGCTATGCTGATTACCTGACTCGTGAAATCGAGCTGGTTGATGGCGTAGGAAAGGTGGATATCACGGGCGATCAACAAGAAATGCTGTTTGTTGAGATCTCTCTTGACCGCCTTGCGGCATTGAACTTAGACATGAACGTGGTTGCGAGCTTGTTGAACCAACAAAATAATGTGGTTTCAGCAGGGGAAGTGATGGTCAATGGCGAAAGCCTTGTCATTCGTCCAAGTGGTACCTTAAACACCGTAGAAGCGCTAGAAAACTTGATCATTCATGGTCGTGACACTGGGAACCTAATTCGTCTAAAAGATGTAGCAACGATTTCTCGTGGTATCCAAGAGAAGCCAAGCAACGTCGTACTCTTTAACGGTCAAAAAGCAATTAATATCGGTATCTCGTTTGCGTCAGGTGTGAACGTGGTTGAGGTTGGCGAACGTTTGGATGCGGAGCTTGCGAGCCTTGAGTCTATCAAGCCTGCTGGCATCGATATGAACTACTTTTACAACCAAGCCAATGAAGTGGATGAGTCCGTTAAAGCGTTTGTGATTAGCCTAGCAGAGGCTGTGGCGATCGTTATCATCGTTCTGCTGTTTACGATGGGATTACGCAGTGGTGTCATCATTGGCGTCGTGCTGTTATTGACGGTGTTCGGTACCTTCATCTTGATGAACTACAACAATATCGAGCTGCACCGTATTTCTCTTGGCGCGTTAATTATTGCTCTGGGTATGCTGGTTGATAACGCGATTGTGGTCGTGGAAGGCATCTTGGTTGGCCTAAAAAAAGGGCGCACTAAAGTTCAAGCGGCCGTCGATATTGTAAAGCAAACACAGTGGCCTTTGCTTGGCGCAACCATCATTGCGATTACGGCTTTTGCACCTATCGGTTTGTCGCAAGATGCAACGGGTGAGTTCATGGGCTCTCTATTCTGGGTGCTGTGTTTCTCACTATTTTTGAGCTGGATTACCGCTATTACGCTGACGCCATTCCTCGCAGATCTATTGTTGAAAGAAGAGGACAAGGGCCAAGATACCAACGAAGAAGATCCCTATAAAGGTTGGCTGTTTGTTGTATTTGGCGCATCGCTGAAATTCGCACTGCGATTCCGTTGGCTCACGGTTGCTGGCATGGTCGCGCTATTAGTGGGTGCTGTCGTGGCATTTGGTAATGTAAAACAGCAGTTCTTCCCACCATCGAACACGCCGATGTTTTACGTTGATATGTGGATGCCAGAAGGTACGGACATCCGCGAAACGATCAAAAAAGCTGAAGAGGTAGAAAGCTACATTCGTCAGCAAGATGATATTGACTTTGTTTCTGCTTCAATTGGGCAGGGTTTGCAGCGTTTCGCTCTGACTTACCAGCCAGAGAAAAGCTACGAAGCGTACGCCCAGTTCCAAGTTCGCGCCACTGATCGTGAGAGCATGTTCGGTTTGTTGCACAAGTTAGACGCTAACCTTGCGAAGACGTTTGATGCACCGACATTTCAATTTAAATTGATGGAATTTGGCCCTTCACCAGCGTCTAAGATCGAAGCGCGTATTACTGGCCCCGATCCGCAAGTTTTACGTGATTTAGCGGTGCAAGTTGAAGACATCCTTCATACCGACCCTGGTGCCCGAAACATTCGTCACGATTGGCGAGAGCGTACTAAGGAGCTGGTGCCTGTTTTCAATGAGTCTAAAGCTCGCCGCTTAGGCATTTCGAAAGAAGATCTTTCAAGCACACTACAAATGGCGTTTGGTGGTAGCACGTTGGGTTACTTACGCGATGGTACACACACTTTGCCAATTATGACGCGCCTTCCTGAAGAAGAACGCGTGGACTTTGAATCACTACAAAACGTGACCATTTGGAGCCCATCACTGCAAACGTATATTCCGGTCGACCAAGTGATTGATGGCGTTAAATTGGATTGGAGCGAGCCGCTAATTCAGCGTCGTGACCGCAAGCGCACGTTAACTGTGCTCGCTGACCACGATGTGTTGAGCGACGACACGGCGGCAAGCTTGTTTGCGCGTGTGCAGCCTAAAGTGATGGCACTGCATATTCCAGAAGGTTACGAAATCACATGGGGTGGTGAGTATGAATCATCGAAAGATGCGCAAGAAGGTCTGTTTGGTTCGTTGCCGATGGGTTACTTGTTGATGTTCATCATTACTATTTTGCTGTTTAACTCAATTAAAAAGCCGTTGGTCATTTGGTTCACCGTGCCGTTGGCGATCATTGGTGTTGCTTTTGGTTTGCTTACCACGAATATGCCGTTCAGCTTTACAGCATTCCTTGGTTTGCTGAGCCTAAGTGGCATGATTTTGAAAAACGGTATTGTGTTGCTTGATCAAATTAACCTTGAGTTGGAGTCAGGGAAAGAGCCTTACCTCGCGATTGTCGATAGTGCGATCAGTCGTGTTCGTCCGGTAAGTATGGCTGCTCTGACGACCATCTTGGGGATGATTCCACTCGTCTTCGATGCCTTCTTTGGATCGATGGCAATAACGATTATGGCAGGTCTTGGTTTTGCTACAGTACTGACACTGATTGTAGTGCCAGTAATGTTTGCGATTCTGTTTAGGGTAAAACCGACCACTGCATAGGGACTCCTGGCTGTTTGCCAGCTTCCTGCCTAGCCCTGAAGGTCTTCTTCAGGGCTTTTTTGATCTTACCAATGTACACCAACCCATTCATTTACATGATTCTAATGATTTTCTTACGAATGCAATGCAAATCATGCGTATACTGATGGAACGATACATCAAAGAGCGAGATAACATGAACAAGCGCGTATTACACGGACTCTTCTTCGTCGGTTCTTTCACCTTGGTCGGCTGTACTACGACAGACAGTATGACTACAGAAGAGGCTAAGCAAGCCGTTCCTAAAATCAACAGCGTTAGCACTGAAGTCATCTCCAACTGGATTGATAGCAAGGTTTTAGCGCCTGAAGGGCTTTCACTCGAACAAGACAATCTACGTTATATATCGGGTAGCGCCGACTTAAACAGCGATGGCAATGCAGAACACATTGTATTGCTACAGGACCGTTATTTCTGTGGCAGCGGTGGTTGTGCAGCTTATATGTTTGATAACGAGGGGAACGTTATCAATCGAATGTCTGTCACTCGCACGCCTATTGTACTTGCAGATAGTTACAGCAATGGCTGGCAAGATTTCATCGTTTGGAGTAATGGCTCATATCGACTCATGAGTTACAACGGTGAATCTTACCCGAGTAACCCTTCTTTGGAGCCAAAGGTGGATCGTGACTCAAACCAGCAGGCGGCAATTGCGAATGTAATGGCGACAGAGCTTTATCAGCAAGATGGCTATGACATTATGCCCGCTGATTCGAAAACTTTGTGGACGCCGGCCAATGTATACCACTTCACCTTTAAACATTACGGTGATCCGCATAGTACTTATAAAGCTACCGTGGATATGAACAGTGGGGAAGTAGACATTGTTGCCGTTCCGGCTGCGGAATAAAAAACACCTCCCTTAACCGGAATTAAAGGGAGGTGCTGAATGCCAAATTCGAGGGTGGCATTGTTAAGCGGTGTAATTCTGTTTATGCCGCGACTTCTTGTTTGGCTTCTGCTTTGCTTTTTAAGAAAGCGTAAGTAAAGCCAGTTACTGCTGTACCAGCTGCGATAGCCACTAAGTACATTAACACTGGTGAAATGGCGTTAGGGATTAACAGTACGAACAGACCGCCGTGTGGTGCCATTAATTTTGCACCGAACAGCATTGATAGGGCACCAGTAAGCGCGCCACCTGCCATACAAGATGGAATCACACGCATTGGATCTTTCGCGGCAAATGGAATAGCACCTTCAGAGATGAAACACAGGCCCAATACAAATGATGCTTTACCAGCCTCACGTTCATTTTGTTCAAATTTGTTCTTCGCAATGAAGGTCGCTAAACCCATACCTAGCGCAGGAACCATACCAGCAGCCATGATTGCTGCCATTGGCGCGTAAGTTTGCGAAGCCAATAGACCGACGCCAAATGCGTAAGCGGCTTTGTTGACCGGGCCACCTAGGTCGAAACACATCATCGCACCAAGGATAATACCTAGCAGAACTGCACTGTCAGATCCCATGTTGTTTAGGAAGTCAGTCAGGCCGTTCATGATGCCTGAAACTGGGCCACCTACGATGTATATCATCACAAGGCCAGTGAACAGTGTTGCTACAAATGGAATGATCAGAATTGGTTTAAGCGCTTCCATCGATTGTGGGAGTTTTACTTTGTCCGCAAGGAGCTTCGCTGCATAACCGGCAATGAAGCCAGCTGCGATACCACCTAGGAAACCAGCACCCGTTGAGCTTGCCAGCATACCGCCAACAAGACCAGGAGCCAGACCCGGACGGTCAGCAATCGAGAACGCGATGTAACCCGCAAGCACAGGAATCATCAATGCGAATGCAGAGCCACCACCAATGTTCATCAAGGCTGCTGCTAGCGTGCCTTCTTCTTTAAATGCTTCAATACCGAACACGAACGATAGGGCGATGATCAAACCACCAGCGACAACCACAGGCAGCATGTGCGATACCCCTGTCATCAAGTGTTTGTAAGCGCCTTTCTTCTCGTCTGCTGCCGAAGCAGAATTTGCAGAACCTGAATGTTGGTAAATCGTGGCTTGCTCGAATGCTTTGTCCATCTCTTCGGCTGTTTTCTTCAGAGCTGGGCCTGTTTTCGTGCGGTACATCTTTTTGCCGTTGAAGCGGTCAAGTGGAACTTCTATATCTGCAGCAATGATCACTAGATCAGCGTCTGCGATGTCTTGGTCAGTCAGTTGGTTTTTCGCACCAACTGAACCACGAGTTTCCACCTTGATTTGGTGTCCACGGCGTTTGCCTTCTTCTTCTAACGCTTCTGCTGCCATAAAGGTATGCGCAACGCCAGTAGGACAAGCGGTGATTGCGACAATTTTCTTCGCTGCTGATGTTGCTTCAGGAGTGATAGGGGCTGCAAGTGTGGTTGTTTTTTCAAGTAAAGTGGCGTTTTCAACCGCTTGCTGAAGAAACGCAGTTGCGTCTTTTGTTACTTCGCTGATTTCCGCTTGGTAAACCTTTTTCCCTACGAAACGAGAAGTATCCACGCTAGTATTTGCCGCAATGATAATGACTTCTGCTTGTTCAACGTCAGCTTCCGTCAGCAGTGTAGGTTCAACCACATTTGATTGACATTCGATTTTTGCATTCCAGGTTAATTTTGCGGCTGCTTGTTCTAGTAACCCTGCCGCAAGGATGCTATTTGCAACACCGCTCGGGCAGGCAGTAATAATGGCAATATTCATACGATAACCTTCTGTTCCTTAGTTTTGTTCTAAGTTTGTAATAGGGTAAAGCTCGCTAACTTCAGTTTGCTGCTTGATGTTCTCCAGTTCTTCCTGACTGGTTAGCCCTACGCCGACTTGACTAACTGCCAAGGCAGAAAGTGCTGTAGCGAAGCGCAATAAATCGTTTTTCGGCATCAGTTGCATGTGGCCCCAACACAAGCCAGCAACTAGCGTATCGCCTGCGCCAACGGTGCTTACCACATTCATTCGAGGGGGTTGTGCACGAAGCCATTCGCCTTGGTTTAGCCACATCACACCGTCAGCGCCCATCGACACAACAATGTTCTCGATGCCTTTGTCACTCAGTGTTTGCGCGGCGGCTTGGCATTGTTCTGGTGTTTCTAGGTGTTCGCCAACAAAATCACCAAGTTCTTCATCGTTAGGCTTAATCAACCATGGGTGAGCCTCAATACCTGATTTCAATGCGGCTTTACTGCTGTCGAACAACACCTTTTTGCCTTGTTGATGCAGTGCTTTTATCCACGCAGCACATTGTTCGGCGGTTACGCCTCCAGGTAAGCTACCCGCAAGCACAAAGTAATCGTGAGTCTCTGCGAGACGGAATAGCGTCTCCTCAAAGCGAGCAATTTCGTCAGCCGTTACTTGAACACCAGGGAAGTTAATGTCACTAACGTTGCCACTAGCCTCAACGAGCTTGACGTTGATACGAGTTGCACCTTGTACTTCTACAAACTCATTCTTAACGCCGATGTCATTGAAAAGCTGATGGAATAGCTCTGGGTTATCTTTACCGAGAAAGCCGGTAACCGTGACATCTGCGCCTAAATCGCTCAACACTTTTGCTACGTTGACACCTTTACCTGCAGCATGGAGATTGCTTTTCTGCACTAGGTTCACGGAACCAACGTTTAGCTCATTTACTGAACCTGTTAAATCCAATGCCGGGTTGAGCGTAATAGTGACAACTTTACTTGTTTTGTTCGTCATATCGGCTCCTTAACCTTCACCAAGGCCAGAAGCGATAGCATTCCCGATAGACTCCAAGGCTTGTGGTGCATCTGGGCCTTCCGCAGTGAATTGAAGTTGATGACCGTGCTTAACGCCAAGCGCAATGACTTTCATTAGGCTCTTCGCGTTTACTGCTTTTCCATCTCCGTCTAGGTTGGCAACGCGAATGGTGGATTCAAATTTTTTCGCTTCCGCCACTAACATTGCACCCGGACGAGCATGTAAACCATGAGAGTTTTTGATTTTAAATACAGCGGTATTGCCTTCTTCTGAAGATGCGGCTGTGACTTCTTCACCTTTAAACAAAGCAAGAATCTGTTCTACTGATGCATCTAAAAGCTTGCCGTGCTCATTGTTAAACACAATATTAGAAAGCGTTTTTAGGATAGGCTGGTGAGCATTGTTACATGCCGCAAACGCGACAAGTGCACGCACTTTTTGACCTTCATATTCGCAGTCGTTTGCCGTCGAGACAAATGACACGCCTGTGCGAGTTACATGTTTGTCACTGCCAATTAACCAAAGGCCATTACCTAAGTGAGTTGGTGTTTTGGTAACGAGATCTGCGACGAACTCGTTATCAGCACAGCCCGTGTTTTTCAAAAGACCACCAGCAACAGCACTCATTTGTAGCATATCGCTCGCAGGGAACATAAGTTGAATTAAAGAGGCGTCAAAGTCTGCTTCAAGCTGAACATCACCGTGGAGCAGGGCAATAATCTCGTCTTCATTTTTTGCATTACGCAGGCGTTCTTCTACGCCGTCAGCGCCTAGCACTTTCGTTAGCTGTTTGAGAATGCCAAGGTGCTCATCAGATTTAGCTGCAATGCCGATAGCGACGAATACCGTGTTACCATCACCCCAGTCGACACCTTGTGGAAAGTGATGCACAGCAACACCCGTTGTTTTCACCATTGAGCGAGTGTCAGTCGTGCCGTGCGGGATGGCAATACCGTTCCCCAAAAACGTAGAGTTTTGGTTTTCACGGTTTAGCATGCCTTCCACGTAACCGTGCTCAACTAGGCCTTTGTCTGTCAGGCTTTGCGCAATATTCTTGATTGCTGCAAACTTATCTGTCGCTGATTGCGAGAGGGTAATGTCGTTCTTATTTAGCTTAAGCATGGTGCTTCTCCAGCCTTAAGGTATCAATTTAAAAATGTATTCTGTGTGAGAAGTTGAACGCTGCTTCTGCTGAGCGCTTATCACTCCTCAAACCTTTTTATCTTTCAAGCTAAATCGATTCAGCTTGTTGGCAAATTTTTTAAAAGACTCAGAAAAACTGTTTTAAAAACTGACGTTAACAAACGAGCCTTTGCCGCTGTCCTATAGCCTAGCCTACAAATTGGTTTGTTGTGTATTCAGGTGATTTACGTCAATTTTTAAGTTTTGCTGAATCCTTTCAGCTTTTATACTGAATCGGTTCAGCTTATAATTCAACTTATCGAAAGATCGCTGATGTATTAATATGATCGCGCGCACAGAATAAGGTTTAGAATATGACACTGGATGAAATAGCCAAATTAGCAGGCGTTTCTAAGACAACTGCAAGCTATGTGATTAACGGAAAAGCGCAGAAATACCGCATCAGCGAGAAGACTCAGAAGAAAGTGATGGCCGTTGTAGAAGAATACAATTATAAGCCAGATCATGCGGCGTCTTCTTTGCGAGCAGGTAATTCACGCTCATTTGGGCTTATCATCCCAGACTTAGAAAACACCAGTTATGCGCGTCTTGCAAAACTGATTGAGCAAAACTCGCGTAAAGCAGGGTACCAAATTTTAATTGGCTGCTCTGATGATGATCCTGATACAGAGCAAAAGGTGGCGGAAGCGTTAGTCAGTCGTCGTATTGATGCGTTGTTTGTGGCAAGTGGTATGCCCACTGCAAACGAGTATTATCTTAAGTTGCAAAATTCTGGTACGCCAGTTATTGCGCTGGACCGTCCAATGGATGATGAGCACTTTTGTTGTGTCATCAGCGAAGATTTTGACGCCGCACTTGAACTCACTCAGTCAGTGCTGTCCGAGGATATAAAGTCCATAGGCTTGATTGGAGCGTTGCAAGACCTTCAAGTTTCAAAAGAGCGTGAGCTCGGTTTTCTATCCGCTTCTCAACAAGGTGGCAAAACGGCAACAGTGGGTTATGGACAACACTTCTCCCGGGAAGAAGGCAAGAAAGTCTTAGAGAGATGGCTAGCAGAGAACGAGCTGCCAGATGCCATTGTCACAACGTCATACACACTGTTAGAAGGTGTGTTGGATGTGATGCTCGAAAAGCCAGAACTCATGAGCAAAGTTCGCCTAGCGACGTTTGGTGATAATCGACTGCTGGACTTCTTGCCAGTGAAAATCAACTCTTTACCTCAACAGTTTGAGTTGATCGCGGACAGTGCAATGGAGTTAGCACTCAACGCTTCCGCCAAACGTTATAAACCGGGTGTTGAGTTGATTCCACGTAAAATTGTTAAGCGTCACTAAACAGGTTACTCAAAGCTTTACTTCAGCCGTCAGCGCCACAAATGCGTGGTCGCTGGCGTTTTTATCTCTGTCATAAATCGGGTTGATCAGATGTTGGTTAGACACCTGATAATCAACAACCTCGGCAACCGATATATCTGATAAGGTGTCAAACTCTTGAGAGAGCAAGATATAGTCGAGCACATTCCCAGTGGAAAAATGATAATGCGTAGCGGGGCGTTCATCCTTCAGAGCGTCACTTTGTAATGACCATCCATCTTTGAGTTGCAACTCAGTGACGCTGTCACCAGCATTGGATACCAATGCGCTATTAACACTGGTTGGAGTGATAGGTTGATTCATATCACCCATTAACACCGTTGGCATTGGCTCCTTTCTATACCTTTTTTGCATCGCGACTCTTAACATCGCAGCTTCCCAACCTCTTTGCTGGGTGGATAACCAGCGCCCAATAATCGTGCTAGACGTTTCTGGTTGTTCTGAGTCGGCTGGGCGTTGAGATTTTAAGTGCGTTACGTAAACGGCGATATGGCCGAGTACAGGATGTATCACTTGCGCATAGATAGGTTTGCGACTGAACTCTGGAGCAACACTTACTCCAAAAGGCTCAAGCGTTGCTAAGTCAAATTCTACAGCTTGTACTTTTTCGATTGGAAACCGAGATGCGATTGCCACAACAGGGCTTGAGTAAATGTACTCATCCTCTACATGTGGGGTGTCAACGGTCGCAAAGTAGGGGTAGCCGATGGTTGAAAAGAATGCGCGAGTTTGCTCAATACTGAACACCTCTTGTAAGCCAATCACGTCAGCTTCCAGTTTTTCAACTTGACGTTGCGTCCAAGCAAGTTTGTCTTGCCATTGCTCTAACGAGTAGATGTTTTCGAAATCATAGTAGGCATCAGGAGGTGCGACAAAATTAAACAAGTTAGCCGTGACAAAGGTAATTCTGCTTGGTTGAGACAAAGTATTCGCTCTTTTCAACAATAACTTGAAGAGTATATACCTTCAGACTGCGTAATTGCAGCTTCGTTTGAGCCAAGCCTCGACATACAAGCTAACGAGCAGCAAGTTAAATGGGTTAAGAGGTGCTCAAATGCCAAGGCTAATCAGTGATTGAGCATCGGCAGAGGTTTCTATTTTTAAGCATTGCGTTTAAACTTCAGGGCATCAAATAGTAAGAGTAAGTAACATGACCCAAGATTACGACCACGAAGAGTATTTAGAAGGCGAAGAGATTGAGATCGAAGCGATTGGCATCGACGTTGATGCGCATCCGATCGAACTGTACAAGCTTTTTAAAATCGCGAACTTGGTCAGCGGTGGCGGCGAAGCAAAGCATATCATCGAAGAAGGTTACGTCGCGGTGAATGGTGAGCTAGAAACACGTAAGCGCCGCAAGATGTATGATGGTGACTTTTTTGAGTTTAACCAGGAATATTATGTTGTGGTTTGCGATGCGCCAGTAACTGAACCTGAAACGGCAGAGCAAAAAGCGGAAAAGAAAGCGAAGAAAGAAGCGCAATCTGCACGTAAAGAGAAATCTCGCCAAAGCAAGTCAGCTAAAGGCTCTGGACCTAAGTCAACAGGCCGAAAAGCAGCGCATAAAGAGCGGAAAGCACAACAAAACGCGCTGTCGCAATCGGCGAAGAAAGGTAAGAAAGCTGAAAAGCCGCAAGCGACTCGTGATCCGAAGAGCGGACGTAACTCTATTGACTTTTTCTAAGCAAATTAATACCTAGCTAGGCATGTCATCGCCAAGCAAAACCCAAAAGCGCCGAGTATATATCGGCGCTTTTTTGGTTTTACTGTATCGTAAGGGGGTAGTGTCAATGCACTGTCGTCTCAATGTTTAGGCTATCGGTCCAGTGATGAATGGCGCAAGGCTTACCTAAGTAAAAGCCTTGGTAATAATCCAAATCAAGTTGATACATCGCTTGCAGCTGCACGTCTTCTTCTACCCCTTCTATGATCACTTTTGCTCCCATATGAGCCGCGAGCTCAACGGCGCTATGTATGGAAAAGGTTTCTCCGGCGCAGTAATCAAGTAGATAGGAGCGATCGATTTTTATGATGTCAGGGCAGAGCTGCTGAACACGTGCGATATCAGAATGTTGAGCGCCAAAATCATCGATAGCAAAGATAAAACCATTCGCTTTCATTAACTGTACGGCTTTGATCAGTAAATCAGTATCACCGCATGACTCTTCGACTACTTCAAACACCACGTCTGATGGGCTCATACCAAGTTCGGAAAGGCGCTTGTAAAGCAGGCCGTTGTCTTTAAAGCCCATGTCTTTGGTTAGGGTGAGTAGGGTTTGAGGCATGACATTGAGAAACAGTTTGATAGGCGTTCCTGCGAAACAGCGTGCAAAATTTCGAATGTGCATTGCTCTGGATAAAAACTCAACACACAATCGAAAGTAGGGATCGAGGCCATTGTTGGCCAGAAATACATCAGGACGAATTAACGAACCATCAATGCCACGAATTCGCAGTAGAGCTTCCATTCCAATAATACGCTGGTGCTTATCAAAAATCGGCTGATAAACACTGTGAAAAGTGAATTGATTGAGAACTACGTAATATTCACCAAGATTATCTTGCTTAATGTATCGCTCGTAGTCCGATTGATTCTTTAACTCCATGAAAAACGCCGAAAATTTAGCATCTTTTCAATGTAACAGGATGCAATTCTGATTTGAAGATTCAAATGTGTCTAATTACATATACGGTTGAGTTAATTTGAAATGGATTCCGATTTTGCTTCAATGTAGCGAAAAATAAGTGACAACCCAAAACAAATCAAAAAGTAAGCAATGCCGACAATGAGCCAAATTTCAAAGATATAGCCTGATGAATTTGCCATTTCGGTCCCAACAAACGTCATTTCTTGTATCGAGATCAGTGAAACGATGGAGGTGTCTTTCACTAGAGAGATGGTTTGACCTGCAAGTGCTGGGGTGATGACTTTGAGCACCTGTGGCGCGATAACGAATCGGTATTTCACCCACCGAGACAAGCCCAATGAATCTGCCGCCTCCCACTGTCCTTGGTCGATACTTTGTAAACCTGCACGCACCACTTCTGCAACGTAGGCAGAAGAGAGTAGGCCGACGCATAACACGCCAGAGGCAAGATTTTCCCAAAGGTTATAAGGCCCAAAAAAAAAGCTCTGTAGCGCATTTGGTTCGCCGTTATAGTTTCGTAGAATATCTTCCAAACCGAGTAACGGGATCAACTGGTTAGAAATGAAAAAGTAGAAAATAAAAACAAAAACCAACGGTGGGATGTTTCTTACCAACTGGATAAATGTGTTTGCAGGTGTGCGCAACCAAACGGAGCGAGAGAAGCGTGCTAAGCCTAGCAACGTGCCAAGCACTAACGCGAAGCTGATGCCCCAAATACTGAGCCTTAACGTCGAAATCAAACCTTGGAAGAAGTAGGGCAAACCACCATCGGCTCTTGGCGTAAAAAGTAGTTCAAACGCCTCTTTCCACTGCCACAAATAATGTACACCAACAGTGGAGCGATGGTACAGCCAAACGCCACCAATACCACAGATAATAAGCAGTACCCAATCTAGCGTGTTTAACCGCGATAGAAAGGAACCTGTGTTGGAATTAGTGGGTACTGTGCGAGTGGTGGTTTGTTCGCCCAAAAATTTGACTCCGATAAGTTATGGAAAAGTAAAATGGATGATTGGAGAGTATAGGCTCGCGGCGTCCACGAGCCATTCAGATTACTGGCCTTGCGCGACTTGATCTTGCCAATCTAATGTCGAGAACCAGTATTCATAACGTTGTTTTAACCATCCATCTTGGGTTCTTGCTTCAATCCACTGATTGAAAAAGGCTTTTTTATCTTCTTCTCCTAGGCGAACCGCAAAGGCTTCGTTACCTTTTGATAGTCGCTCAGAGAATGGAAGGAATAGTTTGTCGCTGTGTTTCACTGTCTCATGTTCTGGCTTTGGGCTAGAGGCAATGACCGCGTGGGCGTTACCATTCAGCACCTCTTGGAGGGCTTGCGCGTCATCATCAAATTGCAGAATCTTCGCTTTCGGGAAGGTTTCTCTGGCGACTTGAACGGTGAATGCGCCGCGACGAGCCGCTATTTTTACGCGTCGTGAGTCAAAATCCGAGAATTCGCTAAAACCAGAAGCCAGTTCTTTATTTGCTGCTACTTGAACACCGGAGTGTGAATAGGGGTCAGTAAACAACACGCTTTTGGAACGCTCGGGCGTGACCGACATGCCACCGATGATCACGTCGAACTTTTTCGCCAGTAGTGCGGGAATAATGCCATCCCACGCGGTCGGTACAAATTCCACTTTCAAACCTGAATCTTGTGCTAAGCGTTTGGCCACATCGATTTCAAAACCGATTAACTCACCTTGCTTGTTGCGCATTGCCCAAGGTACAAATGTTGACATACCAACGCGCAAAGTGCCTCGTTCTTTGATTTGATCTACATTGGGAGTGGCAACGTCTTCTTTCGCGATTGTAGGCATAGCGATGGCTAGCCCTAATAATGCAGTAATGGTCGCTTTGAATAACTTCATGTTATCTCCTTATAATTTGCGCCAACTGGCTCCGAGTTTGTGTTCTAGCCATGCAGACAAGCCAGAAAGTGATAGAGTGAGAGCAAGATAAATTGCTGCCACGGTAAACCAAATTTCAAACGGCATCGCCGTCTCAGAGACGATGTTGCGTGCCTGTGTTGTTAAATCAAAAATCGCCATCACGCTTACAATGGAAGAGTTTTTGATCAAAGAAACCACTTCATTGGTTAATGGCGGTAATGTGCGCTGTAAAACCTGAGGCAAAATCACGTCTTTGTAGGTGTAAAACGTTGACAGCCCGAGAGTTTTTGCTGCTTCGAATTGCCCTTTAGGAATACTGTTTAAACCTGCACGGAATATTTCCGCGGTGTAGGCACCTTGGAAAAGGGACAATGCCAAAACGGCGGTGCTGAATCGGTCCAAACCAATCACGGGGCCAAACACGAAGTAGAGTAAATAGATTTGCACCAACAACGGCGTGTTACGTATGACTTCGACATAAGTGGTACCAATAACATTGCCGACTTTCGAATCGCTAAGCCTTAGTAACGCGGTGACCAACCCCAACACTAAGGTGAAGAATAGACTAATGGCCGAGATGTTAAGCGTGACCAATAGCCCATCGATAAGTTCTGCTGGCCACCATTCGCCATCTTCATAAAAAGCGATGTAATCAGGTACGCGTTCCCATTGCCATTGATAGCCCATAGCATCGGCACCAGAGTCTAACACCCACACAATCGCGATGAAGAGGAGCGTCATTTGTAGTAAAGCTTGAAGCACAGGTTTGATTACGCGAACTATCATCAGTAACTTAAAATTTGGTTCAAAAATGCTTGGGTTCGTGGATGCTGTGGCGTCTCAAATAAGGCGATCGGTGAGTTCATTTCCACGATTTGGCCTTCATCCATAAATACCACGCGGTTCGCTACTTTTTTGGCAAATCCCATTTCGTGCGTGACGCAAATCATCGTCATTCCGCTTTGTGCCAGCTCAACCATGACATCCAACACTTCGTTGATCATTTCCGGGTCAAGCGCCGAAGTTGGTTCGTCAAAGAGGAGTAAGTCCGGTTCCATGCATAAGGAGCGGGCAATCGCGACGCGTTGCTGCTGACCGCCAGAAAGCTGGATAGGGTATTTACTCGCTTGCTCTTCAATGTTGACTCGCTTTAGGTAATGTCGTGCGCGTTTTTCAGCTTCTTGTTTTGACAATTTGAGTGTGCGAATCGGCGCTAAGGTGAGGTTTTCCAGTACAGTCAAATGAGGAAAAAGGTGGAAGTGCTGGAACACCATGCCGATTTTACCGGGCTTGAGAGATTTTGCATGAGAAGGCTGGTCGAACACATGAAGTTGGCCTTCTTGAATCGATTCAAGATGGTTGATGCAACGAATGAGCGTTGATTTTCCTGAACCAGAAGGGCCACACACCACGACGATCTCGCCAGAATGTACGGAGAAGTTGATATCTTTTAGAGCGTGGTAATCGCCATACCACTTGTTTACGTTGCTAAATTCAACAACAGGAGTGTTCTCTTTCAAAGGGGCACGCTATAAAGGAAAAATATCTTTCTACAATAGCAAGTTGTGCGCATTATTTCATTAAGAACAAGCTTATATTCAGGTTCTAAGATTAAGAACCTGCTCACTTTAGTGTTTGATAAAGTAATGTTTTAAGAATTAGGTACAAAAGCTATTACTAATAAGTCAGTTCAACTGAGATACGGATAACGAACAACGATGGCAACAACGGACATTACCATCAATGTTTGTGCGGAATAGTAGGTCACCATGACGACTTGTCGCGAAAATACGGATCGTCCCCCGAAGCGTTCAAAAGCTAAGACGGTACCAGAAACGATGAAGATAAAGCTTCCGAGCACTGCAAATGAGGACGATTGAGTTTTTCCACTCAAATAATACTCGATAGCAGCCCAACACATGGTCATCAATACCAATATGTAGCTGGCAACCGGGAGCTTTTCTTGACCAAGGTCCGGTCGAAACAACCAATAGAAACATACACCGAGTCCAAATAAAGCAATAGGGAGCCAAGGCGTAAAATGCCAAGCGGACATGATGGTAAAACCGTAGCTATAGGAAAGATGGGCAGAGCAGAAGAGCACTAATCCGGTAATAAACTTATCTCTAGGGAGCATTAATAGTAGATCACCAAGCAGCGAGAGCGATAAGCCAATCAAAATCCAATGCGTATATGGCATATGATAGGCAGGAGACTGGATTAAAATTCCTAACATACAGAGCACTGGTAATGGTTTGGATACGTAGAAGACCCACTTAGGACCTTTACGGATACTGATGATATGTATGAATGCTAATACGACAACAACTAGCCACATAAAATGGATTCTCGAACAGACAAGCTAATGTAGTGGATAACTACAACAAATAAAAGGTCCATTAAATGAGTAAGTTAGACCTTTGAATTCAATTTTATTTTTGTTTGTGTAAAGCTGGACAGTTGTCTCTTTACTGACCTACACGATCAATGAGTTTGTAGGGATTAATCGTTATTTTGAGGAGTTCCCGAATTTGAACGTGATGAAGCTTACAAAATAGCATAAAAAAACGGTATTGTGACCATTAAGTCACAATACCGTTAAACCCTAGAAAGGGCAGTGAACTGTTTTTGCTGTTAGGCAACAGCGAGTTCTAAAATTTCACGACTACGTTCAAGAGTAATCGCCTGGTTTTCACCGAGAACGGTCATTCCGTGTTTATTGAGTTGTTCGATGATGGCATCGATCGCTTGTTCACGACTTTCACCATAGTTTTCTAGCTTAGTTGCGACATCAAGTTGATGATAAAACGCTTCGATCGCTTCGATGGTACGTTCAGCAAGATCGTCTCCAGCTTCAAGTCCAAATACGTTGCGACCCATTTGCTCTAGCTTAGGACGTTTAAATTGCATTTGGTTGCGAAGTAGCGATGGTTGGACGATTGCAAGAGAACGTGCATGATCGACGCCCCATAGAGCCGTTAATTCATGGCCGATCATATGTGTCGCCCAGTCTTGTGGAACGCCACTACCAATTAACCCGTTCAATGCTTGGTTAGCAGACCACATTAAGTTTGCGCGCCACATATCGTCGTCTCGCTCGGCAAACTGTTCTCCGAGTGTTTTTAAGGTTTTCAGCAGTGTTTCTGCATAGCCATCTTGAACCATTGCGCCAGTAGGAAGCGTCAAGTATTGCTCACATACGTGCACCCATGCGTCAACAATGCCGTTGATCAACTGGCGTTCTGGCAATGTTTTCATTACATCCGGGTCTAACACCGCAAATTTAGGCTGTACTGCTGGAGACATGAACGGAAGTTTGTCTTGAGTTTCTTTTTTAGTGATAACTGCACCCATGTTTGACTCTGAGCCTGTTGCTGGCAGTGTCAAAATTGCAGCTAGAGGCGTCGCTTCAGTGACTTGGTGTTTACCAATCATGATATCCCAGCCATCACCATCATACTTAGATGCTGCTGCTACGTATTTAGAGCCATCAATGACTGAACCACCACCTACAGCAAGAATAAAGTCAACACCATGTTCTTTTACCATTGCGACCGCTTTATCGAGCGTCTCTTTGGTTGGGTTGGGTTCAACACCAGAAAACTCTAGCCATTCATGTCCCTCTAGTGCTTCTGAGACTTGGTCGTACACGCCATTCTTTTTAATTGAGCCACCGCCGTATACCACTAAAACTTTTTGGTCGGATGGGATAGCTTCTTTGATTGCAGCGATTTGTTTTTGACCAAAGAAAATCTTGGTTGGGTTTACATAAGAAAAGTTCATTATTAGCCCTCTTGCTTCCAGTAAAGGAGATTGAATACGTGCATATTAGTCCTGATTAACGTTCGTTAATAGGTCGATTTCTGCAAATAATCTGCCTATTTCTACAAAATTGATGCTCTTGAGCTAGAAAGTTAAAGTCGAGAGGAAGTATAGTGCACGAAATGATAATAGAGACCAAACTCGTTGGTCATTGATGGAGCGCTCTAATGCACACTCTCGCAGATATCATGCAGCAATATGTTGAAAAGCAGGGACTGCATGACTTAGAAGGTATGAAGAAAACCGCAATAGATGGCGTATGGTTTTATCGCAGTAGCAAAGGAAATCATCGCCAGCCGTTTGTCTATCAGTCTGGCATTATTGTTTTAGGTCAAGGACATAAGAACATTCATATCGGTGATACACCTGTCCAATATGGGCCCGATGATTACCTTGTCGTAGGAGTTCCCATGCCCCTGGAGTGCGAAGCGTTTGCGACAAACAATGAGCCTTTACTTGGCATCTCGATAGATATTTCGCCAACGCTTCTTCATAAGCTCGTTAAAAAACTTGAGGCTGAGAAATTCAGTAATAAGTGCCTGGACACTACCCGTTGCGGCCTTAAATCGGTACACATGAGCGAAGGTATGCTGGATGCATGCAAGCGACTAATGAGCGCGTTGTGTAATGAGCTGGATGTTGTCATGCTCGGTGATCTACTTCTTGAGGAAATTGTTTATCGCACTTTGGTAAGCAAAGAAGGGTATGTTTTATTTGACTTAGCACACCAAGAAGGCTCTTACGCTAGAGTGGCCAAAGCACTGAATCGTGTTCATCAAGCGTACCATGAACAGTTGAGCGTACAAACATTGGCAGAAGAAGCCAATATGAGTGTGTCTGCTTTCCATCAAGCTTTTCGCAATGTCACGCTTGAATCTCCGTTGCAATACATTAAGAAAGTTCGACTTAATAAAGCGCGCGAGTTGATCCTGCTGGAGGGGAGACGAGTCAACGATGCCGCGAGACTGGTCGGGTACACAAGCCCATCACAGTTTAGTCGTGAGTACAAGCGACATTTTAATGAAACGCCAAGGTCAACAAAGGCTTAGTGATCTTTATTTCAAAATAACGACTTTTTTTGCCTTTTTTATTAATTTGCGAGTGACATATTTATTTGATTTATAAAATTAGTTACTAGTGCCAAATAATAGGTACGTTGTTGCAAGCATTTAGTGGATTGTTGCGAGGCGGTGTGGAAAACTCGTAAATAGATAGTGTGAAATCACCAACTTGTACTTAAGTTATTTTACGTCGAAATAAAAGTATAAGTGCGCTTTGTTTAGCGCATTTAGTATTGTTTTAACAATAACTTAAGGAAGAGCGATTATGCACCTTAAAAACGGCAACGCAGTGAAAAGCGTGTTCACACTAAGCACTCTCACCGCTTCTTGTCTTATGGCCTTCAATAGCTACGCAGCGGTTGACTGTGCCCCTCTAGAAACTTGGCAATCATCAAAAGTTTATAATGGTGGTGACCAAGTTCAACATGAAGGTAATGCTTACAAAGCACGTTACTGGACGCAAAACAGTAACCCAGCGCAATCTGGTGAGTGGGGCGAGTGGGAAACACTTGGCGCATGTGATGGCACTGGACCGGTTGATCCACCTCAGAATGAAGTCCCGACTGTTACTCTAACATCGCCTTCTGCGTCGGCTTCTGTGACTGCGGGGGATGTTGTTAACCTAGCTGCAGATGCAGCAGATACCGATGGTACTGTTAGCAAAGTAGAATTCTTTGTTGATGGCGTATTAGTTGGTCAGGCAACGTCTGCGCCTTATGCTGCGTCATGGACAGCGACTGAAGGCCAGCACGAATTCTCTACTAAGGCGTATGATGATGCAGGTGCAGTGAGCACAGCAAGTGCTGTGACGTTAACTGTGGCACCAGCACAACCTGGTAACGAAGCGCCGACAGTGGATGTTGCGCTTTCTGCGACTTCTATTGACTTGGGTGGCTCCGTCACACTGACTGCGAATGCCGCAGATGCGGATGGCACCGTTGCTAAAGTTGATTTCTATGTGGCGGGCGTCCTTGCTGGCACCGCAACAACTGCACCATACACGCTTGATGTAATGCCTTCACAAGCTGGTTCGCTAAGTGTTTATGCGAGAGCAACCGATGATGCCGGAGCAACTGCAGATTCTGCACTTGCGACGTTAACGGTAAACGGTGGCGCGGTGACATCTAACTGTCGCCCTGATGGCTTGTATCAAACAACGGGTGTAGACGTCCCTTACTGTTCTATTTATGACGAAGAAGGTCGCGAGAAAATGGGCGCCGATCACCCACGTCGTGTGATTGGTTACTTTACTAGCTGGCGCGCAGGTGAGGACCCTCAATCTACTTACCTTGTTAAAGATATTCCTTGGGAGCAACTTACTCACATTAACTACGCGTTTGTGAGCATTGGTTCTGATGGTAAAGTAAACGTTGGTGACGTTAATGACCCTAACAACCCTGCTACGGGTAAAACTTGGCCTGGCGTTGAGGTAGATCCTGCTCTTGGCTTTAAAGGTCACTTTGGTGCGCTAGCGACTTACAAGCAAAAACATGATGTTAAAACGCTAATCTCTATCGGTGGTTGGGCTGAAACGGGCGGTCACTTCGATACGAATGGCGATCGTGTGGCTGACGGTGGTTTCTACACCATGACGACGAATGCAGATGGTTCTATTAACCATGCTGGCATCGAGAAGTTCGCAACTTCAGCCGTTGAAATGATGCGTCAGTACAAGTTCGACGGTCTGGATATTGACTATGAATACCCAACATCAATGGCTGGTGCTGGTAACCCTTACGACAAAGACTTCATGGAACCACGTCGTCAGTATCTATGGGCGTCTTACCAAGAGCTGATGAAAGTATTGCGTGAGAAACTTGATGCGGCATCCGCGCAAGATGGCATTCATTATATGCTGACTATCGCAGCACCATCTTCAGGTTACCTACTGCGTGGTATGGAAACCTTCGATGTAACTAAGTACCTAGACTACGTAAACATCATGTCTTACGACTTGCATGGGGCTTGGAATGATCACGTTGGTCACAACGCAGCATTATTCGATACAGGTAAAGACTCGGAGCTAGCCCAGTGGAACGTATACGGCACTGCTGCATACGGTGGTATCGGTTACTTGAACACAGACTGGGCTTACCACTATTTCCGTGGTTCTATGCCAGCAGGTCGTATCAACATCGGTGTTCCTTACTACACCCGTGGTTGGCAAGGTGTTACTGGTGGTGAAAATGGTCTGTGGGGCCGAGCAGCACTGCCAAACCAAGCTGAGTGTCAACCTGGTACCGGTGAAGGTGAGAAGAACAACTGTGGTCACGGTGCTATTGGTATCGACAACATGTGGCACGATACAGACCCTAAAGGCAACGAAATGGGCGCTGGCTCTAACCCAATGTGGCATGCGAAGAACCTAGAAAATGGTATCTGGGGCTCTTACGCAGCCGCTTACGGTCTTGATCCAGTTAACGATCCTTCGGATAAGTTTGTTGGTACATATACTCGTCATTACGATAGCGTTGCTGTAGCGCCTTGGTTGTGGAACGCAGAGAAGAGCGTGTTCCTATCTACGGAAGATAAAGCTTCTATCGAAGTGAAAGCTGATTACGTTATCGATAAAGAAATCGGCGGTATTATGTTCTGGGAACTGGCAGGTGACTACAACTGTTACGTACTGGATGCAAATGGTAATCGTACGGCAGTAGATGCAACTGAACAAGCTTGTGCGGCTGGTAATGGTGAGTACCACATGGGTAACACTATGACCAAAGCTATCTACGACAAGTTTAAGTCTGCAACACCGTACGGTAATAAAGTCGCGACGGGTCCGACACCAACAGAAGCGGTAGACATTGCAGTCAGCGTTGGCGGCTTTAAGGTTGGCGACCAAAACTACCCAATTAATCCGAAGATCACGTTTACGAACAACACTGGTCAAGCGATCCCTGGTGGTACTGAATTCCAGTTTGATATCCCAGTATCAGCTCCTGATAACGCGAAAGATCAATCTGGTGGCGGTTTGAAAGTCATTGCTTCCGGACATACTCGAGCAAACAACATCGGTGGCTTAGATGGCGTAATGCACCGCGTATCGTTCTCTCTACCTGCTTGGAAAGATTTACCAGCGGGCGGTACTTACGAGCTTGATATGGTTTACTACCTACCAATCTCTGGTCCGGCTAACTACTCAGTGATTTCTGGTGGTAAAGAGTTTGCGTTCAAGTTTGAACAGCCAGAACTGCCAATTGGCGACCTAAATGCAGGCTCGGGTGATGGTGGTACTACTGAACCAGGTACGTGTGATACGACAGGTTTAGTGACATACCCAGCTCTACCACAAACGGATTGGGCTGGTAACCCAAGCCACGCAAACCAGGGTGATAAGATCATCCACAACGGTGTGGTTTACCAAGCGAACTGGTGGACAGCGGCTGAGCCGGGCACAGATGGTAGCTGGTCAACGGTATGTAACATCTAATCGTTTTTGATTAACTGTTATAGCCTAACGTTAATAGGCACTTAAACAAAAGCGCACGATGATGACCGTGCGCTTTTTTTGTTGCGATGGTTTGTCGTTTAATCGAATTGATAACTTTCGGGTATGACGACAATACCTTTGTCTGAGATTTTAAATCGCTTCGCATCTTCTAGTTTGTTGATGCCAATTTGAGTATGTGGCGGAATACGAACATGTTTATCAACTATGCAGTTGACCAACTGACTTCCTTCACCGACCTCTACGTCATCAAAAATGATGGAATCGACAACCGTTGCACTGTCTTGAATACGTACGTTAGAGGAAATGATGGAATGCTGTACTGAGCCTCCGGAGTTGATGACACCGGTAGCAATGATGGAGTTAATAAAAATACCTTCATTGCCCGTGGCTGACGATACGGTACGAGCTGGTGGAAACTGCGGCTCGTAAGTACGAATCGCCCAATTGGATTGATATAGGTTCATTGGTGGTACTGGCTCTAGCAGATCCATATTCGCTTCATAGAAGGAATCAATGGTACCCACGTCGCGCCAGTAGCAATCCTTATCAACGCGCCCTTTACTGCCACAAAATTGATAAGCATAAACGGATTCCGTATCAATCAGCTTAGGTATGATGTCTTTTCCGAAGTCATGGCTTGATGAATCGAGTTTTGAGTCGTCTTCGAGTGCTTCTTTTAAAACATCCATGTCAAAGATATAAATCCCCATGGAAACGAGGCTTCTGGTTTTACTTCCTGGAAGGGTAGGTGGGCATTCTGGTTTTTCTATAAATGAAGTAACTAGCCCGTTTTCTGCGGTGCCCATTACCCCGAATGCTGAAGCATCCTCTACGGGAACATCCATACAGGCAACGGTGAGCTTAGCACCTTTCTCTTTATGCTCTTCAAGCATCGCGGCGTAGTCCATTCGATAGATATGATCGCCGGATAACACAACCACATACTTCGCGTCATTGCGCGATAGTAACCACATGTTGTGATAAATCGCATCAGCGGTTCCTTCATACCATGCACCACCTTTGCGCATTTGAGGTGGAACCGCAGTAATGTACTCGCCAAGCTCTGGATTGAATATTGACCAACCATCTCGCAAGTGTTTTTGAAGTGAATGAGATTTGTATTGGGTCAAAACAAGGATTTTACGTAAACCTGAGTGTAAACAGTTGGTTAGTGTGAAATCTATAATTCTATACTTTCCGCCAAAAGGTACTGCTGGCTTGGTTCTATCATCGGTGAGTGGGCTGAGCCTAGACCCCATCCCCCCAGCTAAAATTACGGCGAGTGCGTCTTCCATATTATTCCCTTTCCCTTTTTTGCATGCATCAAAACGGTGCTAACCAGGAGGAAGTGGTGTACAGCGCAGAGGTTTTGAAAGTGCATGTGCTGATGTGTTTACTACTGCAAACTTTAGTACAAGATTCGAGCCATAGAATATCTCTTTAAAAATCAAAGGGGTTAAAAGTTCATCGCAAGGTAATTGCACCACATTAGTGAAGTGCTAAGTAGGCCGTGCATCAAATTGGCGCAAGATTATAGGGAAGGGGAGAAAATAAGTATGGATTTACAATGTAAAGTGAGGATAAAACAGTAAGATAAAGATAATCAAGCACGCCTCTTCATCTGTTCAAAGTGAGTGGATATAGAAGTAAACCACTCACTCTTTAAACGTGCTTCCTTTATAGTCAACTATACGTTGACGTTACACTAAGAGAGACCGACGATATTTCCTTCATCATCAAGGTCTAAATTCATAAATGCAGGTTTATCAGGCAAACCTGGCATCGTCATCACCGTACCGGATAACGCATACACAAACCCAGCGCCAGCACACAGACGTAACTCGCGGATAGGGACGGTAAAACCTGTCGGCGCGCCTTTGACAGCGGAATCTGTTGTTATCGATAGTGGGGTTTTCGCTATGCAAACCGCTAAGTTGTTAAAACCTAGATTTTCAAAATGGTTGAGCTGTTCAGTAGCAAGGGAACTCATTTCTATATTGGCGGCACCATAGCCAGCTTCACACACAGCCATAAGTTTTTCGTGTAACGATTGTTCTTTATTGTATAAAGGACGAAACTCTGTAGGCTGGGTACAAGCGTCAATAACATGTTGAGCTAACTGAGTTGTGCCTTGCCCGCCTTGCGCAAAAGCGGTGCTGATAGCGACTTTAACTTCCGGATTAAATTGCTGAACCAGCTCTTTAAGTATTTTAAGCTCTTTCTCACAATCTTGCGGGAACTGGTTAATAGCGACAACAGCTGGAATGCCATATTTATGAACGTTATTAATGTGCCATTTTAAGTTTTCAAATCCCGCTTCCAATGCTGCTTGGTCTGGATTAAAAATTGAATCTGGAATGGCCATACCTGGTCGTAAATCGTAGTGTCCAGAATTTGCTTTGAGGCCGCGTAATGTCGCTACTATCACTACACAATCTGGCGCCTTGCTAGCGGCGGCAGCTTTAATGTTACACGCTTTCTCAAATCCCATATCTGAGCCAAATCCCGCCTCTGTTACTGTGTAATTTGATAGCTTTAGCGCGATATCGTCGGCAATAATAGATGAATTTCCATGGGCGATGTTTGCAAACGGGCCTGCGTGAATCAACGTAGGAACACCTTCCAGAGTTTGCATCAGTGTCGGTGCAATGGCCTCTTTTAATGTCACTGCCATTGCTCCTGCAACTTGCAGATCCTCCGTGGTTACCGGGTTTCCGTTCAAATCGTACGCTACGACAATTTTCCCAATACGCTGACGTAAATCTTTTAAATCTTTAGCCAGTGCAATGATAGCCATTAACTCAGACGCGGCAGAAATATCGAACCCTTCGTCGCGTTCGCATCCATTGATGACTTTTCCTGGCTCATTTAGCCCAATTTTGACTTTACGTAGTGCACGATCATTATGGTCCATTACTCGTTTCCAAGTAATGCTTGCCGTATCGATTTTAAGTGCCTTTAATCCAGTACGTGCTTCAAAGGCATCATAGCCTTCGCGTTGTTCATGATACAAGCGAGCATCAAGCGCGGCTGAAGCTAGATTATGCGCCGCCGTCACCGCATGGATGTCACCAGTAAGGTGTAAGTTCAGTTCTTCCATTGGAGCAACTTGGGAATAACCACCGCCAGCAGCACCGCCTTTAATACCGAATACAGGCCCCATAGAAGGTTGTCTAATACATGCGATAACGGATTGTCTAAGCTTAGCTAAACCTTGCGCCAGTCCGACAGTTGTAACGGTTTTTCCTTCGCCAAGTGGGGTAGGAGTGATCGCAGTAACAAGCACAAGCTTACCGTTATCATTCTCTTTTAGCCGCTCCAAACATTTTGGATGGACTTTGGCTTTGTGCTTCCCGTGAGTGTCATATTCTTCGGGTAGTAACCCTACTTTTTCCGCAATAACATCAATAGAAGAAAGTGGTGTGTTTCGGCAAATTTCAATATCTGACTGCATGGATAATCCCTAAAGTGACTCGCAGGTAGTGTTGAAAAACAATCTGAGTTGGAGCAAGTATTATTGTTGGGCAAACGTTTGCTCGGTGATGGTACGGTTTCGATTCGGTATGTAAAGAGTTTACTGCTCTATACTGTGCTACATACTAACAAAATCTACTATTTACTACGCCAGATCAAAACAAAAAGGCCACCAAATGGTGACCTTGATGTATTTTTAGCTTTAAAGCTGTGATCTTAACGATCCCAGTAAGTTTCTTCTAAGCTATCTTCTCGTTCAGGAAGTGCTCGCGATAGGCGAGGAGAGTGTTGCGTCAACACTTCATAGCTTACTCGGTTTGCATATTTACAGATCTGAGAAAGTGATGAGTAAGTCAAACAGCGTACTTCGTGCTTTTCTGAGTTAGGCACTTCTTTTTGATGGAAAGAGTTTGCAGCCATATCATGCAGTAAAGCAGAAAGCGCCGCATCACCTGCGCCGTTGGTGTTCTTAATCTCTAGTGGACCACCTAGGTAAGGACCAATGTAAGAGTATACCTTCATTGGCTTCTCACAATCTCCTTTACGCATCGCACGACTAAATTCGTATTGATTAAAGGCTTCAATTGAACCTTCAAGAATGTCGTGTGTGGTTTCTCGTTTTACTTTTTCGTCGGTGTAACCTGCCATGTATAGGCCATTTGGCCCAGCAGTACATAGAACAAGATCAACCCACTCAAGTGCTTTATCAGCAGCCGCTAGCGGTTCTGTCTCGCCTGTTAATGCCGCGCCTTCTTCTTCATTCATTGCAACAACAGATATGTTCTCGCGAATGTACTCTTGCCACCATTGCGCGTTACCTTCGATAACATACTTTGTGCCTAAAGTCAGTACAACAGGGACATCGTGCTTCTTGGCAAAGTCGATCGCTTTTTGTACCGCTTTCGGCATTGGATCCTCTTCTTTACCGCGCATGAGGTAAGAAGAAACAACTAGAGCTGATGCTTTCTCAAAGATCTCTTCAGGAATGCTTTCCGGAAGTAGTTGGTTCATGTGACCTTCATTGATAGCAAATGTGCGTTCACCATCTTGAGAAATCAGGGTATAACAACGACCAATAGGACCATCTACCGTTTGTAGGTGGTTGAGGTTCATGCGTGAAGAGGTGCGGCAAAGGTAACGGTAGGCAAAAGAACCAACTTGAATGTTCTTGGACATCACACCGAGCAAAACGGATTTGCTATCCGCCAATACTGAGTAATTGTGGAGCGTGTTGCCAATCGTGTCACCTGGGTATTGGTGTGTGATTAGGCCTTGCTCAACCAGTTCTTCGTAAAGTGCATCTGCTTTGCTTTCTTCAAGAACGAGTGAATGTCCTTTACTTAGGTTGTATTTTTCTAAAAACGCATCATCTACACGCGCTTCGATATCTACGATGGTTTGACCGACACCAACAATAGTTGGGCGATATAGCTTAGGCGCTTGTCGGATTTGGTTTACTAATGGATCTCGAGCGTGAGTTGGGAAGTAGTGTTTAGATTTACGCTGACCAGGAAACTTCATGCTTGTTCTTGAGTGAGAAAAAAAAGAGGCGGGATTGTATCACAAAAAAATGAAAATCGTGGCGTTTTATTACAAAGAAGTTTGCCCGCTGAAAAAACCAGCGAGCTGGAGAAATTGCGACCAAGATAGCCTAAATTACTGATGCTTATAGTACTGCAATTGGTCGCTTTTCAGATTGTTGATCGGTTATTCTCTTTAACAACGAGCTTGGAGCTACCCAAAATTAGCTGCGTTACTTTTTCACTTCAGTTGGTTCAACGTAAGCCTTGGTGCCCCAAAGTGGAACCGTCGATAGGCTGTGCTTAAAGCTACCGTCTGTCTCTTTTGTTGTGTAAGACAGGTAGAGTAAGGTTTGGTTGTCTGCATCATAAATTCGGCGAACCTTCATGGTTTTGAAGAAAATACTTTTTGACTTCTTAAATACAATTTCGCCAGACTTACTTTTATCTATTTTTGCAATCATTTCCGGCGTGATTTCGCCAGTCTGACGACAGGATATTGAGCTGTCACTTGGATCCGCTAAGCTAAAATCTGCTTCGATAGAAGCTATATGACACGTTACCCCCGTGACTACCTCGTCTTTTAATTCACCGACTTTGATGTCTTTCAAAGTAAACCAACCGAGTCCTACATCAGCAACATCGTTATCTGAACAACCAACCAGCGTAGTAGCAAGCAATGCACTTAACAGCATCTTTTTCATTATTTTTGTCCTTAACTAGGAAAGATATTGATGAAATCTATCAGAGGTTTGCAACTAAAACAAAATTTAGCCAAGGAAAGGTCTACGTACGCTAGGTTTGTTGTGGGCTTCATGCTAATGTACTGCTCTAAACGAAATGATGAGTTAGAGTGACCATACTTTCTCCCAATATGACTTTATATCGCTTGTCGCTCTGTCTAAGCTTCACTCTATGTGAGAATGAAATACTCTGCACATTTCGTTTTGCAACTAAGGTATCAAAATGAATGAACAACAGTTAGCCAGTATCGAGCGTAAAAATACATGGCTGTATGATCTGGTTGAAGTTGAATTTCCAACACCAGAGAGTCTGAAAGGGCGTGATGTCTATTTCAAAGCACTAGAACAAGCAACCTATCAAGTGGTCGACAAAGACACGCTACTTGAGAGTAATTCTGAATTTAGCTCTGACGATATTTTTCTGGTCGATTTTCACCGACTTACTATCATGTTTTCTGTCCTGCAGTCTCAGCGTTGGGATCAACAGTACGATAAAGATATGATTGTGGAATATCTCACTCAGATAATTCTAACGCCAGATTTTGAATTATATGTTGGTTTTAAATCTGGAGCTCCAATTGGTGCCGCTATTATTAGCCACCTTGAAGGAAACACGCTTATCTCTGATGTCGCGGTTTCTGAATCAAAATACAAGAGTTCGTTTGTGGCGGATCTTGCTAAAAGACTAAGTACCGAACACAAGCTTTTAGATTCGGTGATTATTGAAAGCTAATTTGCGCACTCAAATGCATAAAAAGCAAAGCAAGATGACGATAGGTGATCTTGCTTAGAAAAACTGTAATTGCTCCCCTCTATTTCCATGAAATGCCAAGCTCGTCGTTTCAACAATCCCAAACTTAAATAAGATTAAGCCAACATTTTTAAAATCAGCTAGGGCATTAGCCTTTAAGATGTCTGGAGATGGCTATGGCAATTACCAATATTAAGTGCGTGATATTTGATTGTGATGGTACGTTGGTCGATAGTGAACGATTGTGTTGCCAAGCTCTCGTCAATGTATTTAACCTGCATGGCGCAGAATTAACGATGGAAGAGTGCGTTTCTCATTTTAAAGGAGGAAAGCTCGCTGACATCCTGTTAGATACTAAAGAGCTGAAAGATATCAAAGTCCCTATTGATGTCTTAGAGCCGCAATACCGTGAAGAAGTCCAGTCTCTTTTTGTTCGCCACTTACAGCCGATGGATGGCGCAAAGCGTTTAATTCAGTTTTTGGATTCGCATAATATCGAATATTGTGTCGCGTCCAATGGGCCGAAAGATAAAATAGAATACGCATTGGAGTTAACAGGATTGCTCGATGCTTTCCAAGGGAAAGTGTTCTCTGCATTCGATGCGAATAGTTGGAAGCCTGAACCTGACTTAATTATGTACAGTGCAATGAGCATGGGCTTTTTACCGAGCGACTGTCTTTATATTGATGACACACCTAAAGGCGTAGAAGCGGGATTAAACGCTGGCATTAAAACCGTACAGCTATTTAATGGTGAGGCAATCAATCGTGTTGATGATGAACGCGTAATTCGCATTCAACATTTAGATGAATTAAAAGAGCAGCTATTTAGCTGCTCTGTTTAATCTCTTAATGGCACACCGTACTTAAGCTATGGATATGTTTAAGTTTGGACTGTAGGTAAGGGGTTTGATGTAGGCATTGGATGGATGAGAAGCTTTTTGTATGAAATCCGCAAGCAGCGCATGTGAATTTCTCTCCATCCGATGAAATGAGATATTCATCCCCCTGGCAGAGAGGGCAACTTAGGTTTTCGATGTCTTTTGTATCTTTGTAATTATTCATATTGTTTTCCAGCAGCAAATTGGAATTGGCAGGATTAAGCATAGCGGAACGCTTTGTTTATGAACATTATTTCATCAGGTACAGCGAGAACTTGAGATTCACTTCAAATATCCACTTGTGTGTAGTAGAAAATATCGACGATAACGGCTGAAAACGGTTTAAAGAAAAGGGCTCCTGAGGAGCCCTTGTTGATCATAAATGCTGCAAAGTTATGCTGTGCGGTAGCGTTGTAATACCTCACCAAGAGACACTGACGCCTGAGTGAGATTAGCTACCCCTACGGTAGATTGCTCTGCAACTTCTCTGATTGTACTCGACTGGCTGCGAATTTCTGAAAGCTCAGATGCAATATCGTTGGCGACTGCGCTTTGTTCTTCTGCTGAGGTGGAAATTTGGATACTCATGTCCATCAATGAGCGTGCGGATTCAGCAATAGACGTCACATCATGACCAATTTCATCAATAAGCTGGCTACTGGTTTGCGCTTGTTGAACGGTTCGATCAGTGATTGAAGCAATGTTTTGGCTCTCGGTTTGTAGTTTCTCAATCATGGCTTGAATTTCTACTGTTGCCTGTTGAGTTCGGCTTGCCAATGTACGCACTTCATCAGCAACCACAGCAAATCCACGACCTTGTTCACCAGCGCGTGCTGCTTCAATTGCCGCATTCAGAGCCAATAGGTTGGTTTGTTCTGAAATGGCATTGATCGTTGTAATAACGTCATTGATCTGTGTCGTGTTCTCATTTAAGTTGGTTACTGACGTGGAAGCCTGTTCAATATAGCTGGATAACGTCTCAATTTCTCCAATCACATTTTGCACGCGATTTCTGCTTAGCTCGATCTTTTGAGCATCCTGATCGGATTGCATCGTCGCTTGTTGGGAAATGCTGGATACTTCTTTTGCAGAGGCTGTCATTTCTTCCATTGCTGTCGCGACGGAATCGAGTGTTTGATATTGATGAGATATCTGCGTTTCGCTCAACTGCATATCTTTTTCGAATGCAGAAGATGTCTCACTCAATGTAGCCGCATTATTTTTCACACTGTTAACTAGTTCACTTAAGGTGTCCATCGATTTATCTAACGCGCAACCAATGGTGCCAAACTCGTCTCGGCCAGGATGAAAACCAAGGCGAGAGGTTAAATCACCTTCACCAATTTTTTCGGTTGTCGTATATAAAACCCACAGGGCGCCTCCTATAAAGGTCGCAACCCAGTAAGAGAAAAGGGCAAAAGGAACAACCCATAAAAAGCTGAGTAACAGAGAGGTTAAGGCTGACGACTTTGCAGATTCGTATTGCGCGGATACGTTTTGAGTCAACTTAATCACTTCGCCAGAATGCAACTTTGCATAAGCGGTGACAGAGCCATCAACAAAAGAGCTCTCGCTTACGCGACTTGATTTTGATACGCCGTCAATTTGTGGAACATGACCTGGTTGAGCGTCAACAATACCAGAAAGCTTCGCTTCGCTAGCAGAAATCGCTTGTTGTTTAAATTGTTGTATTTCATTGAAGTAGCGGCTTCCAGCCACAGAAGTGAGGGCTACTAAAAACAGCAGGAATATAACCCACATTTTGTCGTTGATAGACATCTTGATAAACAGCCTGTCTATTGTTCTAAACTCAACTTCTCTCATTTAAAGCTCCATTAGAGATAAAAGATATTGACCAAATCTATTGCTATATCGAAACAAAATATGCGAAGTTAATCAGCAAAATATGTAACGAAAACTAAATTTAGTTTAAGAAATGAGATCTAAGGACGCCTATAACGGTATGTTATATCTTTAAATTGACATAAATATTGATAAAAGAGCTATTTCTCTGAAGTGCTAAGTAGATATGAAATCTGGTTGCAAACGTTTACTTTTGATTCTGCTCATAGGTTTTTAAATCTTTACTTCTCGCTGTCATGAATGTGTCATATAAAGACTATAAAAAGGAGTTGTTGACGTGGAAATGGCAAGGCCAAGCCGTCAGCAAGTACAAGCAAGAGAGCTTAAAATAAAGGAGGTCACAATGAGCGACCAATACCAAAACGATGAGAGCCTAGAGCTGCTAGATGCGCTTGAAATTGGCATTATCTTGTCGGAATACGTTGGCTCAGACAACGAAGCCGAATAGCGGAACACTCTCATATCGTCGTAATTGACGTTATACTAAGTTCATGTCACACCAAGCCTTAAAGGCCAAAACTGGCGTCGGATGAACTTTCTAGCCCACCTGCATATCGCAGACCACTGTAACAGCCATTTATTGGGAAACTTGCTTGGAGACTTCGTAAAAGGAGATCCAAGCAAGCTGTATGAACGTGATATCTCTAACGGCATCAAATTACATAGATTTGTTGACCGCATTACTGATCACCATCCTATTGTTAACGAATGCAAACCTCATTTCAAAGGTACTGCGCGGCGCTTTGCCCCTATCGCTCTCGATATGTTCTGGGACCATTGTCTCGCAAAACACTGGAACGACTTTTATGCCGTATCTCTCGAACACTTTGTTGATTCGGCATACGAGCGAGTAAACCGTGACGTTAATGAACATTTGCCGCCGCGTTTTTTGGTGCTCCACAGCCGGATGTGGCACGGTCGATGGCTTCAGTCATACCAAGATCTGGATAATATCGAATTTGCATTACATCGAATGTCGCAAAGAAGCCCGAGAATGGCTGACCTTACTACAACATTTAAAGTGATTGAGAGTGATTACACAGTATTAGAAGAGAAGTTCTCGACACTCTATCGAGACGTTTTACGCCAGTCGTATGATTTTCAGCAACAGCTTATTGATTCAGCCCAATGAGATAGAAAAGTAGTATGGCTATTGGGGCTCTGGTAAACTCTGCGCTCCAAAAATAATGAGGTTACACATGTCTGTTAATTTTGCTGACTTAGGCATTGAACAAAAGCTAATCGAGACGCTAAGCAATCTAAATATCGTGACGCCAACACCAGTGCAAGAAAAGTCTATTCCACATGTCCTTGAAGGAAAGAACTTACTTGCTGCTGCACAAACTGGTACGGGGAAAACAGCTGCGTTTGGTTTACCTATTATACAAACCGTTCAGCAAAAGAAACTCAACGGTACGCCTCAAGCATTGGTTTTGGTTCCAACACGCGAGCTTGCGCAGCAGGTATTTGATAATTTGAATCAGTACTCTGCACAAACCGAACTTCGCATTGTGTGTGTTTATGGTGGTACAAGCATTGGCGTACAAAAGAGGAAGTTAGAAGAGGGCGCTGATATTTTGATTGCAACACCAGGCCGCCTTTTGGATCATCTGTTTAATGGCAACGTAAACATCTCCAAAACCAGTATGCTCGTTCTAGACGAAGCCGACCGTATGTTAGATATGGGATTCTGGCCTGACTTGCAACGCATCTTCCGACGTTTACCCGCAGAAAAACAGATCCTGTTGTTCTCTGCGACATTTGAAAAGCGAATCAAGACTATTGCGTACAAACTCATGGAATCGCCGGTTGAAGTTGAAGTGTCACCAGCAAACACGACGGCTGAAACGGTAAAACAGATGGTTTATCCGGTAGACAAAAAGCGTAAACGTGAATTATTGGCGTACTTGATTGGCTCGCGCAATTGGCAGCAAGTGCTTGTATTTACAAAAACTAAGCAAGGTAGCGATGAGCTAGCAAAAGAGCTTAAGTTAGATGGCATAAAAGCGGTTTCAATTAACGGGGATAAGTCACAGGGTGCGCGTCAAAGAGCGTTGGATGAGTTCAAACAAGGTAAGGTGCGTGCGTTGATTGCGACAGATGTAGCTGCACGAGGACTGGATATTCAAGAGTTAGAGCAAGTGGTGAACTTTGATATGCCATTTAAAGCCGAAGATTATGTCCACCGTATAGGCCGTACTGGCCGTGCAGGAAAGTCGGGGTTAGCTGTGTCTCTAATGAGTCGAGATGAAGAATATTTATTGCATGCTATCGAGAATTTGCTTGATCAACGCCTACCGCAAGAATGGTTGGCAGGCTTCGAGCCAAGTCTTATAGAAGAAGTCGAGCCTGAGAAAAATGGTAGTGGGCGCCGTCGAAGCCGTTCATCAGAGAAGCGTAAGCTAAAAGCAAAATTAGCGATTCATAAGAACCGTGGTAAATCACGTAACTCTCGCTAAACCGCACAAACTTTTGTTCTTACATAGTCAGGCTGTTTTTGCCTCTTCATAAACGTCTAACGTTTGCGGGATAGCGAGTAGGTATCCTTGATACATATCGAAACCGAGTTTTTTCATTAAGTTAAGTTGATGCTCGGTTTCAATTCCTTCGATAACGGTTTTAGAGCGCAACGTTCTTGCTAGTGATAATGCATCGACTAGAGCTTTCCAGTCACCATTTTCGTATCTCAGCATTAACGAGCGATCCATCTTTATTATGTCTGGACGAACGCCTTTCACTCGTTCAATTGTTGAGGCATTGACGCCATAATCGTCGATCGCCAATTTAAACCCGCCTTGGCTTAATTCACGAGCTGCTTGCGACAACGAGGACTCGTCTTCTACGTTCAACTCAAGCAACTCCATGACGATTTGTTCATTTACTAAATGAGATTGATAAATGGTTTGTTTTAGCAGCCTATTGTACGTGATGTCTCTGGCTAGTATTTTTGCTGCTTCTGGTAATACATTAAGAAACAGTTGTTTATTGTGAAAGTGAGATTGGGCAAAGTTTTTGATATGAATTAGGCGACTTAAGCGTTCGACATTGAGTAGGTCTTGAGCGGCAATGGTTTTTGATTGGAAAAACTGATCTGGCCTGATCATGGTGCCATTAGCATTGGTAATTCTTACTAGTGCCTCAAGGCCAACGATAGAAATATCTTTTTTATATATAGGTTGAAAGACACTTCGAAGAGTGAGCTTTGCGTATTTCGCAATATATTGCCCGTCGGCTTGTTTGCGGATGCAACTAAGGAGTTGCGAGGTGCTCATCATTGTTACAACAACCTAAATCAATGCTTCTACATCAGCGCTATCGTGCTAATTTTTTATTTCATTGGCAGTGAATCTAAGTGGGCTCATGAACTCAAGCAAGAACGATGGTAAGAGATGATTAGATTTGTCGAGTGATATCAAACAAATTGATGAAATGACTGACAATCTTCCTATTGCAATTTGATGTTACCATTGTAGTACTGCATACAGTTGTAAGTATTTTCTGACCAACTGTTGTTTGTTCGAGCGACGCAAAGGATGACCAAACTTAATGTAACAAGGGCTAATGCCAAATCGAGTGTCTAACGATTGCGTGAGCTGCGATTCGCTGGTGTACAGCGTGATGCCTTGCTCCGTGTATTCGTTGATCTGATCGGGCAGTTCCCCCATCCACCAATGAAGCAACTCTCGGCTCGTTTTGCTGCGACTGATCCAATGATCACAAACTAAAAAGAGTAGATCATTCGGTTGCAGCGCATAACCATATTCGCTTTGCCATTCAGTAATTGATGAGAGTAAGTTTTCTCGACAAGATTTTCCCGCACTGACCATATGGTGGCTCAGGACCCAAACCGTGCCTATTTCAGATGAAATACGGTAGTGATGAGGAAGGTCCGGAGTATTTAAAACTTCAATTGGTTTTACCACGCTGTTGTATCCGAAGTGACGGAAAGTGTGTTCCATTCTTCTTGAAAACGCGAGACCAAGATGATGCTCACTCATGCCTTGGTTATGTACCGCAGGGTAATGCTTTTCACACAGCTTAAGACAGTCGTCTTGAAAATCATTAACACTTTGAATCACTAGGTCGAGTAGCAAAGAATATCCCTTAATAATTAACAAAACGAACTGCAAAAGGTTAGCATAGTCTTTTGAGAATAGACTAATTTACTTCGGCAACTTCTTGATCTAAACACCAAATTTCTCACAAATGATCGCGCCTACTCTTTAAGAGAGCAAGACGATAGAAGCACACATAGAACAAAATTCTGAAAAAGGGCAAAGATGATAAAGTTAGAACGTGCACAAAAAGAAACGCTGGCAACCGCCATTCAAGATTATATGCAGGACGAACTAGATGTTGAGATTGGCCAGTTCGATAGTGAATTTCTTATTGATTTCATTACAGAAAAACTAGGGCCAATTTATTACAACAAGGGGGTGGAAGATGCAAAATCACTGGTTGAACGTAGAATGTTAGAAGTGTCCGAAGAGCTGTATGAGATAGAACAAGAAGTTAAGCTGTAAGTTTCAGTTTTATAAACGATTTAAAGTTCCTTCAAAAAATTCGAACAACTTGATAGATACGGTGCCATTGGCTGGATGTAAATGATGGTAAATAATCTGTTTCATATGACGTAAATAGGTTAATGTAGTGTTTCTTGCTCAACATTAACTTAGGAATATATCTAGGAACTTGAGATGGATACACTGGTAAAGAATTACAACCTTACTGCACGCGTGATGCACTGGTTATCTGCGCTGTGCATTATTGGTCTATTTGCAGTGGGTTTGTGGATGGTCGACCTTAGCTATTACAGCGAATGGTATCGAACTGCACCACATTACCATCGCTCTGTCGGTATTTTACTCGCTATTTTAACTTTGGCACGCATTGTATGGAAACATGTTACGGCGTCACCAAAGGTAGAAGGCAAACCTTACGAAGTGCTTGCTGCTAAAGCGGCGCATGGTGTTATGTACCTACTATTGGTCACCATCTTTGTTTCAGGTTACCTCATTTCAACGTCTGATGGACGCGGTATCGAAGTGTTTAATTGGTTTACCGTGCCAGGAGCGGGAGAGTTATTCCCAGGACAATCAGACATAGCGGGTGAAATTCACTTCTACGCAGCTTGGGCCGTCATCCTGATAGCAGGTTTGCACGCTATTGCTGCGCTAAAACACCACTTTATCGATAAAGACAACACATTAAGAAAAATGTTAGGAGCTTCAAAATGAAAAAGTCACTCTTCGCTACAGGATTAGCTATCGCTATGGCACTACCATTTGGTGCGCAAGCTGCAGATTATGTCATCGATACCAAAGGTGCTCACGCTTCAATTAACTTTAAAGTTAGTCACTTGGGTTACAGCTTCATCAAAGGTCGTTTCAATACATTTTCTGGTGACTTTTCTTTTGATGAGAACAACATTGCTGATTCAAAAGTGAATGTTGTTGTTGATACAACTAGCTTAGACTCCAACCACGCTGAACGTGACAAGCACATTCGTAGTGGTGACTTCATTGATGCTGGTAAATACAGCGAAGCGACCTTTAAAAGCACAAAAGTGGTTGATAAAGGCAATGGCAAGCTAGATGTAACTGGTGATCTAACGCTACACGGTGTTACTAAGCCTATTACTATCGAAGCTGAATTTGTTGGCGCAGGTAGTGACCCATGGGGTGGTGAGCGCGCTGGCTTCGTTGGTAACACTCGCCTCGAGCTTGCTGACTTTGATATCCCAGTAATGGGTGCTTCAAGCTATGTTGATATGGAACTTCATATCGAAGGCGTTAAGAAGTAACGAACTTCTTTTAGATACAGTAAAAGCGCTCTTCAACGGAAGAGCGCTTTTTTATTACCTCAATCACAATCGACAACATTGGCAAGCCAGTCAGTGACAGCGATTGAAAGCCAACAGACGTTGCAAGCGTTTAATGAATTACGCTGTTTCTAACTCGTTTTTTTCTACTAGGTTTAAACGCTCACCAAAAATCGGGCGTAGTGCTTTTAATACTTCAGTACGAGTAACAACACCGACCATCTGGCCATTTTCAAGTACAGGAAGTACTTGTGGCTTGCTCACTTTGATGCTTTTTGCGCGTTCTTCTAAAGATAAAGACGTCATGCGAGTGGCGATGCCCATGCTGCTCGTTGGGTACAACTGCTCTTTATCGATACATAGGAACTCTACAACATCAACGAGACGGTCACCAGCATCAATTGCGACCACATCGCGGCTCATGATGTCGACGACTTTTTGGTCTTTCACCGGAATGTAGTCCTCACACCATAGTTCTACCATCACATCGTGAGCAGAGAAGAAGCCAACCAATCGATTTTGTACGTCTACAACAGGTGCGCTAGTTACGTTGTTATCAAGTAGCACATCCAGTGCGATTGCTATCGGGGTTTCTGCACTGATGGTAACTGGTTTTGGGTTCATAATGTCTTTAACAAAAGATGCGTTTTTCATGGTGAAATCCTTAACTGACGAGAGTGTTGTAGTCGTTGTGATAGAAGAGATATTCGCTGCTTTTAGTTCTGGTCGGCGAAAAATACACCAGTTTGCAAGACCAACTAAAACCGCTCCGCCGACGATGTTGCCAAGCGTGACAGGAATTAAGTTAGCGGTAATAAAGTGGCCAATATTTAAGTCTGCGTACTGTGAAGCGGGCACACCGACGGAGGCCCAAAAAGACTCAGGTGCAAAATTCGCGATAACAATGCCAAGTGGAACCATAAACATGTTCGCGACACAGTGTTCAAAGCCACTGCTGACAAACATGGCCACAGGCATGATTGTCATTGCTGCTTTTGTCATTGCATTTGCAGAGCTAAACGTTAACCAAATCGCGAGGCAGACCAATAGGTTACAAAGGATGCCGAGCGCAAACGCCTGAATGAGAGTGTGATGAAGCTTGTGCTGCGCGATGTTAAGCGCATTTAACCCCCATTGACCGCTATCCATTTGATAAAGACCAGCTGCAGTAACTAGCGCAAGTAGGAACATCGCACCAATGAAGTTGCCAACGTAAACCTTGCCCCAAATAGAAAGCATTTTTCCGAACGAGATTTGCTTATTGGCCCATGAGATACTGGAAAGAACTGAGCTGGTAAATAGTTCACCGCCGCAGATCACGATGAGGATCAAGCCCATACTAAATGCTAATCCGCCAGCAAGACGGCTTAAGCCCCAACCAGCGCCAGCGCTGCCAGTAGTCACCGTGATGTAAAACAAGAACGCCAATCCAATGAACGCGCCCGCCATGATGGCAAGACTCAGTGTCATACTGCTGGTTTTGTTTGCTTTACTTAACGCAAATTTTTCCGCTTCAGCCATCATTTCTTTTGGAGAAAAGTACTGGTGATTTTGAGAGCTGGTCACCGCCATATTGACTCCTTAATTTGTAATCGCATAAAAATTCCTTGGTTATTAACTCAAAAATGAAATTGTTGTTTTTATTTAGAAGCCTCAATGACTTCAGTCTCAAAGTCATTGAGGCTTGCGGTGTTCCCGAACCGCACAGTCAGAATAAGGAGAAGGGTTTGGTAGGTAAAATTGATAATATTTAGAAATCTCATCAAATTAATTGATAACTTTATGCGGCTAGGTAAAATGAACTCTATTGCTTATTGGGGCATGTTTTTAACGATTGTGAGGGTATGAAAAATACTCACCAATAATGGAGGACACTTTGCGCTACTCACTTAAGCAATTAGCGGTTTTTGACGCAGTTGCAGATACCGGCAGTGTAAGCCAGGCCGCAGAGAAACTGGCTTTGACACAATCAGCGACAAGTATGTCGCTTGCGCAATTAGAAAAAATGCTTGGCAGGCCTTTATTTGAGAGGCAGGGCAAGCAAATGGCGTTAACCCATTGGGGTATGTGGCTACGACCAAAAGCAAAACGCTTATTACAAGACGCACTGCAGATTGAAATGGGCTTTTATGAGCAACATTTGTTAAGCGGTGAGATTCGCATGGGCGCGAGTCAAACTCCGGCAGAGCACCTGGTTCCAGACCTTATCAGTATCATTGATAATGACTTTCCAGAAATGCGTATTTCCCTTGGTGTGCAGAGTACAAAAGGGGTTATTGATGGCGTATTAGATTATAAATATGACTTAGGGATCATCGAGGGGCGTTGTGACGATAACCGTTTGCACCAAGAAGTCTGGTGCCGAGACCATCTTACTGTTGTCGCTGCTTCTCATCATCCTTTTGCTCGCAATCAATCTGTAAGCCTCGCGCAGTTAGAACAAGCGAAGTGGGTGTTGAGAGAGCATGGCTCTGGCACACGAAAAACATTTGATAGCTCTATTCATCATCTAATTGAAGATTTGGATGTGTGGCGAGAGTACGAGCACGTTCCGGTGTTACGCAGCTTAGTTGCTAACGGCCAGTACCTTACTTGTTTACCGTATTTAGATGTAGAGCGATATATAGAAGCGGGTCATCTTGTTGCGTTAAATGTGCCCGAGCTAAAAATGGAAAGGACACTGTCATTTATATGGCGAGCTGATATGGCAGAAAACCCACTAGTCGACTGCATTAAACGAGAAGGTCTGCGAATGATGAAAGGTAAGCCTTCGGTATTGTAAGTTACCACTCAAATAAGCTCTAGAAGTACAGCAATGCCACTCGCTTAATTGGGAGTGGCATATTTCTATGTACAGTATACTGAACTTCGAAGAACAAGCGTGATTCAGGAGCTTTTATGCACTCACTTGGTGATCCATGATTCTGCACGCCGATATTAGCTTCCTAGTCTCGTTAAAGCTTGCTGGAGTGACCTATTGGAACTATCCAACACACATCCTTTTTTACCTAGCACTAGAAATGCTCATTCCCTAAATCTGTTGATTTATCGGTTGCGTCAAACTTTTAGTGCAAGTCATGAAATCGTTATAACCTTATTGTGATCATTGTCACCGATAAACAAGGCTGATGTATCTAACATGTGTCCTTGATTTCAATGTATGAAGGCAGTTATTGAGCCATATGGGTACGATAATAGCCAAGCAGGTACGACTACCATGACGACACTTTTAGCTATCTCTATCACTACTGGAATTTTATCTGGCGTATGGGGTTGGATCGCCATTTCTTTAGGTTTGCTTTCTTGGGCTGGTTTTTTAGGTTGCACGAGCTACTTTGCTGCGCCAACTAGCGGATTGAAAGGACTTGGTATCAGCTTAATCACTAATATGACGGGTGTATTCTGGGCAATGGTAATTATCCACGGTTCAACTTACGTTGGTTTGGAAATTATCGGTTATGTGATTACCGCTATTGTGGCATTTTTCATGTGTATTCAAGCGAAACAGGCTTGGCTCGCGTACATTCCAGGCACTTTTATTGGTTCCTGCGCAACATTTGCCGCTGATGGAAACTGGCAACTTGTCATTCCATCTTTGCTGCTAGGTGGTGTGTTTGGTTATCTAATGAAAGCGACTGGGCTTTGGTTGCATACGAAATCAAGCACTACTTCTTCTACGCTTGCTGAGCAAGCACAGTAGTGAACCCCCGATCTTATTTGTATCCACTGTGTATTGAGTTTTATCCCTCTCAATACCTTTAATCAAAATTAATGATGTTTGATACAAGCACACCAATTTGGTGTGCTTTTTTTGTATTACAAGGCAAGGTGTGAGTGTGAAATATTCTAACTCATGTATTGCCGTTTGCCATGGTGACAACGCGCTTAAGTGTCCAACGCAGAAGTACAGGAATGCACTCCATACCTCTCTCTTCACAGTGGGAGACAATGGCCAAAGCTAAGTCCGGTTTTGCATGCTTTTTCAAAACACGGTTTACTACTTTTTTAGCTGGGATAGGGTGATCATGAGGAACTTTGATGATGTCCTTAAAGAAAAGTTCAAACCCATGATTATATAGAAAATGTTCGATATCTCGATCAGGTAACTCTGTAAGTCTATGCCTTTCCTGATCATGATCGAGTTGCGCTCTCACGGCATGCGCGTACTTTTTACCTGCCGGGTCACCATCGGTAACAACATGCCAGTCGATACCGAACTCTTTTGCTACTTTGATCAGTGACTTCAGTCCAGACTGTGCAAATTCAACGATTTGAACTCCTTCCGCAGCTAAGTCATATCCGCATTGACGAGCCAGTTCATGAAATAACCAAACTTCAGTTTCGCCCTCTACGAGTAACCAACACCGTGCAAACAACGCCCCTGAGCGATGAAAACGAATGTGGAAACCAATTCGGCGTAACTCATCTCTACCAAACTTGGCAGAGTTTAAGCTCTTGGCAATGGTTCGGTCTGACAAGCGAATCAAACGCCGGATTGAATAAAGTGGAACCGAGCCAAGTAACGTACCGCTGTTGGTAGTTAAAATCTTTTGCATTGGCAACAACTGCAATAATGACCACGCTCTAGCGAGATGAGTTGGGTGTAGTCGGCCTTCTGGGTCCTCGATGATCAGTATCGGTCTTGCGCAGCGTCTTAAATCGGTAGGGCCTTTTGCTTGAAGGTAAGCATTGAGAAGCCCCATTAAAAGCAAACGGCTTTGTTTATCATTTGTTTCCTTAAGGAATTGACTTAATCCTTTATCAGAGGAAGGGCTTGTATAAAAAAGACCATCACGAGGTTTTCGTGGGTTACCTTTGCTGACACTGCGGAACGCAAAATAGTGTTCGACAAGTGTTTGCATTGAATCGAGACTACTGCGAATCTCACCCTTGTTTACGTGCCCAGGCATCGCCAATAGCCGTCGACAGGTGTTATTGATTCGTTTTTCAATCCGAGCATTTTTGCTGTCGCCGTTTACGTGGTTTAGATCTGGGAAGCGTCGGGAGTCTCGTAGACGGATAACAGGGTGAAGAGTCATCAACTCTACAGCGAGTTTCTCAGAGTGGTGCAGTTTCTTCGGCTTGCCGTTGTGATCCAAAAACGCGTATTCAGTTTTAATATCATACTCGTCGCGAGACGCACTAATTCGATAGTAAATGACCTGCTCACCATCCTCGTTTGTGCACCATGCAGGTTTTATCCGTCGATAACGCCCAGCTTTTACTTCGTTCTTGTCTTGTGCTTTAAAGCAAACAATGATCTGCAAGTGTTGGGTTTGTGGATGAGAAATTGAATAATCAACGTGAAAATCTTTTAATTCGAATTGATACAATGAGCCATTAGCAGGTAGCGCGATAGAAAGGGCATCGAGCAATGATGATTTGCCCCACGTGTTCTCACCGATGAGCGTAGTGAGTTCGTCAAAAGAGAGTGAAAGGCGTTTGATGCCTCTAAACCCGGAGATTTCGATGCGTTCTAGTCTCATCTCAATCCTCCTTGCAATTATTTGAATTATAGAGAGTTATTTTGCTACTCCTAAGCATATATTAATTCGAAATATTGGAGTTAAGCTCAGTTCACAAAATTACGAGAGCTCCTTAATGAATAGAGACCGCAACAAGCGACGCTTGCTTTCAAAAGTAGTGTAGATAGCATCGTGATCACTTAAACATGAAATCAAAAAATCACAGTTTCATAAAATTCATGATTCTGTCATGATTCACTTCTTATTATTATAAGGAATGAAAAGAGAGAAGATGAAGATGAATAACAATCATAAGCCAGTGAGAATCAAACTGGCACACATCAATGACACACATTCCTACTTTGAGCCAACGTCATTACAGTTAAAGCTTAAGATCAACAATGAACTCACGCTAGAGCCATACGTGAGTGCTGGCGGGTTTTCTCGCATCGCAACCCGAGTAGAGCAGCTACGAGACGACGCTCAGCGTCAAGGGCATGGGATGTTATTTCTCCATGCTGGAGACTGTTTCCAAGGCACACTTTATTTCTCATTATTTAAAGGTAAAGCCAACGCCGATTTGTTGAATGCGTTAAAGATTGATGCGATGGCGTTAGGCAACCATGAATTGGATATGGGTAATGAACCTGTTGCCTTATTCTGTCAACGCACTCAGTTTCCATTGCTTGCTGGTAACTGGGATCTATCAAATGAATCGCTTCAAAAGCCTCACCGAGTCAGCGATAGCAACAATGTGTATAGCTATCAAACGGAGACACAAAGCGCACAATACATCGTCAAAGAGTTTCATGGTGAGCAGGTTGCGATTTTCGGATTATCCATTGATAAAATGAGCGATATCGCGAACCCAGATGCAGATACGCCATTTAAGTCTGCAATTGAAACCGCTAAGGCGACCGTAAAACAAATTCACTACTCTGGTATTAAAAATATCATTCTTCTGAGCCACTTAGGTTATGAAGGCGATTTAGAGTTGGCTGAACAAGTTGAGGGGATTGGTATTATTGTTGGTGGACATAGCCACCGACTGCAAGGCGATTTCTCATCAATAGGTTTAGGGCAAGATGACCCTTATGGTGTCAAAGTAAAAGATACCTACGTTGTGCAAGCGGGCTTTCATGCTTTGACTATGGGGCACTGCGTCATTGAATTTGATGAAAACGGCAAAGCAACCATGCTGAGTGGTCAAAATGAACTGTTACTTGGCCGACGTATTTTTTGGGACTCGACACTAAATCAACAGCTTGACCAAGGCGTATTCGAAACCGCGTGTGACTTTATCCATGGTCAACCAAATGTGGTGGTCTGTAAGAAACACCCAGAGACTCAAGCGATCCTAAGTGATAAATACATCCCTCGGGTAAGACAGTTACAGTCACAAGTCATTGCTAGTATTGACACCAAAAAGCGTCATGTACGAATCCCAGATGAGTTTGGTGAGAGCGAGCTGGCTTCTTCTGTTGCTCGTTCATTTTTGTACAGCCTAAATAAACGCGGGCATGAGGTTCAATTTGCGATTCATAATGCGGGTGGCGTGCGAACATCATTGAATCCTGGCAATATCACAGTGGCAGATATTGCCGGACGGTTGTTGCCTTTTGCCGTTCCGATCGGCTTTTACGACGTAAAAGGCAGTGCTATTCGCCGAGCACTTGAAGGCGCCATAAACAATGCACTCAACAATGATGTGGAAGGTACTGGCTCTGGCAGTTATCCATACACTTACAATTTAAACTTTGAGTACCGAGCTTATGCCCCTAAAGGTGAAAGAATTCAGTCATTAGCAATTTTTGATGGTCAACAATGGGTCGACGTTCAAGACGACACCTGGTATCGAGGCACTTCCTCCGCTTATACCATGAAAGGGAAAGAAGGTTACGATGCGCTACTGGAGATGAAAGGCGAGGGGAGTGTAACCAACTTATCCATGGCAGACTGTTTTATTGAACTTCTGACCGATGAGCCAAACTGCTTGAATCAAAGTCACAAACTTTATACACAGCAACACAGATAGTAGATATTGGTATCGATTTTGCTGTCCTTCAATTGCTACATGCGATGATGAGGGTGGCAGTATGTGGAATAAAGATTGGACAGATACGGCAGTGGTGGTTGCTTGGGTCGCAATTTGGTCAACGTTAGTTTACTTTGTACCTTTGAGCGGCTTTTGAATTGCTAATAACACGGAAGTTAGAAAAGGAGCAGTTATGCTCCTTTTTTGTGTCTATGTTCTCAAAGACAACGCTCTGACTCCTAAATGTATCATCTTGAGTCACTTGCTGCTCTTTACACCTAATAACAAAAGTTCACGTGGTTGAATCAATTCCTTTCTTTTTATATTTCTTTCTGATTTTTAATAAGAATTTTATTTCGATTGGACAAAGTTTTTTTGTTGGAAAGCGTGACATTCGGCGTTATCATTGCGGCGTTTGGGGAGTAGTTAGCGCAAGTTTACTTATCGTCATCTCGTTAAGCATCAGCTTATCCGGTAAGTAAAGGTGTTGCGTGATTCATCCACGCCGACACTTCAACGAGACCAACGCATTCATTGACTGGCAGCACATGATTATTATGTGACTGCTTGTTGTTATTGTCTGCGGAAGGTCACCAAACTCATGTCCTTCCGCCATGGGAGGAAGCATGTCTCTTATCGAAAGTACCACCCAATTGAGCCAATCGGCACCACTTCAAGAGTCATTAGCGATGTATGGCGCTTTTGGTCTTTTTACGCTTGTTCTTGTTGCGCTTGATATCTATCAAACGCGTGGTGGCGTTATAACGATGAAAAAAGCCATCCTCTGGAGTGTTTTTTGGTTCTTACTTGCCTTTGTTTTTGCAGGTTCTATCTATTTATTCTGGGACTTTTACGCACCGCACAGCACTTATACAAACGATAAAGCAACGGTTTCATTCTTAACAGGCTACTTACTAGAGAAGTCGCTAAGCGTGGATAACTTGTTTGTGTTTGCCATCATCTTTGCACAATACAGTGTGCCGGAGCATTTGCGTCCGCGAGCGCTGCTTTGGGGCGTGATTGGTGCGTTAGTTCTACGGGCTATCATGATTGCGGTTGGTGCTCAGTTACTTGCGCAGTACCACTGGGTGTTGTACCTCTTTGCCGCATTCCTTATTTGGACAGGTATTAAGCTTGCTCGCGACAAAGGTGAAGCAGAAGAGGTTAACCCATATCCTGAGCAGTTTATTCGCAAAATATTGCCAGTTACGAATGATTACCAAGGAAATCACTTAATCTTAAAGCAAGCTGGTAAGTGGGTGGCAACACCAATGCTGATCGTAGTCGGTGTAATTGCAGTGATGGATGTAATGTTTGCACTGGATTCTATACCTGCCATATTCGCGGTAACACGAGAGCCATTTTTAGTCTTAGCCGCGAACGTGTTTGCACTGTTGGGTTTGCGATCTTTGTACTTTGTTCTGCAAGCGATGTTAGACAAGTTTGTGTACTTAAAACCAGCATTATCGGTGATCATGATGTTTATCGGTGTAAAGATGTTATTGGTGGGAACAGAGTATGAGATACCGACAACGTGGTCACTCACATTCTTAATCGTTGTGATGACATCAGCGGTTGTTGCATCGCTCCTCAAAAATAAGTCGAACAGTCGCTCTAGCGTTAAAATTACTAATCAAAAAATATAAGTAAAGCGCTAAAAATAAAATAAATAACGAAACTTAATGTTAAAATTATGTTGTTATTCGAGATGAATTTATGCAGGTAACGTTAAGTTATTCAACATAATTAAATAGTTTCTGACTATTTATGCTGTTATTATTCATTTGTATTTTTGATGTTTGTAATGGGATTGTTTTATTAGATAATCTAATTCGAATGGGTAAAATTTGTCATTTCTTAAACAATAAGAAACTGACTAATATACAACCAACAAAACAGACTACTGCTTTAAAGAGAGGCAATCATGGCACAAGCAATGCAAATGACAAATGTAGCTTTACCAACCTCTATGGATAAGAAAACCTACGCGGTTAACTTCAAAGGACTGATTGCTCACTTACTAGACATTCTATTCGTAGATAATACTGCACCACGCAGTTACTATGCGGAAGATTTGTCAGCTCACATTCAAAAAGATATCGGTATGTACCGTTAATCTTGAAATAATGAATGAAAATACCGGCCTATAAGCCGGTATTTTTTTAGCTGCTCAAACGTGAATAACGGAGCTAGAACTCTATACAGAGTCAATACCGGAGTAGAGGAGCTTATTCCAAATTGGTGTTCATTAGAAATGAAAACGGGGCACTAATAGTGCCCCGTTTTGACTTGTAGAGTAATACGATATTACTTCTTACGGCAGTATTCTGCGATCACGTACATTGACTGACCGCCATTTGCCTTGCCCGAAACTAGTTTCGGATCATCACCAAGGCTGATACCACGGATCACTGTGCCTTGTTTGATTACTTGGTTAGTGCCTTTAACTGGTAGGTCTTTGATTACCGTTACATCGTCACCTTTCTTAAGTTCAGTGCCGTTGCAATCTAACGTTTTGTCATCATCAGACATACCCTTCATCGCCCAGTTCATTTGCTCTTCTTCCATGTACATCATGTCAAGAGCATCTTGAGCCCAGCTTTCAGAGTTTAGGCGAGTGAGTTGGCGCCATGCTGTCACTTGTACTGCAGGAACCTGGCTCCACATGCTTTCGTTTAGACAACGCCAGTGGTTAATGTCTTTTGGCTCATCGATCTCACCCAGACACTTATCACAAACCATGATAGCAGTATCAACGGTCACGTTACCGTGAGGTGGGACAGCGTATGCTGTTAGTTGAGATTCAGAAGAACACAGTTCACATTTTGACTCGCAGCGCGCAAGCAGAGTAGCTTCAATAGACATAAGGACTCACCTTAGTAATGTTATTTTGTGGCGGTATTATCCACTTTATCCTGAGAAATAAAAGGGTGTTAGCGAATTAAAGCCGAGATTTTACAATATTCCAACCTGATTAGGGTGAAGATGTAAAATATTCGCTAAACAAATAATACCTGTATATAAGAAAATGCATTGATTGCTTTGGGTGATGAATTGGTTGCTTCATTTCTTGAGGAAGTTAGAGGTTCGTTGGGAGTATTGACTGCGCTCAGAAGTGTGGGTAAAGCCCTCTAAAAATATAGAGGGCATATTGCTAGCGTTCTATAATCTGCACAATTTGATCTTTTGAAATGCTCATTTCTTTCCCATCCATGTCTTCATACTCGTACATACCCGTTTCTTCGTTAAGGTCTGGTTTTCCGTAAGAAGTAATAATTTTCCCTTCATTTGTCGACATAAGATATTGGCTACTTCCGCATGCAGCAAGAAGTAAAGCAGTGGCCATTATAGTGAATATGCGCATAGAGTTTTCCTTTCAAACAAGTAAGTTAGGTACGGCACCGATTTAACTATAGCAAAGGATATACGGGACGTTTTTTTATGATAGAGAACGAAAAAGCCCAGTCGAAACTGGGCTTTGGTAAGAGAGGTGATACGATTACTTCAGAACCGAAGTATTAGTCACACCCGTTAAAGTGTCATCCATTAAGAAGTCTGTGTTTTCCATTTGCATCTCAACGTGATGGTCAATATCAGAAAGTGTGCCATTTGGAGAAACAAACGTAATGTGCGATGCAGTAGCGTTATATTGCACAAAGCTTGCCATTGGAGACACGGCTGTATTAGCACTGTTTACGGTCGTTAAACCTAGTTTAGCTGCTAGAGGCTCAGTCCCGGCAAACGGTGCATTTGGAACGCTGTTTGGTACATTGCCATCGCCATCAACCTCGGTCATCAGGAATGGTGTTGTTAGTGAACCAGAAGCAACTAAATCTGACGCGTTTGTGAACGGGTCTACGGTATCTAGCGTGGTTTGTGCCGCGTAGATAAACTGGGAGAAGCCAGCTTCTAGTGTTGCTAACTGAGTTTCTGTTGCTGCGGCCTCAAAAGCTTCGTAACACGTTTTATCTTCCAATTGTGTACATGACGCATCTGCATAACTCGCGTAGTCTGCAGACGCAGCATATGCTAAGTTATGCCTGATCTGAGCGCCATAGGCTTCTGAACCTAGTAACAAATTGCCGATTTGGCCACCAGAGTTCTGTACAGAAGCAGAGCTAAATGTGTAAAGTGCATCTGCGTTGGGGCTACCTAGCGTGTTATTTGCTGCTGCCACGGCAGATGTAGCCACAATACCGCCAAGTGAATGACCTAACATTTTGACTTTAGAACCCGTCATTGGGTTAAAGCCTTGCAGAGGCCCTTCTGCCAACAGACCACCTTGCGCCGATACCACTAAGCTCGCGCGTAAACCCAATACATCCAGTACACTTTGGCGTAGGTTATCACGAGCGATTGCCAAGTTAGAAAGATTTAGATACGCCAAGATATTAGAATTAGCTGAACGTTGCTCATCTAAGCTACGTGTGCCGTGAATAGGTAAGTCGATAGCAATAACAGCCACACCTGCTTTCACCATATTAAACGCGAAGGCATATGAATCCTCTTTTGCAGAAGTGATGCCGTGTTGATAAATCACAACGTCGGTCGCGACACCAGATTTAGGTGTGAAGACAAGTACTTCGACATCTTCTACCGATTTAACGACTGGAACTGGGGAGTAGCGAGTCACAATACGTTCGCTGTCGAGTTGGGTACCATCGCTTAATGTGAGTTTAGCACCCACCAGTTTTAGCTGCTCTGTAGGATCGGTTGCAAGCTTTGTCACGTCAACAGGGTTATTTGCGAAAACGCCAGTTGATAGCTGCTGGACCATGTTCGCTTGCTCGTTCGGATCCGCCAGTGCTGCACTTAGCTTCGCTAGGCTTGGCATCGCAGATACCATTGGCTGCATGTTCCAGTTTGCCCCTTTTTCTAGATAATGAGGCAGTCTGACCACACCTTGAGTCACATTTACATCGGCACCTGACTTCGCATAAAGGCCTTTAATTGCCGTTTTTGCCGCGTCTAGGTCACTAACGTACTTACTAAAGTCATCGTCAGAGTCTAGCGCAGTGCTAAAGTCTTGGGTTGCACCAAGTGTCATTGTGTAGGCTGTTGATAAATCTACTGAACCTTCGTTCGCATCGTTTTTGTAAACGGCGTTTAGTGTATTTGCACCCGTTGAGAAACCGGTTGCGGTTACACCTTTAACCGCCGCCAAAGTATCACCTACAGACTGAGTGCTGAACCATGAGGAGTAAACGATGTCGTCAGGGTTAACTTGAGCTAGACCAAAAATGCCTTCCACCGCTTGTGTCACCGCTTGAATAGAAGCAAGAGCACCAGTTTCATAAACGATTTCTTTCGATTTACCTGTCGCGTAACTGGCTGATGTACCGATTGGCTCACCATTCACGTCAGTAACATCTTGTGTTACTGCAAAAATGTACTCGCTTGACTCATCAAGTGCATCCATGAACTGGATATATAGAGAGTTGCCTTTTGCTTGAACTACGTAGTCTTGGTTCTGAACGAGAACGTCTTCGATTGGGTTAGACTTACCATCCCACTCGGTCAAACGTTGATTAATCTTGATGACTTTAATACCAGACGGCAGCATACCCGTTGCAAAACCATCGCCTTTAAAGTTCAGAACGATTGGCATAGACGTTGACCATCCATCCATCGTATTCATCGAGGCTCTAGGGTTGGTTAAGGCATCATCACCGTCAGTTGGCAGACCAAGCGTGCCATCTGTTGTGTCCATTAATAAGTAAGAGGGCGCAGGTACATCCGCATTCGCCCCTTGAAGCGTAAAGCTGATAGATGTTCCACGGTCGAGCAGTGCTTGGACTTCATCTTCAAATTGAACTTTGTCGGAAGTACCAGAGCTTGATGTATTATCACCACAACCAGCAAGAAGGATTGCAGAACAAAGCATTGATAATTTAAACGTGTGTTTCATTGGTTTACTCCGTAATCCCATTATTTGAAGGTGTAGTTCATCTGTACCGCGCTGATGTAAGCAGTACCTTCAGAGTCGAACTTGATCTCTTCATCCTGAGCATTTGTCTCGGTGAAAGAGCCTGATTTACTCTTAACAAGTGCAAAGCCTGCATCGAAAGTTAAATTCTCATTCATTGCGTAAGTTAGGCCCGCGCTGTACCAAAAACGGTCACTGTCAGGGATGCTCAATGTGGCTTCACCTGCTTGTTCGTCGTATGCAAAGCCCGCACGGAATGTCCAATCCGCATTGAGGGTGTAAGTGGCACCAATAGAATAACGATTGTTGTCTTCGTATTTCTCTGGTTTGTAGAAACATTGACCAGCAGTTCCATCATTACATTGAGGACTCGTCGCTTTCAGTTCTTTAAATGTGCTCCAATCGGTCTGTTGCCAGCCGTAATGTACTGCCCATTGTTCATTCAGTTGATGGAAAGCCGATAATTCGATAATTGAAGGGAGAGAGATTTTTAAACGGCCATCCACTTTTGGTGATGGAGCTCGGCCTGAGTCGTAACTACTAAACTCACCGTCGTCAAAATCTAGATCAACTTTAGAACGGTAACCAAAGCCAAAACGGTTGTTTTCATTTAGCTCGTACAAAGCGCCAATATTCCAACCCCAAGCAAAAGTTTCGCCTTCCATGCCGACAAGGTTATCGGACTTATTACCACCTAAAATACGGGCGAGTGCGCCTTTGTGACGAGTCAGCTCCGCTTCCGCGTACACTAGGTTGATACCGCCACCGACACTGAAAGACTCGTTAATACGGTAAGCGACATTAGGATTAATGTTTACTGAAAGTAGGGAAGTGTCACCCGCCATGTCACCCGCAGAAATATCATCTGGATAATCAGTAGCAACACCGTATGTTGTGAACATACCGATACCCCAAGCCCAGTTATCGTTGATAGGGCTGATGTAATAACCCGCTGGCACGACTTGTAAAGGGGCAACATCTTTCGCATGTTCTTTGTTAACCGTGTCATACACATCGACTTCAGGATCGATGATAGATAACGCGCCCGAGAATTGAGCTTCTTTGAAAAGCGTCATCGCTGCTGGGTTTCGTGCAAGAACGCTGGCATTGTCTGCGACCGCTCCTTCACCTGAAAATGCTCGACCAAGACCAGATGCTGAATGCTCAGCTACCTGGAAGCCCGCTGAATGGGCATTACACGCAAACAATATCGAAATTGTAAGCAGAGAGCAGTGCTTCTTGTTCATCCTTGACCCTCCTAGGGTGTCATAGTGTTGGACCGAAGTCCTTGTAATTGTTGTGTGATACTTACACCAGTTGTTAATACGTGAAATACAACTGTGATGTAAATGTAATGTTAATTGTATGTTTAATAACTTGTCAAAGTTTGAGCGTATTTTGCGTTTTAAATATGATGCATAGGTCAAACGGTGATTCGTAAGGGCATGTATTATCGTTATATTTTTTAAGAGAATGGTACGACCAGAATTGTTTTACGGGCTTTATGGTTAAATGGCATTCAAACCAAGAGATAGCGGGCTTTGCCGTTTCTGTACTTAGCAGGCATAATTCGCGCCTCGCTTTGTTGTTATTCAATAGACGCAATAGGAATCGTGTTGGAATTACTGAATGTTGAATTTTTAGGTCGTTCGTTAAGGCTCGAAGGATCGATGGCTGGTTGGCAGCAGTTATATTGGGATAACACCTTGGTGTCCCAAATAGATGCCAGTGATAATGTTGCAGACACTTGTCTTCACCAGTTTAGACTCTCTGCAGGGGAGGAAGTCCTGGTATGCCATTTGGAGTGTTCATTAACATGGCAACCGTTTGAATTGAGTTACAAGGTCACAATTAACGATGAGCTTATTAGCGAAGGTTGCCGAAATGAAAAAGACATCGAACGCCAAGTACCAGAAGTTGAGCCGCCAACGGAAAAGCGTTTAAGTGTGATAGGGCTAGTATCGCTTGGAATGAAAGCACTCAAGAGTGCGAAAGTCATCAAAGTGGCGCTAGCATCTGCAAGTCTTGCTGCATATTCTTGGCTATTTTCTATCGAGTTCGCGTTAGCTTTGATCGCTTGTTTAGTTTTCCATGAGTATGGCCATATTAGAGCGATGAAGTACTTTGGAATGAAGACCAGGGGCATCTATTTGATTCCATTTCTTGGCGGTTTAGCGCTGAGTGATGAAAAGATCAACACACGCTGGCAAGATGTGGTTATCTCGATTATGGGACCATTTTTTGGTTTAGTTCTTAGCATCGCGTTTACTTTGCTTTATTGGATGACTGGAGAGGTGCTCTTCGCTGGCCTAGCAGTGTTTAACGCGTTACTAAACCTGTTTAATCTGTTGCCTATTCTGCCACTAGATGGTGGTCATGTACTCAAAAGCATTACCTTCTCGATGAACACTTGGGTTGGATTAGTCGGCAGTATAGCAGCTGCCTTGTTGGGTATTTTTATCAGCTATTCTTTCGGGCTGACGTTGCTAGGTTTTTTATTGTTAATGGGGATGCTAGAAGTGGTCATGGAATGGAGAGGTCGACATCATAGTCATTTATTGCCGTTAACCCGTTACGGACAACTCTTCTCACTTGCTTGGTACTTGGTTTCTGTCGGTGGTTTTGTCGCTATCATTTGGTATTTTGCTACCCTTGGAGATAGCCTGTTGAGCTTGCCACTACAGATACTGGGCACTTAAACTATTCCTTATACCCATTAAAAAAAGCTCCCTAGGGAGCTTTTTTGCGAAAAATAGAGACTGGTAGCAGAAGTTTAGCCACATTTTGGCGCTTTCGCGTTATACGCAGGCAACTTATTTATGGTTGCTTGTAAATCTTTAATACGCGTACTGTGCGATGGGTGAGTTGAGAAGAATTCAGGCGGTTGAGAACCACCGGATGCAGCACTCATATTTTTCCATAAATCGACACTTTGACGTGGGTCGAAGCCTGCTTTTGCCATAAACTCAAGCCCGACAATATCAGCCTCGGATTCCTGTGTACGACCGTATGGTAAAATAACACCGTATTGGACACCGACACCAAGTGCCGCCATCGTCATTTGCTGATACTGTTTGTACTCGGAAGCTCCTATAGCAACGTTTGCCAGAGACAATCCCGCATTTGCTAACTGGCTTTGTGAAAGGCGTTCATTACTGTGGTCAGCAAGGACGTGAGCCACTTCGTGACCAATGACTGTTGCCAACTGATCTTGGTTTTTCGCGACATCTAAAAGCCCGGTATACACGCCGATCTTCCCACCAGGTAGAGCAAACGCATTGACTTGTTCACTATCAAAAACAACCACCTCCCAATCTTTAAACCCAGCTTGCGCAGGGATGGTGTCAGTGATGTGTTTGGCAACGCATTGTACGTAGGCATTCGTTTTGCGATCTTTGCTGATTGGGATATCTTTCTTCATTTGTTCGAAAGATTTGGCGCCAAGCGATGACATTTCTTGATCTGAAAACATCAGGATCTGGTTACGGCCAGTCGGTGATGCGCTACATGCCGTTAAGCCCGCGATAGTTAAAAGAGCAGAGGCTTTCATCCATACCTTCATAATAGGCTCCATCTAAATTATTTTTGTTTTGAAGCAATAGTATATACCCAAATAGTAACACGATGCATAGATCAAATTATTCATCAACTGGCAAGGAGGCCAAGATGTTACACCTTGAAGTTAGACCTAAGTAAAGTCTATGCTAGCTCTCTAATAAATCGTTACAATCCGACAAACCAGTTTGTGAAATTAAGAGTAAAACAATGAGTATATGGAAAAAGCCCGTTAGCATAGAGATTCTGAATGCTACGTCAAAAAATACCCTGATCGAGCACCTACAAATTGAATACACAGATTTCACGGATGACTCCCTTACAGCAACCATGCCTGTATGTAGTTTTACTCATCAACCTTTAGGAATGCTTCATGGTGGCGCTTCTGTTGTGCTCGCAGAAACATTAGGCTCTTTAGCTGCAAATTTCTCTGTCAATGAGGGGAGTTACTGTGTCGGTTTGGATATCAACGCGAACCATGTACGTGCAATGCGAAGTGGTCATGTGATTGGTACGGCAAAACCCGTACACCTTGGCGTTTCAACACAAGTGTGGCAAATCGACATAACTGATGAACGAGGCCGATTAGTGTGTACCAGTCGCTTAACTATCGCAGTGAAGCAACATAAAACGAAGTCGGTATAAAGCAAGATGGTGATTGAGTTTTCATTAGGAAAAATCATTGCTACCCAGCGTGAAATCGTGATTAAGCTCTCCGGCAGTGCAATGGTAACCTTACAAGCGCAAACCGATTCTATCCAGTTACTGGGTAGAGGAGCGAACGTTGTTTTATCTCATGGTGCAGAGTGTAAATGGTCTATCAAGCTGGATAATGAGGAACAACTGGCCGATCTTGCACGAGAAATTGGCATCGATATTCAATAATTTACTGCGTGACGTTTGCACTTTTTGATAAAAATGAGGAAACTTAGCTTATCAACAATAAGATAAGAATTTCCTCTTTATGAGTAGCCCTCGTTTACGTGTTCAGTTCGAAACACTGTTTGAAAAATTCGCCGGTCATGATACGGACGTTCAGCTAGAAGACATTACCGAAGCGCTGTTTTGTACACGTCGCAATGCCCGTATTGTTCTCAATAAATTAGAAGAGGAGGGCTGGATTGAATGGCATCCAGCGGCGGGTCGAGGAAAACTCTCAAAACTCGTTTTCAAACGTAATCGTAGCGATGTCAGTGAAAACCTCGCCAGACGTTATCTTGACGAAGGGAAAATTGGCCAGGCTCTAGATGCGCTTGATAACGACGCGGCTCGATTAACGCAGGTTATTCAGGGTTATTTAGGGCTTCAGCATCGGCAGGGCGAACAGGTGGTACGTTTGCCATATTATCGACCATTGGCGATGTTAAACCCACAGAAACCGATGCGGCGTTCAGAACAGCACATCGCCAGACAAATTTTTAGCGGGCTAACTCGCCTTGATGAAAATGAACAACTTCAGCCAGATTTAGCCCACACATGGGAAGCCATTTCTGATACGCACTGGCGTTTTTATCTTCGTCGTGGGGTGCGTTTTCATAATGGTGAACCCTTATCAACCAGTTGTGTACTTGAAAGTGTGCTTGCACTAAGTAGCCTGAACCTGTTTTCTCATATAAAAAAGGTATCTTCACAACAGGAATGGACCGTCGATATTGAACTCGTCCGTCCTGATCGCTACCTGCCTTTGGCGCTGAGTGAGTCGCAAGCAAAAATTTTGCTACCAAGCGCTTTGCGTTCAGAAAACTTCGATAGACAACCAATAGGGACTGGGCCGTTCCAAGTTAAAATGAATGATGATAAGCGTCTCATTTTGACTGCTTTTGATGGCTACTTTGGCTTTCGTCCCTTACTGGACCAAGTTGAGGTGTGGGTAATTGATGAAGCGTACTCTTCAATGGTCTATCCAAGCTTGTCTAAGCCAAAGATGGATAAACAAGGTTCATCTGATGAGGTCGAGCTTGATCCTGGCTGTACATTCCTATTACTAAACAAAAACACCGGGATTGCAAAAGACCCACGCTGGGCAGAATTTCTATCACAAACTCTCAACAGTCACCAGATTTACGCGCATGTTCCTCAAGATAAAGTGATGGAACTGGGAGTGTTGCAAGCTTTTGGCCTTAAGCCAGGTTGGATTGACCTTAGGCCAGCAGAGGCGGGCAGCGTGCCGCAGGCTGATAAGGTGATTTCTGTAGCGTATCAGAAAAAGCATCCGATGTTTCCAGTAGTTGCCAAGGCCATCAAGACACTCTTAAAACCGCACGGTATAGAGGTCGAGTTTATTCGTTATGATTCTCAACCGCCCGCACCGGAGGAAGTGGATATTTGGGTGAAAGCCATGGGCATTGCAACGAACCGAAATGATGCTTTGGCAGGGTGGCTTCTAGACTATAGTGATATTGAAAAGTTCAGCTCTGGTTACGATTTTAGCGAATGGGCTAAGCTCGTTGATCAGTGGCGTGCTGGTGTTTATCCAGACTTCCCTGCACGTGAGTTAGGACGTCAGTTGGTAAAAAGTTGTCAGGTGATTCCGATGTTTCACTGCTGGTTGGGTGTCAATAAAGACCACAGCGGTGCCTTACAAAATGCAAAGTGTAATGCCTTAGGTTGGTTTGACTTTAATAACGTATGGGTAAAACCTGATATAGAAAATAATCATGGCGAAACCGAATAAGAAACAGCCGACGAAAACCGTCGATATCTATTGCTCAAAGTGTAAAACTCAACTATTCAAGTACCGTAAAGGCGGAAAAGGCGCACTGGTCAAGTGCTTCAAAGAGCGCATTGTTGACGATTTCACACAAACCCCATGCATCTGTCCCAGTTGCAGGCAAGAGTTTGCAAGAGATACCCTAGTGAGAGGAACGCCCGCTTACAAAATGATTGGCGGCAAAGTGACAATGAAATAATGAAGGGCTAGAAAATGAGTATAAAACATGACTACTGCATGGTGTTAAGCACAACCAGCAACGAAAAAAATCGAGATCAGATCATTAAAGGTTTGCTAGATGCCCAATTAGCCGCGTGTATTCAAACGATGCCTATTGAAAGTCACTATGTGTGGAAAGGGGAGATTTGTACTGACAACGAATGGTTGCTGGTGATCAAAACTCGCCGAGAGCTCTATGAATTGGTGGAAGAGAAAATAGAAAACCTGCACGAATATGAAGTAGCACAGATCGTACAGGTTCCAATTGTTGATGGGTTTAACCCTTATTTAGAGTGGCTGAGAGAATCGACGCTGAGCCGACATTAAAAACAGCGACAACGCTGCACCAACGGTGTCGCACAACATATCTTTCTGGGCGTCCCATATGTCACCTTGCGAGCCCAGAAAGGCGATTCCTTCATCGCCGCCAGCCAATTCTGCATACCACCATTCGATAATCTCATAGCCTGCTGCAAGCGACATGATCGCAAACAAAGCAAACCAGCAAGAGAACGTTTTGTTGAACTTGTTCTTGTGTATCAAGTATTCAGCTATCGGATACGCATAAAGGCCAATCGAAAAGTGCGCAACGCGATCAAAGTTGTTTCTATCTGAACCAATCATGTCGTTAAACCAGTCAAATGGTACTTCGGAAAACGTATATTTCGCTCCGATAGTGTGCAAACAGAGCCAGATGAACATTAAAAGGTAAGCCGTATTACTGAATTGATAGCGAATCGAGATTACCCAAATAGCAACAAGAATACCAATTGCTGGGATAATCTCTGCAAACCAAACGGCACGTGAGTTAGGTTCTAACGCAGAAAATAAAAACACGATGGCATAAAAAATCGTCAATCCTAAGAGTGTCGAGGTGCTTTTCATAGAGTTACTTGATCCTTCAATTTATCTTACAGTGGGACTCCATAGACTTGGGTAATGATTACACTTAATTGAACGGTGTGCAATTGTTATTTTGATGGTGTTTTTGATCACTGAAAATGTTGATTTATTGCCAAGCTGCTCAACATTAAAACGTTTGCGCGTGCACCTTTCATTAAAGTTTGATTTACAACATGGCCATCCATAGAATCCGTGATTCAGTCTAATAAAAAAGAAGTAAAGCCATGAAACTGGAAACTGTCGATTATCTTGCTGACGATGCTGCTCAACAGTTCGTTACCTCTCTGCGCGAAACAGGGTTCGGTGTGTTGAAAAACCACCCGATTCCACAAGAGCTTGTAGAGTCAATTTACAAAAACTGGCATGAGTTTTTCTGTTCAGATCAAAAGAATGATTTTCACTTTAACGTAGACACCCAAGATGGCTATTTTCCACCTTCTGTGTCTGAAGTAGCGAAAGGGCACAAAGTGAAAGACATCAAAGAGTACTTTCATGTTTACCCTTGGGGTCAGATCCCAGAGCAACTTAAAGCTGAAATCTTAGAGTACTACGAGCGTGCGAATGCATTTGCTCAGGAGCTATTAGGCTGGGTTGAAGCGTGCGCACCTAAGGACGTTCAAGAGAAGTTCTCTATCGCGTTGTCAGAAATGATCAATAACAGCGACAAAACATTACTACGCGTTCTTCACTACCCACCGATGACAGGCGAAGAAGAGCCTGGCGCTATTCGTGCTGCTGCGCATGAAGACATTAACCTGTTAACGGTTTTGCCTGCTGCTAATGAGCCTGGACTACAAGTAAAGAGCAAAGAAGGTGATTGGATAGATGTACCATGTGACTTCGGAAACTTAATCATCAACATTGGTGATATGCTTCAAGAAGCGTCGGGCGGTTACTTTCCTTCAACGACTCACCGGGTAATTAACCCAACGGGTGGCCGTCAAGAAAAGTCGCGTATTTCATTGCCGTTGTTCTTGCATCCAAAACCAGAAGTAGTTTTGTCTGAGCGCTACACCGCACATAGCTACCTTATGGAACGTTTACGTGAACTAGGGGTTATTTAACCTTTACGTGATCTCCTTACAAAGGCCGATAGTTGATGACTATCGGCCTTTTGTTGTTTATGGTACAAAATGATACCCTCGCTTCATTCGGTGCCACAGAAATTAGGCCTGAAACACGCGTCAGCAAGCATTTTTACCAGTACAGATGAGCAGCTTTCTCTGAGATTAGTGTGATGCTTCAATATTAAAAACAGAGAGGATGAATGGAAGGACAACGCACGGTCAGTAGTATTGACACTCATGCAATAGAAAACCCGTTGCTTTGGCCAATGCTAGAAATTCTTAGAAAGCAGCCTTCCGATTGGAAAGTTCACACCTTAGCAAGCAAGTTGAGTGAACAGGGCTACATTTCGAAATTGGATGATTCTCCTGATAAGGATTTATTCAAACGAAATTTCTTAATCATGAACGCGCTATACCAACTGCAAGAAACACTTTACCCAGATGCCTGGCTGCAAGTTGAAGCGATGAATATCCAGCTGATGTCTTCGTTAGAAGCTTCGAGGCATATCGTTGATATTAACGACCCTTTGCGTGAATATTATCTGGATTGGCGCAACTACGAAGCGGACGAAGATGAAGTGCGTCGATTGTTGAATGGATTTTGGACCACTTATCAAAAATTCATTGGTGGTTCGTCTACAGTCAGTGTGGATAAAACAAAAGCACTCTCACTGTTTGAGCTTAACCCTGATGCAACACCCGCAGAAATTAGAAAGCAGTGGCGAAAACTCGCGCTTCGTTGGCACCCAGATAGAGAGAATGGTGATGCAGAAAGATTTAGAGTTCTTTGTGAAGCGTGGAATGTACTGAGAAACGAATGATTCGGTATGAATAAAGATAAAGGAAGGCAGCTAACTATTAGCTGCCTTTTTTCATTGGATTATCTAAATCAGCGTATCAAAACTAGCATGATGGCTTAAACTGAGATTTTCTCATGCGGTTAAGCGCAGCCATTACGTCTAGTGTGCGTGGTTTGGCTAAGTCCCCTTGCTTAGGAAGCGATGCATGCCACTCACCAGACAGCATTTCTTCAATTTCCTTCGCTGGATGATTACACCAGCCTGGAAGCTGAGCGATTTGGAACCACAACCAGCCAATCGTGTTGACTTCATCAGCGGACTCAATCTGTTCCAAAGCGCTAAGGTCAGTAAACTCTTTGCCAAATCGAAGTGACTCTTTGCCTTTCGCATTCACACGGAATTTACCGTCAGTGAGAATATTCATCAAAGCAACGCGATTCAGGGCGCGAGGCGGGAAGGTTTGTAAACTTTCTTCCGATTCGTTATGACGTTGAGTAGGGTGCTGAGCGATCACTTCTTTCGCTTTTTCTGTCACATCAACCGCTTGGTAGTCGTGCATCTGAATGACTGTGTCGGCAACGTCTAAGTAGTCGCCTGAACCACCCATAACGATAATGGTAGAGATATCGAGATCATCTCGCAATTGACCAATGCGATCGACAAGAGGAGTAATTGGTTCATCACCTTTTGCCACCAATGCCTGCATACGTTCATCTCGAATCATGAAGTTCGTCGCAGAGGTGTCTTCATCAATCAATAACGTGCTCGCCCCCGCTTCAATAGACTCTTGAAGCCAAGCGGCTTGTGATGTTGAGCCTGATGCATCTTGAGTCGAAAAATCCGCAGTATCTTTACCCATTGGCAAATGGTTGATGTAATTCGACAGGTTCAAATGATGCACGCATCGACCATCTTCGGCGCGGATCTTCATTGCCTTGTCATCAGCTACGATGTATTCACGACCATCTCCTGGAATATGGTCGTAAATCGAACGCTCAATCGCATTCAGTAAGGTAGATTTACCGTGGAAACCGCCACCAACGATTAGCGTAATGCCCTTTGGAATCCCTAATCCCGTGACATGGCCTTTGTTTGGCGCATGTAAAGTCACTTGCAGCGATTCAGGGGCTTTGAACTCAACCGCCTCTTTCATTGGGAGATCACAGTTGCCAGCAATTCGAGGGAGAATGCTGCCATTTGCGACAAACGCAACTAGGTTATTGGCTTCCAACTGTGCACGCAGGGCATCTTGGTCTTCAACAACTTGGCAATGCTCAATCAATGCTGCTTTGTCGAGTTCACGCTCTAAGGTTGCTCGACGGATAAACTTAGGCAAATGGAAAGTCAGTATGTTGTTGGCTTTTTTCCCTAACACTGAACGACCTTCAGCAGGCAAGTTAACTCGAAAACGCAGTTCAATACCTTCCTCGGTAAACAATACTGCGGTGCTATCCAACACAGTTTGGCCATTCAATGAAATGGATACGGAGTTTTCTTGTTTAGCAAACTGCTCAAAACTGCGCGCAATAAAATCACGTGCTGCTCGTTGAAAAGCAGGGGACTCGTCTTTTAACCATTCCAGACCAGTCAAGGACCAGGCGCGAGTTGCACGAAAACGTGACGCGGAAGCATACGGATCTCCTTGTACGTGATCGATGAACAAAGTGAAATCAGTGAAGTCGTATTGACCTTTGATTTGCTGATAAGCGCGGTAGTTCTGCTTTTCAATTTTCTTAAGCGTGGCAGTCAACTGATCCATGAAGATATTGGCCTTTTAATAGAAGCGGGCGGCGATTATAGAAACCACCGCCACCTTAGTAAAGAGAATGCTTAGGAAGAGTAGGCGTATTGTCCGCCTGAAAGACGCTGATTAAACAAACTTTGCTCAAATTCATTACAAGGCATCGGTTTACCATAGAGAAAGCCTTGCCCAATATCACAACCCTCACCAATAAGAAACTGCTCTTGTTGGGGGGATTCAATGCCCTCAATAACCACTTGGAGGTCCAGTTTTTTAGCTATGTGTATGATAGAGCAAATGATCGCACGATCATCGTCCGACTTTTCCATTTGCTGGACAAAGCTCTTATCAATCTTGATGGCATCAAATGGGTATTTCTTCAAATAGCTGAAAGAGGCGTACCCTGTACCGAAGTCATCAAGTGACAATGTCACACCTAGTTCGTGCAATTTGTTTAGCGTTGTGCGTGCTACTATTTCGTCGGCAATTAAAGCGCTCTCGGTCACCTCGAGTTCAAGAAAATGTGCTGGTAAATGGAAGGATTCGAGTAGGTGTTGCACTTGCTCCGCAAAGTTCACGTTTTGTAATTGAATTGGAGAGACGTTAACGGCAATTTTGAAATTATCAATTAACTCCGACCACTGTTTAGCTTTGTCTATCGCGGTACGAAGAACAAAAGAGCCAACTTCAAAAATAAGTCCGTTTTGTTCGGCCATATGTATTAATGCTTCGTTAGAGACGTCGCCCAGTATTGGGTGTCTCCAGCGCAGCAATGCTTCTGCGCCAATCCATTTGTGAGTATGGGGGTGAACTTTGGGCTGAAAGTACAGCATCAGGTCGTCATTTCTTACCGCTTGCAATAAGTAGCTTTCCAATTGATTGTGGTTGTTTAGCTCATTCGAATGACTTTCACAAAAATAACTATACGCTTCGCCAGACTCTTTACACAGCAGCATGGCATAGCATGCATTTTGAAGAAGTTGTTTGGCATTGCTGGTTTGGTGGGCTTGTACAACACCAATATAAGAGTTGAGGTGAACCTCTGTGTCTTTAATATAAAAGCTTCCCAAGCCAATATTGGTGATATCATCCAGTAGCTTACGCATTTTCATATCAATATCGTTGCCCCAAATGAGTAATACAAGGTCATTCGAGCTCGGCCTCCCGGTAACAAAATAACTCGATTCTCGTTTACCAAGGCGATACCGAAATTCCTTTAATATCTCGTCAAAGGCCTCAAAGCCATAACGGGTTTGGATACTGCGAGCATTACTAAAGCCAATGTTTATCACGAGCAGTGATTGCTGGCTATGATCCAACGTTCCGAGCGTTTCTCCGACAACACTTTCCAGTGCTGCGCGGTTTAAGAATCCGGTTCCCTGATCGTGTGTTTTTTGGTAGCTCACTAGTTTTTCTGCGGCCTTACGACGATCAATCTCTTTTGTTAGGGAGTAACTCAACTGCGCTAAATCCGTAGTACGGTTCTCAACTCGATTTTTGAGTTCATTATTAAGACGCTGGAGTTTGTGTTGCTGATACACGACGGAGAGCTGCGCTTCGATTGAGTCTTTGAAAGTTCCGAGCAATTGGCGGTAAGTGTCGCTGTATTCATTCTTCTTGGAATCAAGCATGCAGATGGTTCCAAACGTCTCTCCGTTTGGCCAGAATAACGGTAAACCACAATAAGATATACCGAATCAACTTGAAGATGCAGGCTTGAGAACCTGAAAATTATCATTAATTCGAGATGCCAAAGAGCCTGCGATCTCTGGAAGAGTCACA